>NZ_JBHWWF010000021.1:0-166737 GCF_042736455.1 Streptomyces sp. NPDC060064
GCTGTGGGCCGGGCCGCCCCCCCCGGGCGGGCCCCCGGGCGCGGCCGGCGCACCCTCCTGTTTCCTGCTGTGTTCGCTCAGCCCGCGGGCCGGCCGGCCGGCGCGACGGGCCGCTGCTTGTCCACCTCGCTCTCCGCCGCGCTCTCGGCGTAGTCGCCGATTGCTTCGGAGCCGCCGGCGCGCCGCTTCAGCAGATGCAGCAGCGGTCCGGCCATCGCGGTGGTCACCAGGGCCATGACCACCATCAGGGCGTACAACCCTGCATCGAGGACGCCCAGTTGGAGCCCGATGGTCAGGATGACGATCTCGGTGAGTCCGCGGGTGTTCATCAGGGTCGCGAGAACTCCGCTCTGCAGCGCGGGCACGCCGTTGGCCCGTGCTCCGACGAAGGCGCCGATGAACTTCCCCGAGATGGCGACGAGCAGAATGAGCCCGAGCTCGCCGAGCCCCTTCAGACCGGTCTGGGAGAGATCGACCTTGAGGCCCGCGACGACGAAGAACGCGGGGAGCAGCAGCAGCCGGCTGAGGTGTTCGAACCGGTCGACGACCTGTATCCGGACCAGCTCGCTGGTGCTGCGGGGCATCACGACGCCGAACAGGAACGCGCCGAAGACGAAATGCACCCCGAGCCATTCGGTGGCCCAGCAGGACAGCATCAGGCCGCCGAGGACGACGATGAGCCGGTCGGCGGTGATCCGGCCGCTGCCCCGGCGCTCGTCGAACAGCCACCGCAGACCTGGCTTGACCGCGAAGAACATCACGGCCAGATAGACCGGCGCGAGCAGCATGGCCCACTGCCCGCCGCCGCCCGAGACCGTGACCACAACGGCCAGCAGCGACCAGGCCACGATGTCATCGAAAGCCGCGCTGGCGAGCGCGATTCCGCCGATTCTGGTCCGGGCCAGACCACTGTCGGCCAGGATTCTGGCGAGCACGGGGAAGGCGGTGACGGACATGGCCGCGCCCAGGAAGAGCACGAACCCGGTCCGGTTCCCGGTGTGGTGACTGCTACTCAGGTGGAGAGCGAGCAGCACTCCGAGGGAGAACGGCAGCAGGACCGAGCAGAGCGAGACGCTCGCCGCGACCTTTTCCTTGCCGCGCATCAGGGCCAGATCGAGTTCGTATCCGATGACGAACATGAACAGGACCAGGCCGAGGTTGGCCAGTGCGGCGAGCAGCGGGCGGATGTCGGTGGGGAAGAGGAATTCGGCGACGGCGCCGCCGAACAGGCTGGGCCCCACCAGAATCCCGGCGAGTATCTCGCCGACCACGGGTGGCTGCCCCAGACGGCGCGCGGCGGCGCCGAGGACCCGGCTGAGCACGAGAATGGCCGCGAGTCCGATGAACAGAGACTGAACCTGATGAGGTGTCATACGCATGCCCCCTTAGCCTGCGGAGAGCTGCCGGGGGGACCCGGAAGCCGCTGCTCCGAAGCTAAGGGGGCACACTCAAGGCCCTGTTGAGGGATCAGTGGGCATCCCTCGGGGTTCCCTCGCGGACACTCTCGGGGGCGTGGACGGTGGGCACAGTGCCGTCGCGGTGTGCCGTACGGCAGTCGTCGACGAACTCACGGGAGAACATGGCGGTGAGGGTCGCCACGCCGCCGCGGACGATGCGGACCTCGCTGCGCTTGAGGACACCGGTCAGCCGGAGGACACGGCCGCCGGAGGCGGTGTGCCGCTGCATGTCCTTGACCTTGGAGCGGCCGACGTACTCCAGCTCCGACTCGTCGACCACGGTGCCGTCCGGCACCAGGATCTTGACGATGGAGCGCTCGCCGGCGATCCGGACCTCGATGTCGCCCTTGGGGATTTCGGCGGACCGCAGGTCCATCTGGACCGAGCTGCGGCGGGCGGTCACCTCGATGGTGCGGGCGACGGTCCAGTGGCCGAGTCGCTTCTCATTGGTGTAGTACGCCTCGATTCGTGCGGCTTCCTCCGTCCCGGCAGTGCCGGTCTTGACCGTGGAGACAGTGTGCTGGGTGTTCATCGCAGTGTTCCTTCCTGGAACCCGGGCAACGACCCGATCTTGACTTCTCTTGGAGCTCGACTATCTTGATTGCCAAGCTATCGATATTTATCTTGAAGGTCGAGTTACTTGGATGTCAAGCGATAAGAGAAAAGATCTTCAGCAGGAGCTCGCCGGCGAGATCCGCGCGCTCCAGACAGCAGTCGACTCCTTCGACGCCGCGGCCGCCGAGCGGCTGGGGATCAACCGCACCGATCTGCACTGCCTGGACATCCTCATGCAGCGCGAAAGCGCCGCACCCAGCGAACTGGGTGCGGCGCTCGGACTCACCACGGGCAGTGTCACGGCCCTGCTGGACCGCCTGGACCGGCTCGGCTACGTGACCCGCTCCCCCGATCCCAGGGACCGGCGCAAGTCAGTGGTGCGGCCGGCACCGGAAGCCGTACGGGCCGTGGCGGAGCTCTTCGGCCCGCTCGCGCAGGACGGCTTCCGGCATGTCGCGCGCTACACCACCGAGCAGCTGGAACTGCTGCTGGACTTCATGCGCAGCAGCCGGGAGCTGCAGGAGCGGCACCTCGACCGGATCCGGTCGTGACCCCACTCCCCCACGAACCGCTCAGTCCTTGTGGGCGATGACCAGAGTGACGTCGTGCCCGAGTGAGGTGCGGGTGACCTCGGCATAGCCGGCCTCCCGCATCCACTCGGCACACTGCTCGAACCGGTAGCCCTTGCCGTGCGGCGTCATCAGCTGCAGGTTCAGGCTGCGGATCAGATTGCGCAGATAGCTCTCGTCGTCATCGACGATGACCGGGTCCCAGACCAGGAACGCCCCGCCGGGACGCACCGCGGCGAAGGTGTTCTTCACCAGCTGCTTGCGCTGCTCGTCGTTCCAGTCGACCAGCGCATGCCCGATCATGAGCACATCGGCCTGCGGCAGCGGATCGGCGAAGAAGTCACCGCCGTGATAGCGGACCTTGTCCGCCATGCCGATGGCGGACATATGGGCGGTGAAGTCCCCATCCAGCTGCGGCAGGTCGAAGACACACGCATCCAGATGCGGATGCGCCTTCACCAGCCCGGCCAGTACGTTGCCCCGGCAGCCGCCGAGTTCGAGGACCGAGGAGTACTTCGCCCATCCGAACGACTCGGTGAGCGCCGGGATCAGCGGGCGGCTGGCGTCCTCCGCCATGCCGACCAGACCGTCCTTCTTCTCGTCGCTCTCGTAGAGCTCGCCGAACATGTCCTCGCCGGTGTACGTGGCGGCCTGCGGGGCACCCGTGCGCAGCGCCTCGCCCAGCTTGTCCCACGCCGGGTACATCACCTGGCCCGCGATCCGCAGGAAGCCGCCCAGATACCCCTCGTCGCCGGGTACCAGGAACTGCTGCGCCGCCCGGGAGTTGGAGAACTCCCCGCCGTCGGAGCGCTCCAGGAACCCGAGTTCGACCAGCGCGGCCAGAAAGTGGTCGGTGCCCCGTGTGTGCAGGCCCAGCCGCTCCCTGATCGCGTCCTCGGTGGCCGGCTTCTTCGCCAGCTCCGTGAACAGCCCGATCTCAATGCCCGTCAGGACCAGCCGCGCGGGCTGGAAGGCCATCGCCTGCGCCAGCACGGCGCCGGGATGCACTGCAGCGCCTGCTTCGTGTCCGGTCATCTGCGCCCCTCCTCTCACGGAGCCGGTACGGCGGCGGTCTCGGCGCCCGAGGCCCGGGCGAGCACATCCGCGAGCACACTCTGCGGATCGTCGCCTCCCCCGGCCGTCCGCCAGGACACAAAGGCGTCCGGCCGCACCAGCACCGCGCCGCCACGGCCCACGCCGTAGACCTCCGCCCAGTCGCGGTCGGTGGACTTGAGCTCCTCGTCCGGTCCGATCGCGTATGTACGCAGCGGAATGCCGAGCTTCTCCGCGATCGGCACCGCGGCCTCGGCCCAGGCACTGCCGTCGGGCCCGGTCAGCAGCACGTACGAGTCCCAGAACAGGTCGATCGTGGAAATCGTCTCGCCGCCCCGCTCCAGCCAGACGTGCGGGGCCCTGGTGCCGGGTTCGCCGGTCAGCTCCAGGTGCGGCGTGAGCACCTTCGTACCCTCGGCGCCGACGATGGACGTGGAGCGGTACCGGTAGCCGAGCGTGATGATCACGTCGTCCACGAAGTCGGCCCGGTCCTGCTCGGTGGAGTAGCCGTGCCGGATGCGGTTGCGCACCAGCGCCTGCTCCGACATGGCGGTGCCCAGCGGACGGCGCTCGGCGTCATAGGTGTCGAGCAGCGCCTCGGAGCCCCAGCCGTGCTGGACGGCCGCGAGCTTCCACGACAGGTTGTGCGCGTCGTGGATACCGGTGTTGGCGCCGAACCCACCGGCCGGCGGGTGCACATGGGCGGCGTCCCCCGCCAGGAAGACCCGGCCGGCGCGGAAGGTCTCCGAGACCAGCTGGGCGCCCTGCCACGGCACCTTGTCCATGATCTCGACGTCGATGTCCTTGCCGGAGGCCCGGCGGACGATGTCGATGCACCGCTCGTCGGTGTAGTCCTCGGGCTTCTCGCCCTTCTCCGGGAAGTAGATGGGTGCGGCCAGCCACGGGTCGCACCCGTGCAGCCGCGACAGGCCCATCAGGGTGCCGCCCGCGGAGGCGTAGCACAGGATGAACTTGGTGTCCTTGAGCAGCGTCTCCAGCTCCGGCGCCCGGAAGTAGATGCTCAGGGCGTTGAACACCGTGCCGCGGCCGACCCGCTTGACTCCGAGCGCCTCACGGATGCGGCTGCCCGCTCCGTCGGCGCCCACGAGGTAGCCGGCGCGGATGGTGAACCGCTTTCCGCTGCCGCCCTCTTCGGCGATGGCGGTGACGCCGTCGGCGTCCTGCTCGAACGAGATCAGCTTCGTGTTGAAGCGGACGTCCGCGCCGTACTCCTTGGCCTTGGCCACCAGTACCTTCTCGTACCGGTCCTGGCCGCAGCCCATCACACGCTCGGGGCTCACCGTCTCGCCGTCCAGCGACGGCGACTCCAGCAGCTCCGCGTTGTCGATGTCGGAGAACGTCTCGACCTTGATGATCCCGCCCTCGAAGTAGGCATGGGAGTCACCCATTTCGAGCGCGCGGATGTCCTTGCCGAGTCCCGCCGCGCGGAACAGCTCCATGGTCCGGGCCTGCAGGCCCGGGGCGCGGGGCAGCATGGAGGTGCTGTCCCTCTTCTCCAGGAGCATCGTGCGTACTCCACGCCGGCCGCTGAACAGTGCAGTGGACAGGCCGACGGGACCACCACCGACGATCAGCACCGGGATCTTCACGTCATACATGCATATCCCCTCTGGGCAAGCTGGGCTTCCGCCGGGATCCCTCCACGGCACCCAAAATGAGTAGCCACGCCGACTTGAGGCGCAGTGGAGATGCGGCGGTGAGGCGGCTGCCCCAGTCCCCCTTGAGGTGACCTCAACCCGCGGCGTGGATTCTCCGCCACAGCGGCCTGGCGCCAGGCCATGCGCCGTGTTGGAAGGAGTCCTGCGCATGACGCAAACCAGCCCGGATGTCAGCACGTCGGCCGGAATCATCCGGCTGAGCAACGCGTTCTGCGACGCCAAGGCGCTGCTGACCGCAGTCGAACTGGATCTGTTCACCACGCTGCACACGAAGGGGGCCTCCACCGAGGAGGAGATCCGCAAGGAGCTCGGACTGCACGGGCGGGGCCTGAGCGACTGGCTGAACCTGCTGACGTCGCTGGGCCTGCTGGAGCGTGCGGACGGCGGGTACCGCAACGCCAAGGGCGCGGACACCTACCTGGTGCGCGGCGAGCGCACCTGGGTGGGCGGCTTCCTGGAGCGCTCCAACCGCAACCTGTACCCGGCCTGGGGCCGGCTCGGCGAGGCGCTGCGCACCGGCGAGCAGCAGTCCGGAAGCCACTTCGACGTGGTCGTCGAGAACCCCCACATCCTCAAGCAGTTCGTGCACATGATGGACGCCCTCACGCATGTCGTCGGTCCCGAGCTGGTCGGCAAGTTCGACTGGTCCGGCTCCACGTCGGTGCTCGACGTGGGCGGCGCCCGTGGCAACCTCTGCTCGATCATCGTGAAGAACCAGCCGCACCTGGAGGGCCATGTCTTCGACCTGCCCCCGATGGAGCCGCTGTTCGACGAGCACGTGGAGAGCTACGGCCTGACCGGCAAGGTCCACTTCCACGGCGGCAGCTTCTTCACCGACCCGCTGCCCGTGAAGGCGGACGTGGTGACCATGGGCCACGTCCTGCACGACTGGGACGAGAAGCAGCGCGGTGAGCTGGTGGCCAAGGCGTTCGAGGCGGTGAACCCGGGCGGTGCGCTGATCGTCTACGACCGGATGCTCGACGACGAGCCCGACCACGTCGAGAACCTGGTGATCAGCCTGGACATGCTGCTCGTCACCGACGGTGGCTCCGAGTACCCGACCTCCGAACTCCTCGCGCACGCCAAGAACGCCGGCTTCGCATCGACCGAGGTCTCCCCGCTCAGCGACTACGACACGGTCGTCGTCTGCCGCAAGGCCGCGTGAGCGCGGTCCGGTCGGGCTGTCACGCCCCGAGGAAAGGAATCCGTCAATGAGCAAGACCCCTGAGGAGGTCCCGGTCCTCGTCGTCGGAGGTGCGGTGACCGGATTGTCGACCGCGGTCTTCCTCGGCTGGCACGGGATACGTTCGCTGGTGGTCGAGCGGCACCCGGACACCCTCAGCCACCCGCGTTCGCGTGGTGTCAATCCGCGTACGGTCGAGCTGTACCGGCAGGTCGGGCTCGAGGACCGGTTGTGGTCGGAGGCCAGCCTCGCCACGGACTTCAGCAAGCTGCTGATGATCCGTGCCGAGACCCTGGCGGGACAGGAGATCTTCAGCGGTCCGACCGACCAGCCCGACCCGAGCGGTTCGGTCAGCCCCTGCGAGTGGGCGCCGATCGACCAGGACCGGCTGGAGCATCTGCTGCGCGAGCGCGCCGGGGAACTCGGCGCGGAGCTGGCGTTCTCCACCGAGCTGGTCTCCTTCGAGCAGGACGACAGCGGCGTCACCGCCGTCCTGAAGGACACCGGCACGGGGGCCGAGCGCACGGTCCGCGCCAAGTATCTGGTGGCGGCCGACGGCAGCCGCAGCCCGATCCGTAACACGCTGGGCATCGAGTCCGACGGGCCGGGCGAGTTCGCCACCACCGTGTCGGTGCTCTTCGAGGCCGATCTGAGCAAGGCAGCCAGGGGCCGTCCCGTCGGGGTCTGCTACCTCGACAAGCCGGCGCCGTCGACGATCCTGTTCGCGCACGACGGCAAGAAGCGGTGGATCTTCGCCACCGGGATGCCGCCCGGGGACACCCTCGACGACATCACCGAGGAGAAGGCCGTCGAGCTGGTGCGGGCCGCGATCGGAGAACCCGATCTCGAGGTCGGGATCATTGCGCAGCTGCCGGCCGGCGGGGCGAAGTGGCTCAGCTTCGTCATCGGCGCGCAGGTGGCCCGCGACTACCGTCAGGGCCGGGTCTTCCTGGTCGGTGACGCGGCCCATCTGGTGCCGCCCACCGGCGGGTTCGGGGCCAGCCTGGGCATCCAGGACGCGAACAACCTCGCCTGGAAGCTCGCGGCTGTCCTCGACGGTGAGGCCGGTCCCGAGCTGCTCGACACGTACCAGGCGGAGCGCCACCCGGTCGCCTGGATGACGCTCCAGCAGGCCCTGGGAATGATGCAGGAGCGTACGGGCGACGAAGGGGAGGGCCAGGACCAGGCGGACGCCTACGGCACCACGGTGTTCGGCTACCGCTACAGCCCCGGCCCGCCCGTGTCGCCGCAGCAGCTCAGTGGGGAGCCGGGCACGCGGGCCCCGCATCTGGAGCTGGAGCGCGACGGGAAGAGCATCTCCGTGCTCGATCTGTACGGCCGGACTCCGGTGGTCATCACCGCCGAGGGCGGGCAGGCATGGGCGGATGCGGCGAAGGCCGTCGCCGACGACCTCGGCGTCACGCTCACCGCGCACCGGATCGGCGGTCCTGGCGCGGAGATCGTCGCGCCGGGCAACGGGGTGGCCAAGACGTACGGCATCGAGGCGGGCGGCGCCGTCCTGGTCCGCCCCGACGGGTTCGTCGCCTGGCGCTCGGCGGGCTCCGTCGCCGATCCGCAAGGTGAACTGGCCGCCGCAGTGGGCCAGTTGCTCTCCCGTACCACCTGATCGACCCAGCTGGTACGTGGGAGGGCCGGCACCCCTGTCCGGGGTGCCGGGCCCTCCCTTCGTCGTCCCAACCCCGGAAAGGCACCTGTCATGGCTACTGTTCCCCGCACCGTGCTGGTGACCGGCGGCAATCGAGGACTGGGGCTGGCGGTCGCGGCCCTGATGCACGCTCAGGGCCATCGCGTCGTCGTCGCCGCGCGTGACGAGGAGGCGGCCCGCAAGACCGCCGCCGCTCTGGGCGACGGCGCGTCCGGCGTCGCCCTGGACATCACCGACCCGGACTCCGTGGCGCGCGCCGCCGCCGGAACGGGAGCTGTCGACATCCTGGTCAACAACGCGGGCGTACAGCTGGACTGGGGCAATACGCCCTCCGCGATCCCGCTCGATCTGGTGGAGCGGACCCTGGAAGTGAATCTGCTGGGGTCCTGGCGGATCGCGCAGGCGTTTGTGCCCGCGATGGTGCGGCGCGGCTGGGGCCGGGTCGTCAATGTCTCCAGCGGCACCGGCACGTTCACCATCGGCATCGCCGCGCAGTGCCCCGCGTACTCGGTCTCCAAGGCCTCGCTGAACGCCCTCACCGTCATGCTGGCCAAGGAGACGGAGGGCTCGGGCGTCCTGGTCAACGCGGTCAACCCCGGGCTCGTACGCACCCGTATGCGGCCGGAGGCCGCACAGTCGCCCGAGGCCGCGGCCGAAGCCGTCGCCCGTGCGGCGACGCTCCCCGATGACGGCCCTTCAGGGGTTCTCTTCCGCCGGGACACCGTCGTCGGCTGGTGAGACTCGACCGCCGACGAGTCCCGACGCACGACGCCCGTAGGCCCTGACAGCACGCTGTCAGGGCCTGCGGGCGTCCCGGTGTCAGGGCCGGGCGTCGAGGAACGAGGTGTCGTGCTTGCCGTCCCGGAACACCGGGTCGGCGATGACCTCCCGCAGCAGCGGGATGGTGGTGTGCACCCCGGGGCCGGCGATGCGGAACTCGGCCAGCGCCCGGTCCATCCGGTCCAGCGCCTGGTCCCGCTGGGGCGCCCAGGTGATCACCTTGGCGAGCAGCGAGTCGTACTGCGAGGGCACCCGCCAGCCCGCGTAGCCGTGGGTGTCCACCCTCACGAAGGGGCCGCCGGGCGGCACGAACTCCTCCAGCGTGCCGGGACAGGGCGCGAAGTTACGGGCCGGGTCCTCGGCGTTGACCCGGCATTCGACGGCGGCACCGCGCGGGGCGAGGTCCTCCTGGCAGAAGCCGAGGCTCTCCCCCGCCGCGACGCGGATCTGTTCGCGTACGAGATCGACCCCGAACACCGCCTCGGTCACCGGATGTTCCACCTGGATACGGCAGTTCATCTCCATGAAGGAGAAACCCTCGTCGTGGACGAGGAATTCGAAGGTGCCCGCGCCGGTGTAACCGACCGCCCGGGCGCCGCGCACCGCGGCACGCGCCATCGCTGCCGTGAGTTCCTTGTGCAGGCCGGGTCCCGGACTCTCCTCGATGAGCTTCTGGTGCCTGCGCTGCACAGAGCAGTCGCGTTCGCCGAGGTGCAGAACCGTGCCATGGCCGTCCGCGAGTACCTGGACCTCGATATGGCGTGCGCTGTCGCAGAAGCGCTCCAGGTAGACCCGGTTGTCGCCGAATACGGCCTGCGCGGTGGCGCGGGTCTGGCGGTAGGCGGGAAGCAGTTCGCTCTGCTGGCGTACCACGGTCATTCCGCGCCCGCCGCCGCCCGCCGCGGCCTTGATGATCAGCGGGAAGCCGATCCGGCCGGCGAGGTCGGTCGCTTCGGCAGCGCTGTCCACCGTGCCGGGGCTGCCCGGCAGTACGGGCAGTCCCGCGTCCGTCATCAGCGCCCTGGCCACGGCCTTGTCCCCGAGGCGGGAGAGCACTTGGGGCCGCGGGCCGATGAATACCAGTCCGTTGTCGGCGCAGATCTCGGCGAAGTCGGGGTCCTCGGAGAGGAAGCCGTAGCCGGGGTGGACGGCGTCGGCCCCGGTGCGCAGCGCGGCCTCGATCACCGCGGGCGCGGAGAGGTAACTCTTGCGCGGCATACCGGGGCCGATCTGCACCGCGGTGTCGGCGGCCCGTACGTGTGCGCTGTCCTTGTCGGCGGTGGAGTGCACCGCGACGGTGCGGATGCCCATCTCCTTGCAGGTCCTGATCACCCGCAGCGCGATCTCGCCCCGGTTGGCGATCAGGATCGTGTCGAAGGCCATGGTCATCCCTCTCCGGCCGGGCTCACGGAGTCCTCGGGGTCGAGGAGCACCAGTGGCTGTCCGTACTCGACCGAGGTGCCGTCGTCGACGAGCACCTCGACCACCCGTCCCGCCCTGGTGGCCTCGAGCGGGTTCATCAGCTTCATCGCCTCGATGATGCCGAGCTGCTGGCCCACCTCGATACGGTCGCCGGGGCGGACGAAGGGCGGGGAGCCGGGTGAGGGTGCGATATAGAACGTGCCGACCAGCGGCGCGCACTCGTGGTATCCGTCGACCGACTCCTCATCGTTGGCCGGCGCGGCGGCGGGCTCGCGGGCGGTGGGTGCCTGCCCCTCCTCCCACTCCACCTCGATGCTGGCCGCACCCAGGGCCACCCGGACCCGGCGCGGGTGGCTGGTGCCGACTCGTACGACGTCCGCGATGCTGCGGCAGATATCGGTGAGAGCCAGCGCGCTGGTGTCGTAGTCCAGACCGGCGAGCGGATCGCCGGTCCTGGTGGTGCCGAGGCTCTCCTTGGTCACTTCGCTCATCGGTCTCTCTCCGTAGAACCTGCCGTCGTATCTGCCGTCGTATGTACCGTTGCCGTGGGGCCTGGTCACGTCCGTGATTCCAGGTCGTGGGCCAGTCCGAAGGCCCGGAAGCGCCGTCGGCGCGAAGCCGGTGACGCGGTGACGCCGCGCAGCTCGCGGAGCGCGACAACGGCCGCGCGGCGCACGGCGTCGCTCATCGCGGTGGTGTCCTTGTGTCCGCCGCCCTCGGGCTCCGGGATCACTCCGTCGACCACGCCGAGGCGTAGCAACGAGGCGGCGTCCAGGGCGAGTTCGTCAGCAGCCACCGCCGCTTCGGCCGCGTTCTTCCAGAGGATCGCCGCACAGCCCTCCGGGCTGATCACCGAGTAGGTGGCGTTGGCGCACATCAGCACCCGGTCGGCCACGCCGAGCGCGAGCGCTCCGCCGCTGCCGCCCTCGCCGGTCACCACGGCCACCACCGGCACGGACAGCGAGCCCATCAGCCGCAGGTTCTCCGCTATGGCGTTGGACTGGCCCTTCTCCTCGGCGGTGAGGCCCGGATAGGCGCCAGGGGTGTCGATCAGGGTCACCACAGGAATGCCCAGCTTGGCGGCGAGCCGCATCAGCCGGGCGGTCTTGCGGTATCCGGCCGGTGAGGGCATACCGAAGTTGCGGCTGACGAGTTCGGCCGTGGTGTGACCCTTCTGATGGCCGATCACCATGACGGGCAGTCCGTCGAGGCGGCCGAGGCCGCCGACGATCGCCGGGCACTCCTCGCCCGCCCGGTCGCCGTGCAGTTCGACAAAGCCGTCCAGCCAGTAGCCGATGTGCTCGAGCGCCGTGGGCCGGCCGGCCTCACGGGCCAGCTGGACGCAGTCCCAGGCCGGGAGCTGGTCCAGGAGCTGGCTGTCGCGGACCACCGGGTCCTCCTCGCCTGCGCCCCAGTCGGGGCCCGGCTCCTCGGCCACGGCGAGCAGTCTGCTGAGCCGCGCGCGCAGTTCGGTACGCGGCCAGACATCGTCCACCAGGCCGTGTTCCAGGAGGAATTCGGCGGTCTGGAAGCCTGCGGGAAGCTGCTGTCCGATGGTCTGCTCGATGACCCGCGGTCCGGCGAAGCCCATCCGGGCGCCCGGTTCCGCGACCACCACGTCGGACAGCGTCGCGAAGGAGGCGGCTACCCCGCCGTACGTCGGGTCGGTCACCAGAGTGACGGTGAGCAGTCCGGCCTCGTCCAGCTCGGCCAGCGCGTTGCTCGTCTTGGCCATCTGCATCAGGGAGAGCGCGCCCTCCTGCATGCGCGCTCCGCCGGACGCGGTGACGATCAGCAGCGGCACCCGGTCCTTCAGCGCGGTCTCGGCGGCCGTGGTGATCGCCTCACCCGCCGCCACCCCCAGACTGCCTCCGAAGAAGCGGAAGTCCATGACGGCGGCGACGAGCGGCCGTCCGTCGATCCGGCCGCGGACCACCAGCACGGCGTCCTGCTGCCCGGTACGGGCCCTGGCCTGCTGCAGCCTTTCCGCGTACGGCTGTTGGTCGACGAAGTCCAGTGGGTTGAGCTGGGTGGCCGGTACGGGCACCATCTGTGTGCTGCTCGAGTCGAAGAGCTGCGCGATACGGCTGGGTGCGTCGAGCCTGGCGTGCGCCCCGCACTCCGGGCAGACCCGCAGCAGACGCGCGTAGCGCTTGCCGTAGACCAGTGAGCGGCAGCCGGAGCAGGAGACCCATGCCACCTGCTCGCCGGCGGTGGCGTTGGCTGCGGGTTGAACCGTGGTGGTCATCTCTTACTAGCCCTTCAGTAGGCCGCCTCTACCTCGTAGATGCCGAACGGCACGGCGAGCCGGGTGTCGCGGTACGGGCGCAGAGGTGCCGTGTCCTCGCGGTGTCCGGCGCCCTCTTCCCACCGCCGGAACGCGGCCAGATCGGCCCAGCGGCTCACGACGACGAGCGAGGTGGGGTCCAGCGGTGAGCGCAGCAGCTCGTTGCCGAGCATGCCGGGCACTTCCGCCAGTCGCTTGCTGACCAGGTGGTACGCGGCGCGTACCGCCTCCAGCTGCTCGTCGTCGTGGGCCGCCTGGTGGACCAGGACCCGTACCTCACGCGGCATGCGCGGAGGCCTTGCCCTGGATGTGCGCCACCACCTGCATGGTGTTGAACGAGCCCTTGCCGCGGTAGGGGTGGAGCCGTTCGCGGTGGGCGAGGTGGGCCTCGCTGGACTCGAACTCGCGGAAGCCGGGCTCGTCGGTCCAGTCGCTGACGATGAAGTAGACGCTCTCCTCGGCGGTGTCCTTGGACAGCCACTGGCCCAGGCAGGCGGGGTGGCCGGTGACCGCCTCGGTGCTGCCGCGCCAGGCCTTCTCGAAGTCCGCCTCGAGGCCCGGGTTGATCTCCATCCGCAGGAGTACCCGGAACGCGCCTTCGTTTCCTGAGCTGTTGCGGTTGCTGTTGTCGTTGCTGTTGCCGTTGGTCATCAGGAGATCCCCCCGTCGACGCCTATGGTGGCCCCGGTGACGTACCGGGACAGATCGCTGGCAAGCCAGAGGATCGCGCCCGCCACCTCCTCGGGGGTGCCGAGCCTGCCCAGCGCCGTCTTGGCGCTGTACCGCTCGATCATCAGCTTCTGCTGCTCCGCCGGCATCTTGTGCAGGTTCTCGGTCTCGATGACGCCGAGTGCGACGACGTTGAAGCGGATGCCCTTGGAGCCGAACTCCTTGGCCAGGGACCGGTTCAGACCGACGATGGCCGCCTTGGTGGTGGTGTAGTGGGAGCGGAGCGGAATGCCGGCCTCGACGGCCTTGGAGCCGATGGTGACCACCGAGGAGCCCCTGCGCAGCAGCGGCAGGGCGTTCTGGATCACCAGATGGGATCCGGTGATGTTGGTGTCGATGATCCGCCGCCATTCGTCGAACGGCAGCTCCGCGTACGGGATGTGGCTGATGGCGCCCGCGTTGTTGACCACGAGGTCGAGGCGGCCGTAGTGCGCCTTGGCCTGCGCCAGCAGCGCGGTGACATCGGCCGGATCGGCGACGTCAGCCCTGACGACATGGTGGTCGCCGCCGGTCTCCTTGAGTTCCTTCTCGAGCGATGTGACGGCGTCGCTGGAGTTCTGGTAACAGGTCAGGACATCGACGCCGGCCTGGGCCAGCGCCCGTACGATGCCTCGGCCGACTCCTCGGGTGCCGCCGGTGACCAGGGCTTTCTTGCCCGTAAGGCCGAGATCCATGGTTCTCCTCCGGAAGAGTTCAGAGCAACAGTGCGAGGGCAGAGCAGTTGGCGAGCAGCGCAAGCACGGTGAGCACGCTGCGCCGCTGGTTCCAGGCGCCCCAGTTCCAGCGCGGGTCATTGGCCTCGAAGTCGTCCGGCAGATTGTCCGGATCGAGCGTCTGTACCCACTTGTTGACCGGGACGTTCTTGGTGAGCGAGATGGTGACGGTGGCGGCCGCGAGCACGGCGCCGGTGATGAACAGGGCGCGGACCGCCTGGCCCGGGGCGATCACCGCCAGTACGACATCGCCGATCAGCGTCCCGAGCAGGCACAGCGGCATCGCCGGGTCGTAACGGGTGGCGAAGAAGGAGTGCGCGTGCACATAGCGGTCGGCGGGCAGTGCGGCGAGCAGCGGCCAGCCGCCGAGCTGGGTGCCGAGGAGCACTCCGGCGGCCAGTCCGTTGACCAGGACGACCAGGGGGACCAGAAGGGCGATCACCTGATGCCTCCTAGCCAGCCGTGGTCCGGCGGGCGGCCTCGGCCTCGACCTTCTGCTTGATCAGGTTCATCTGGATACCGGTGTTGCGGTTGAGGTGCTCGGTCATACCGGCGTCGCTGGCCGGGGCCTCGGGCTTCATATGGAAGTCCTGCACCCAGCGCATCCGTACGCCGTCGTCCTCCTGGGTGTACTCCCAGTACAGGCGCATGAATTCGAAGGGTCCGGTCTCGACCCGGAAGGCCTGGACGGTCCTGGTCTCGGGGTCGGGGATGCGCTTGGAGACCCAGCTCCAGACATTGCCGTCCTCGTCCGGGTGCATGGTCAGCCGGAAGGTGATCTCCTTGCCCTCCTCCTCGAGCACCTCGACGGACGCGTACTCGCTGAAGAGCTGCGGCCAGGACTTCAGGTCATTGGTCAAGTCCCAGACCAGGCCCATCGGCGCGTCGATCACGATGCTGTTGTCGGTGTGTCCCGCCATGGCGGCCTCCTGCCGGTAGTCGGTGTGGCGCGGTGGTCAGTCGGCCCGCCCGAGGACGAGCGCGGCGTTGAAGCCGCCGTGCCCGCGGGCGACCACGAGCGCGGTGCGCAGTTCCTGGTGGCGCGGTTCGCCGAGCACCAGGTCGATCTCGTGTCCGGGGGCGACCGCGGTGGGTCCCACGGTGTGCGGGATCACCTGGTCGCGCAGCGACAGCAGCGCGGTGGCGACGTCGAGGGGCGCGCCCCCGCCGTACAGCCGGCCGGTCAGTGTCTTGGGTGCGGTGACGGGGACGCCACGCGCGCCGAAGATCTCGGCGAGCGCCTCGGCCTCGGCCAGATCGTCCGCGGGCACGCCGACCGCGTCGGCGAACACCACGTCCACGGCGCCGGGTTCGAGCCGTGCGTCCGCGAGCGCGGCGGCGATGGTGCGGCGCAGCGACGGCGGGCGCTCGGAGCCGGGCGGCGGGTCGAAGCCGGCCGCGTAGCCGAGCACCCTGCCGTAGATCTTCTGCGCGCCGCGGGCCTCGGCGGCTTCTGCGCTCTCGACGATGAGCATCGCGCCGCCCTCGCCGGGCAGATAGCCGGATGCCTCGGCGTCGAAGGGCAGATAGGCGCGGGCGGGGTCCTGAACGGTGGAGAGATTGCCCGTGGACAGCTGCGCGGTGAGTCCGTACGGGCACAGGGAGGCATCCGTCCCGCCGGTGACGACGAGGCGGGAGCCGGTGCGGATCAGCCGTCGGGCCTGGCCGATGGCGTCAAGACCGCCGGCCTGCTCGCAGCAGATCACTCCGCAGGGGCCGCGCAGCCCGTGCCGGATGGAGACCTGGCCGGTGGTGGCGGCGTAGAACCAGGCGATCGACTGGTAGGCGCCGACCCACTCGGGGTTGTGCTGGTAGAGGTTCTCCATCTCGTGCTGGCCGAACTCGGTGCCGCCGGATGAGCTGGAGGTCACCACGGCCAGTTCGTACTCCGGCAGTTCGGCCGGGTTCACCTCCGCGTCGGCGATGGCCGCCTCGGCCGCGGACAGCCCCAGATGCGTCCAGCGGTCGGTCTGCGCGATCAGCCGGCTCGGCACCTGTTCCTTGGTGACGAAGTCCGGCACCTCGCCCGCCAGCCGCACCGGGTACGCGGACGGGTCGAAGCGGCTGATCCGGCCGATGGCCGGTGTCCCGCCGAGGACGGCGGTCCAGTGCGCCTCGGCGCTCAGCCCGGTCGGCGCGACGACGCCGAGACCGGTGATGACCGGGGCCTGTGCTGTGGCAGCGCTCACCGTCAGCTCCTCCCGTACTCGACCATGCCCGGCCGGGCCAGCAGCATGGCGCTCTGGAAGCCGCCGAAGCCGCTGCCGACGCTGAGCACCACGTCCATCCGATGCTCCCGGGCGGTCAGCGGCACATAGTCCAGATCGCACTCCGGATCGGAGGTGCGCAGATTCGCGGTGGGCGGCACCACTTGGCGGTCCAGCGCCAGGGCGCAGGCCGCGACCTCGATGGAGCCGATGGCGCCCAGCGAGTGGCCGACCATCGACTTGATCGAGCTGACCGGCACCTTGTACGCGTGGCCGCCGAGCGTGCGCTTGAAGGCGGCGGTCTCGTGCCGGTCGTTCTGCTTGGTGCCCGAGCCGTGCGCGTTGATGTAGTCCACGGAGGTCGGTGCGAGCCGGGCCCGGTCCAGGGCCACCTTGATCGCCTCGGCCATCTCTCGTCCGTTGGCCTTCAGGCCCGTCATATGGAAGGCGTTGCTGCGTCCCGCGAAGCCGACGAGCTCGCCGTAGATATGGGCGCCGCGACGCTCGGCGGCCTCCTTCTCCTCCAGGACAAGGACCGCCGAGCCCTCCGCGAGGACGAAACCGTCGCGGTCCTGGTCGAAGGGGCGGGAGGCGTGCTCCGGGTCGCCGTTGTTGGGCGAGGTGGCCTTGATGGCGTCGAAGCAGGCCGCGGTGATCGGGGAGAGCGGGGCGTCGGTCGCGCCGGTCAGCACGACATCGGCCGTCCCCTCCTCGATGAGCTGCGCGCCGTGCCCGATGGAGTCGAGTCCGGAGGTGCAGCCGGTGGAGATCAGGGCGACGGGTCCTTCCGCGCCCACCTCCCAGGCGACTTCGACGGCCAGGGTGCTCGGCACCATGTAGCCGTACAGATGCGGCACTCCATAGGTGTGGTCCACCAGCCAGTGCCGGCCGGCGTCGCTGAGCAGGACGTACTCCTCCTCGAGCCCCATGGTGCAGCCGACGGCGCTGCCGAGGCTCACACCGATGCGCTCGGGCGGAGTGTTCGCGAAGTCGAGGCCGCTGTCCTCGACGGCCTCACGCGCGCTGACCACCGCGAACTGCGCCGCGCGATCCATGCGGCGGATCTGGCGCGGGTTCAGTCCGGCGGCCACCGGGTCGAAGTCGGCCTCGGCTGCCACCTGCGAACGGAAGGCGCTGGGGTCGAACAGCGTGATCCGGCGGGTCGCGGTGCGCCCCGCGGAGAGCAGGTCCCAGAATGCCTCCCTGCCCACCCCGCCCGGCGCCACCACACCGATACCGGTGATGACGGCCCTACGGCTCACTGGGCACCGCCCACCTGGGGGTTGGACTCCTGCGGCCGCTGGACCTTCTCGGTGTCCACGTGCCCGAGTTCGGGGCGGGGCGCCAGAGGTGACAGATGGAACGCGCCGCTCGCCGTCCCGGTGCCGGTGTTGACCAGCCGGTGGCGTACGCCGATCGGCACCAGCAGCGAGTCGCCGGGGCCGAGCGTGATCGGCTGGCCGTCCATCGTCATCTCCAGCTGGCCGGAGACGACATGCAGGAACTCCTCGGAATACGGGTGGTAGTGCTCGGTGACGAAGTCGCCCGGCTCCAGGGTCAGCACACCGCCGAATCCGGAAGTGCACCCCACTGTCCTGGGGCTGAGCGTCGTCCGGATGTCGCCGCCGCGCCGGGTGTTGGCCTCGACGTCGTCAGCGTGCACCCGCACGGTGCGCGTGATCTCGGTGGTCACTGCCCGCCTCCTCAACGACCTGGTCCGTCCAGTGGCTGGAACCGTCGCAGCCGTTCCTACAGACCGGCTCGAAGAGGCATTGATGTGCCTGCACCACGCCCCGGTGTACTCACGCTCGAGCCGACGGCGAGCGTTGTGACCTGCCATGGCGCGAGACACAGCACCCATCGAGGGAGCAGCCATGCCTTTCGCCGCCATCACGTACGACATCAAGGCCGGCTACGAGAAGGAGATCACCGAGATCTTCACCGGATTCCGCCGGGTGGGCTCCCCCGTCGTCAAGGGCGACGGGGGCGAGGAGGCCGCGCGGATTCTGGCCACCGCCGTCTTCATCCGCGACGACACCATGGTCCGCGTCATCGAGTACCAGGGGGATCTGGGCGCCATCGCCCGGCACATGGCGACGCAGCCGGGCGTGCGCGAGGTCGAGGAGAAGCTCGCCCCCTATCTGACCAGGCCACGTGCGACGGACACCGTCGAAGGCTTTGTCGCCACCTTCGAGCGGTCCCTGCTCACCTGCATGGCGCAGATGTCCGTACGCGACGCCACAGTCCAGTCCACGAACTGAGGGAGATTCCGTGCTGAACCGCAGAAGTCTGCTCAAGGCGGGTGCAGCGGCCGGTGTTCTGGCCGCCGTACCCGCCGGTCTCGTTCTCGGGGCGCAGCCCAGGCGCACCGTGGACGCCACCACCCCGTTCACCGTGCCGCTGAAGGTGTCGCCGCCGCTGAGGCCGGTCCGGCTTGCCGATTACGACCTGTACCGGCTGACGACACGGGAAGCGGATGTGGAGATCCTTCCCGGGACGACCTCCACGGTCCGTACGTTCAACGGCGCGCTGAGCCCGCTGATCGTGGCGCGGCGCGGGCGGCCGGTGGTCATCGAGCAGGCCAATGCCCTGAACGTGCCGTTCTCGATGCATCTGCACGGTGGGCACGTCCCGGCGCACTCCGACGGCCACCCCAAGAACGAGGTGGCTCCCGGCAAGAGCCGGCTGTTCCACTACCCCAACACCCAACTGGCCTCGACGATGTGGGTGCACGACCACTCGCACCACGCGCATGCGGAGAACATCTACCGCGGCGCCGCCGCCACCTATGTGCTCACCGACCCCGAAGAGGACCGGCTGCCGCTTCCCAAGGGGCAGTACGACGTCACGCTGCAGCTGCGTGACGCCAAGATCGAGGACAACGGCACGCTCGTGTACGACCTGCACGGCTTCCAGGAGCGGCCGACATTTCTGGTGAACGGCTCGCCCAGGCCCTACTTCCGGGTGGCCGCCCGCAAGTACCGTTTCCGCCTGGTCAACACGTCCAATGAGCGGGCTTTCGTGCTGCGGCTCGGCGAGGGTGACGAGTTCACGCACATCGGCACGGACGGCGGTCTGCTGCCCGCCCCGGTGCCGAGCCGGATCCTGCAGCTGTGGCCGGCCGAACGGCAGGAGATAGTCGTCGACTTCTCCAAGTACCCGGTCGGTTCGAAGATCGTGCTGCAGACGATGATGACGTATCCCGGCGAAGCCCCCGAGGTGATGCGCTTCGACGTGGTGCGCGGCGCGGACGACCCGAGCAGTGTGCCGGGCCGGCTCCGGCCGGTGGCGGACCTCGGTACGCCGACGGTGGAGCGGCAGTTCGCGATGTCCTTCGATCCGCAGAGCCAGCAGCACCTGATCAACGGCAAGCCCTTCGACATCAACCGCGTCGACTTCCGTCCCAAGCTCGGCACCACCGAGATCTGGACGATCGAGAACAAGGACGTGGCATTCACCATCCCGCACTCCCTGCACCCGCATCTGGACCACTTCCAGGTCGTGGAGCGCAATGGCAAGCCGGCCGGGCCGAGCGAGGCGGGGCTGAAGGACACCGTCTCGGTGATGCCCGGCGAGAGTGCCCGGATAAAGATCAAGTTCACCGAGTACACGGGGATGTTCATGTTCCACTGCCATCTGATGGGCCATCTGACGATGGGCATGATGGGCCAGATGGAGATGGTGCGCTGAGCGTACGTACGAGCAGAACCGCCGCGGCGGTCACCGTGTCAGAGCACGGTGACCGCCGCGGCATTGAGCGCGAGCGCGATGACGGCGAGCAGAGTGCGCAGCAGGTGCCAGCGGCGCCACAGTGGGCGCGGGTCCTGCCAGTCGGCCGGTAGCTCGTCCGGGTTCTCGACGGCTTTCACCCTGCGGTTGATCGGCACGTTGCACAGGTGCGAGACGGCGGAGACCCCCAGCAGCAGGACCGCGGCGGCGGTGAACAGGACCTGGGCGGCGCCGTCGTCGGCCATGACGGCGAGCGCCGCGGTCAGCAGCGTGGAGGTGAGGACGACGACCGGCATGGTCGGGTCCCAGTTGCGGCCCAGCAGTTTGTGCGCGTACACGTAGGTGCCCGTCTCCATGGCGAAGAGTGCCGGGAGCACGCTCAGCGCCACGGCGAAGAGCACCCCCGCGGTGACACCGCTGCCGAGGAGAACAGCTATCCCCAGCACCTCGGTCATGGCACTCAGGCCTGTGCCGGGTGGGAGTCGACGCTGAGCTGCGCGATGGACCGCATCGTGGCGTTGCGGAAGTACGCGGCGAAGCCGGCCGGCGAGGAGGTGTCACGCTCCTCGGCCAGATACGGCTGGAGCTTCTCCTCCAGGATGTGCACGCCCTTCTGGGTGGCCATATGGCGGCCGATGGCGGCGAAGTCGCCCTCGTAGTGGATGACGCGCACCATCACGTCGTCCTTGATGAACACTCCGGTGCCCAGGAGCCGCCCGGCGGCAGCGCCGTCCTCGCCCTGGTAGTCGGGGGTGTCGACCCGGGTGAAATGCGCGAAGATCTCCGCGATCTCGTCCTCGTGCCCGGGCTTGACCCGGTAGGTGATCGCTGCGTACGGCATCAGATTCCTCCATCGACGGTGATCGTGGCACCGGTGACATAGCGGGAGGCGTCGCCCGCCAGGAAGAGCACGGCCCCGGCCACGTCCTCGGGCCTGCCAAGACGGCCCAGAGCGGTCATCGAGGCGATCCGCTCCCGCAGTTGCGGCGGCAGATCTCCTCCGGTCTCGGCCTCGGTCACACCCGGGGCCACGGTGTTGACGCGGATGCCGCGCGGCCCGAGCTCCTTGCACAGCGCCCGCCCGAAGCCGACGAGGGCCGCCTTGGACGCGGAGTAGTGGGCGCTGAACGGCCGGCCGCGCAGGGCGACCGACGAGCCGATGTTGACGATGGACGCGCCCTCGGTGAGCTGATCGAGCACGGCTTGGGTGACCAGATAGGCGGAGGTGACATTGTGGTCGAACAGCCTTTGCCACTCCGCCGCATCCAGATCGCCGAACTTGGCGTGGCCGTCGATGCCGACGTTGTTCACCAGGACGTCGAGCCCGCCGAGCTGCTCCTCGCAGGCCTCGGCGAGCTCTCTGGCTCCGTCAGCGGTGGTGACGTCGGCGCGTACGGTCCGATGACCGGCGCCGAACTCGCCCAGTTCCCGCACGAGCGACTCGGCGGCCTCGCCGTCCCTGCTGTGTCCCGCCACCACCTGTGCCCCGGCACGGGCGAAGGCCAGAGCCGTCGCCCGCCCGATGCCGCGAGTGCCCCCGGTGATGAGCACTCGCTTTCCGGCCAGACCCGAAGCGATGGCATCTTCGGTGCTCATGCCGCCTCAGGAAGATTGACGTTGATCATCTTGAGCAGGATGCGCGGTGTCTCTGCCTCCACCACGGCGTCGTCGGAGAGCTCGACTCCGCGCTCGCGCTTGATGACTCCGGTCACCTGGAGCAGCGCCAGCGAGTCGTAGCCGAGGTCGATGAAGGGAACGTCCAGCACCGCGTCGCTGTCGAGGTCGATTCCCTCGGACTCTCCGGCGCATTCGCGGAGCTTGCCGGCAAGCTCCGCCAGGGTGAACTCGCTCACTGGATCCTTCCTCCTTCTTTGGTCCACACGTAGAAGGGCTGCGCCATCGCGTCCTTGGGCTCCCGCCAGTTCGGGTCGTACGGCGAGACGCACTCGGCGAGCCGGGTGTTGATGTCGTCATAGAGGGGATGGCTGCGGGCCTGGTAGAGACGGGGGCTGATGTCGTTGTCGGCCTCGACGAGATGGAAGTAGAGGTCGTGGAAGGTGAACAGCGACCGCCTCGCCACACCGATCATGTGGGGCAGCTCGCTCGAGTCCGACTCCTCGAAGATCTTGGCGATGTCGCCGGCTTTGCCCGGCTCCATCCGAGCCACTATGAGCGTCCGGTGTGCCACCGTCGGCCTCCTTCGTGGAATGTGCTGGGAAGCCCTGCGATTGGCGGGCCTTCCAGAACCGTGACAGGCAGCACTGGAGCACCGCTTGACCCGTCGTCCAACTTTGCCCGCGGGGAAAGGAATTCATCGAGGTCCACGGCGCGGAACCGGTCGACGCCCGCGCTGCGCCACGCCACATCCTCCCGCACGGGCCGCGTCCGGTCGTGGAAGTAGACGGCTTCAAGACCGCCGCCGGGCACTGTGGCGAGCAGAGGGTTGGCCACCAGGAAATCGCGTACCCCCGCACTGTCCCGCGCGATGTGCAACCACGTCCCGAGATGGCGTACGGGGGTGGGCGCCGGCACGATCTCGGCGTTCAGCCGCATCTTGTACTGGACGATCGGGCGGGACAGGAACGGAGCGCCGCCGGAGAGGTCGACCGCGGCGACGCCGTGCCGCCACGCCCAGTCGAAGACGAAGTACTCGGCGGCGATGAGTGCGCCGGCCCTGCGCAGCTCGGGGTCGGCGTCAAGCACTCCGGTGAGCCGGAAGCGCAGGGTGCGCCGTCGTGCGTCCCAGCGGCACAGTGCTCCCGCGATGCGCTCTCCGCCGGGGCCGCCGGCCCGTACGAAGAAGAGATGGCCCTGGCGCAGCAGGCACTCCCGCATCACGGTCGGGTCCTCGCTGACGGCGTAGGGGCCGTACCGGTCGCGCACGGTCGGCAGCAGCATCCGCCGGTGGAAGAAGTCGAGGTCTTCCTGGGTTCCGGCGTGTTCCCAACTCCAGCCTTCCACCCGCTGGTTGCGCCGGAATCTGTCCAGATTCCGGCGGCTGCGGCCGGCCAGCACAGTTGCCAGGTCGCCCCGGATCGGCACGATCTGGTGGACGCGGGCCGGCAGCAGCAGCGAGCGGTCGCCGGGCAGTGCGGCCAGTCGGCGGGCCGATGCGGTGACCATGACCAGCTCGGGTCCGGCGGCGGCCGGGGAGCCGGGGCTGCCGCTGTGGCATTCGATCTGGGCGAGCAGCCCTTTGCCGATCTCCTGCGGGCCGGTGTACAAGACGCCGGGTCCGCCGTCCGCGCCGTGGGTGTGCACGGATCTGCGGGGCAGGGCGGCACGCAACTCGCCTTCGTACAGCCGCCGCAGCTGGGCCACGGCGGGCTCGGCGCTGTGCCGCCAGCCGTAGTCGGCCCGGGCGCGCAGCGTGCGGATCATCGGGTGCTCCCATCCGGTGCGGTCAGGACGAGGGAGGAGTTGTTTCCGGCGAAACCGAAGCTGTTGACGAGGCAGCTGCGGGGCGCGCCGGGCAGCTCACGAGGCCTGGTCAGCAGGCGTAGGGACCGGCCGGCCGCTTCCGGGGCGTCGAGGCCGGGCGTGCCGGGGGCCGTGCCGGTGCGCAGATAGCCCAGGGCAGCGGCGATTCCGGGGGCGGACGAGGCGTGCATGAGGTGGCCGATGCCGCCCTTGTGGCCGCTGACGGGGACGGCCTCCCAGCCGCGTGGAGCGCCCACGGCCTCCAGCGCGGCCAGTTCTACGGAGTCGCCCTGGACGGTTCCGGTGGCGTGGGCGTGGATGTAGCCGACGCGTTCGAGTCCGGCGTCGTCCAGGGCCGCACGGACGCAGTCGCTGATGGCTTCCTCGTCCGAGGCGGCCGGGCTGCGGCCGTTCACGCGGGCGGCGGCGCCGGCGAGAACGGCCTGTGGTCGCACACCGCGCCGGTCGGCGGCCGCCGCGGTCTCCAGCAGGAGCGCTCCGGCGCCTTCACCGAGGCTGGTGCCGTCGCGGGCGGTGTCGAAAGGGCGGGCGCCGGTGGGGCTGAGCGCCCCGGTGATGGCCATGCCCGCGTATTCGTAGGCGTTGAGTACGCAGGTGCCGACGACGAGTGCGGTCGTGCCGCAGCCGGAGCGCAGCCAGGTGCGGGCGTAGTCGAGGGCGAAGGAGACGGAGGCGCAGGCCTGGGAGAGATAGACGGTCTCGGCGCGCGGGGAGATGCCGGGCAGGTCTGCGGGCGAGGGGCCGGCGAGCTCGTCCCGTCCCCAGCGCGGCGCCGCGCCGTCACCCGCGTTTTCCCTCGCGTCGTCGGCCTGCGGCGTCTGACCTACCGTCACCACCAGTGTTCCGGGCCCGAGTTCGGTCAGAGAGGCCTCGCGCATCGCCTGGCCGGTGGCGACCCGGGCCAGGAGGCTGCGGCGCGAGCCGTGCCGCTCGCCGCGCGCCGCGCCGTCCGCCATGGCGACCGGCGCGGTCACCGTGCGCTCGAAGCCCGCGGCGGCCAGGGCGGCATGCGGGCGCAGCGCCCGGGATCCTGCCAGCAGTCCGCTCCAGTAGGCGCGGGTGCCGCCGCCGTAGGCGGTGATCAGGCCCATGCCGGTGATCACAGTGTCGGGTGTGGTTCGCGGGGCCATCAGCGCGCTCCTCCCGAAGTGGCGGCAAGCCGGCGCAGCCGCTGCCGGTCGGCCTTGCCGCCGGGCAGCCTCGGCAGGGCGCCGACCTGGATGACACGGGGCCTCAGCAGCGGCGGCAGACCCTGATAACAGCGGGTGCGCAGCGCCCTTTCGCTCGGCGGACGCCCGGGGTCGGCCGCCTCGACGAAGGCGAACACCGAGTCGCCGTGGGCTTTCTGCGTGGGCACGCCGACCACCACGGCGTCGGCGACCGCCTCGTCCGCGCGCAGTACGTCCTCGATGGTGGCCGGTGCGTGGTTCTCGCCGAGCACGATGATGAGGTCCTTGAGCCGGCCCAGCACGCTGAGGTAGCCGTCCGGGTCGAGCGCACCGGTGTCCCCGGTGCGCAGCCAGCCGTCACCGGACAGCGCGTCCCCGGTCTCGTCCGGGCGGCCGAGATACCCGGTCATCAGTCCTGGTCCGCGGACCAGGACTTCGCCGGTGTCGGGGGCGATACGTACGTCGGTGCCGGGCAGGGGCCTGCCGACCGTGCCCGTACGGGAGTGCGCGGCCGAGGACAGGGCCACGTTGGGGCCCGCCTCGGTGAGTCCGTAGCCGTCGTGCACGGGTGCTCCGACGACGTCGAGGAAGTGCGCGGCGACGGTGGCGGGCAGGACAGCGCCACCGCAGCCCCGTACGGTCAGCGCCCTCAGCCCTGCGCGCAGTACGGGGTCGGACTCGGCGGCCTTGGCGAGCAGCGTGTAGAGGAAGGGCACACCGTCCAGCGAGGTCGTACGGCGGCCTTTCACATCGGCGGCGACCGCCTCCGGACGCAGCACGGTGTGCAGATTGAGCTCACCGCCGAACCGGCGCCAGATGCCGAACACACTGAATCCGTAGGCGTGGTTGAGCGGCAGCGGCAGCAGCAGCGCGTCGTCGCCGTCGATGCCGAGATGGCGGGCGGTGGCCTCGGCCTGGTAGTCGAGTGCGGACCGGGACAGGACGACCGCTTTGGCGGTGCCCGAACTGCCGGAGGTCCAGAACACCGCACCGGTGCCGGGGGCCGGTGGTTCCACGGGCCGGCGGGGCGTCGCCGTGACGACGGGGGCGAGCTCGCCCCCGTTCGGGGCTGCGACGGCAATGACCTGCGGTGGCCAGTGCTGTACGGCGGCCGAGTGGCCGCGCAGGAAGAGGGGCACGTGCAGCCGCTCGGCGGCGAGCGCCGTGACGATCACGGCGGGGCCGGTCGTCGCGTCGACTCCCACGGCCAGGGGCGGGCGGCCGGTCGGGGGCCCGAGTTCACGGCTCAGGGTCTTGGCGGTCCGCTCGACCGCGGTGCCCAGCGCGGTGGGGGTGATGAGGTTCCCGTCGATGACAAGGGGACCCGGAGCTGCGTTCATATCGGGTCTCCCGCGTCTTCTCCGCCGGTCAGGAACAGCCGCCTGACGCCGGGCGGCACATCGTCGTCGGGGACCTTGATACGTACGAGGGCGATACACCCCGACGCGGCGGCGTCCCGGGCCCGGCGGAGCGCGGCGGGGATGGCGGCTGCGCCGTCCGGCGACTCGACCTGCCCGCCGAGGCCGCGTACCACGTCGTCGACGGGCAGTGGCCTGGCGAACCGGGTCAGCCCCGTGGGCGCGTCCAGCTCGTGGCGCAGCAGCCGGGGCCAGCCGTAGCCCTGGTTGTCGAATACGACCAGGACGAGGCCGAGGCCGAGTTCGGCCGCGGTGGGCAGGGCGTCCAGGCCCATCTCGGCCCCTCCGTCGCCGCACACCACGACGGTCGGGCGGCCCGCGGCGAGAGCGACTCCCGGTGCGGCGGCGGTGCCGAAGCCGAGCATCGTCTGCTCGCCGGGGACCACGGTCCGGGCGCGCGGCCCGACCCGGTGGACCGGCCAGTGGTACGACCAGATGTCGTTCATGCCGTTGTCGTGGACGGTGGTGGCTTCCGGGAAGATCTCGGCGAGGGCGTGCAGCGCGGTACGGGCGGGCGATTCGGCCCGGTCGCCGTCGGCGGACCAGCTCAGCTGTGCCGTTCGGCGGGCGTGTGCCGCGGTCCGAAGCCACTCCTCCCGTTCCGGGGTGCGCTGCGGGAGCAGCCCGGCGAGCAGCGCCACGGTGGCGGCCGCGTCTCCGAGCAGCGCGGCGGCGGGCTCCACCACGCCCGCGCCGAACGCCGCCGGGTCGCTGTCGATCTGCACCAGCCGGACCGACTCCAGGGTGTCCCAGCCCATGCGGGCGGTCTCCTCGAGCCGGCTGCCCACGGCGAGCACCGTGTCCGCGCCGCACTGGACGGTCTCCAGCGGCGGCGTCGCGTACAGGCCGACCGAGCCGCAGACCAGCGCGTGGTCCTCGGGGACGGTGGAGCGGCCCGCCGCGGTCGTCATCACCGGCGCTCCCCAGCGCTCGGCGAGCGCGAGGGCGGCGGTTCCCGCCGCCGCCGCGCGGGCGCCGCCGCCGAGGAGCAGCAGCGGGCGCTCAGCCACGGCCAGAATCCCGGCGGCGCGCCGCAGTTCGGCCTCCTCCGGTACGGAGCGCAGCCGCCGTACGGGTCCGTAGCCCGGCGGCGCGTCAGCGGGGATCGCGGCCTCGGTCACTTCGTGGCCGACCTCGACGACGCTCACCCCGGGCCGCCCGTTGACCGACATATGGACGGCTCTGCGCAGCGCCCAGGCCAGCGTCCCCGGGTCCTGGACCCGCAGATACGTCGTGGTGAACGCAGCGGCCAGGGCCGCCTGGTCGACGTCCTGGAAGCCCCCGCGGCCCAGCCCCTCGGCGGGGATTCGCGTGGTCACCACGACCACCGGCGCGCACAGCGAGTCGGCTTCGATCAAGGCGGTGACGGCGTCGCCGAACGGCGGTCCCGCGCCGAGGGCCAGCACCACGGGCCGGCCGGTGACCACGGCATGGCCGATCGCCATACAGGCTCCGGCGCGGTGGGCACGTACCCCTACGGCGCGCAGCTTGGGGTGCGCGTCGGCCGCGTCCAGCAGTCCCGGTTCGTCGGTGGGCAGTCCGAAGACGGTCTCGCAGCCCGCGTCGGCGAGGCAGTCGGCCGCCTGTTGCCAGGCGGAGGGGATGCCGCTCATGTCCCTGCCCCCTCGCCCCGTGCGGCACGCAGCAGCACGCTGTCGAGGGCGTTGACGTCGAGGTCTTCGGCGAGGGTGCGTACGCCGGTCGTGGCCGCACAGCTTCGCCCGATGAGCCCGGCGACCGCCACCACGCTCTCCTGGCCGGCGAGTTGACCGTGGAGCACCTCGCAGACCACCGCGGCGGGCACGCTGCCGCTGCGCACGGCGGCCGTCGCCCAGCGCAGCGCGCCCGCGCCCGCCCCGCCGGGCGTCACCAGGGCGTAGCACGGCGCGGCCCACCCCTGCTCGACGGTGAACCGGCCCAGCAGCAGCGAGGGTTCGAGCGCCAGGGACACCGAGGGCCGCAGCCGCCGTGCGGTGTCCTCGCACTTCGTGACGTACTCGGCGACGGCACGCAGGCAGTGGTCGGTCGCGGCGAGCACGATGGGCGCAGCGCGCGGCGGCGGATCCGACCCGGCCACCAGAGCGGCAAGGACACGCGTCACGAGTTGTACGGTCCCCGGTCCCGGCCTCCCCGCGTCCGCCACCAGCGTCCGCGCAAACCCCGCCTGCGCGCCCGTGTGGGTGTCGTACGCCTGGGTCGCGACGCTCACCGCAGCGGTCCGGTGATGACGGACTGCCGCAGGCCTGCCTCCGCCGACAGCAGCAGCGGCCGGCCGATCAGCCGCCCGTCGCGCCGGATGCTGCTGGCGTGCACGCCGTAGCCGCCGAACGGCTGGTTGCCGTCCTCCGCGTCCAGTGTGGTGGCGTTGCGGCTGATGACGGCGGTGCCCAGGGTCTCGCCCGTCAGCCGGGGCTCGCCCAGCGCCGAGACATACATGCCCCGCTCCAGCTCCTCGGGGCTGCGGGCCCACTCGCGGAGCATCTCCGGGTCCTCGTACGGCACGATGCAGAAGACCGGCGAGAAGAGCTCCGGCGGGTGGAAGCCCACGCCTTCCGGGAACACCAGCAGCGAGGGCTCGACCAGCATCCGCTCCAGGTCCACCTCGCCGCCGCTGACCACGTGGTCGGCGTTCTCGGCGAGGAATTCCGCCGCGCCTTCGGCGGCGTCGTCGTAGACCAGCGGGGTCAGTACGGTGTCGGGCCAGCTGCGCGCGCCCACGGTGAGTACGGACAGTTCGGCGCGCAGCTGCTCGACGATCGCGTCGAGCCGCAGCCGGTGCACGAAGATGACATCCGGGCACAGGCAGTCCTGGCCGGAGTTGTACAGCCGGGCGCGCAGGATGGCCCGGCAGGCGGCACCCGGGTCCGTGCGCGGGCCGACGATCAGGGGGTTGGGCCCGGAGCCCATGACGAGGAACAGCGGCCGGTCGCCGACGGACTTCATCACGGCATGGGCGTTGGAGGGCTGACCGGTGAAGACCACCGCGTCGGACCCCGAGCAGATCGGCTTGAACTGCCGCTGGGAGACGTCGACCATCTTGATGCGCTGGGCGAGATCCGGGTCGAGACGGCTGCTGATCAGCTTGTGCACGGCATACGCGGTGTCCCGGACACGCGCCGAGGGACGGATGATCACCTCGTCGCAGTAGAGCGCGGGGATCAGGCCGAACAGCGCGTACGAGTAGAGGATGTTGTTCGACGGCAGGAACACCGAGAGCCGCGACAGCTGGGGCGGGCAGTTGCGGGCCAGCTCCCAGGGCGCGCCGGTCAACGCCCCCACGGAACGCAGTAGTTCATCGCGGGCACTGCTGTAGGTGGCGACCCGTGTCAGCAGCGACAGCAGGTCCGCACGGCAGGTCAACAGGGCGGAGGCGGACCTCATCGCCTTCTCGTGCGCGGCTTCGAGGTTGGGCCAGGTGCGGGTGAACGACTCCAGAACGGGCATGGACGGATGGCTCATCGAGCTGTCTCCTCGCGGCACAGGGATGTCGGGGCGGGACCGACGGGAACCGGTGGCGGCCGGAGGGTCTCCAGTGGTTCTCGAGACCGTCCGACTAACTTTCCTGCGGCTCTTCGCACGAGAGCCCGGAACTCAGCCCGGTGCAGCGATGAATGACAGAATAAACAGAAGAAGGAATACGTGTCCAGAAGAAAGAAGGAGAAGGAGCGGGGCGGAGAATTACTCTCGAAAGAAATAGCAATGGGCTCGATTCCCGCTCGCGGCGCGCTTCCCGGAGTTGATTCCCGCTGGCCCCAACTCCCGGAGGAATCACGGATGTTCAGGGAACTGCTCAAGTCGAAGATCCACCGCGCCACGGTCACTCACGCCGATCTGCACTACGTCGGGTCCATCACGATCGACAGCGATCTGCTGGAGGCCGCCGGTCTCGTCAGCGGCGAGAAGGTCGACGTGGTGGACATCAACAACGGGGCACGGCTGTCCACGTACGCCATCGAGGGAGAGCCCGGATCAGGTGTCATCGGCATCAACGGGGCGGCCGCCCGGCTGGTCTCCCCCGGTGACCTGGTGATCATCATCGGCTACGGGATGCTGCACGACTCCGAGCTGGAGCACCACCGCCCGCAGGTCGTCTTCGTCGACAGCGAGAACCGCATCACCGGCACCGGGGCCGACCTCGCGGAGCCGGTCGCCGGCACCCTGCGCGGCGAGTTCGTCCGCTGAGCGCAGCGGCGAGTGAGGAGAGGGCCATGACCAGCACCGCGTCCGCGCCGAGAGGCACCGTTCACCCATGGTTCCGGGACACCGACCGTCCTGATCCGGCGTCCTTGCGGCGGCTGTCCGCCGCCGAGACGCATGAACTGTTGCACCGGGAGCTGGCGGGGCTGAGTGTGCCGCTCGACGGCCCGCTGCCGGCGCAGCCGTTCGTGGTGCCGCAGCAGTCGTACGAGGAGCTGTTCGACATCGCCCGTACGCTGCTGGCTCTGGTACGCCGGGCGGTCCTCGCACTCGACGGCGGCTGGCCGGGCCGTATCGAGGCGCTCGGCGCGAATCCGGACGACTATCCGCTGCTGTCCGGGCAGGACAACACCGAGACCGCGTACTGCTCCATGATGGCCCGCCCGGACATCGTCATCGGGGAAAGAGGCCCGCAGCTGCTGGAGTTCAACGTCAGCGGCACCTTCGGGGGACCGAACGAGACCCATGGTCTGACCGAGGTCTGGCAGCACACCCACCGTGAACGCTTCTTCGGATACGACCCGCTGGAGACCCGGGTGCGGGCATTCGAGGACGTGTGCGCGAGCCGCCGGCTGCCCAGGGCGATCGCGATCATCGGAAGTCCCGGGGATCTGCTCGACACTGCCGACATCCGCTTCCAGGAGCGCGAACTGGAGCAGTTCCGCCGCCGCGGCTTCACCGCCGACTTCTTCGAGCCCGGCCGCCTGCCGGAGGCGCTCGGCCGCCCCGGCAGCCTGCGCTACCCGCTCGGCCTGCGCAACTTCGCCCCGGCCGACTGGAGAGAACGCGGCATCGGCGTCGATCCGGTGCGGATCGCGCAGCGCTCCGGGCTGCTTCTCCTGCCACCCCAGAGCAGCGGTCTGCTCGCCAACAAGAAGGCCCTCGCGCTGGTCTCGGAGGGCCGCCCCTGGATGACCCGCGCCGAACGCCGACTCGCCGAACGGCATCTTCCCTGGACCCGAATCACCATCCCCGGCCGCACCCGCCGGCACGGTCAGGAACACGAGCTGCCACCGCTGCTCCTGGCCCAGCAGGAGCGGTTCGTCCTCAAGAAGGCCATCGGCATGATGGGCCGCGAGGTCCTCGTCGGCCGCTACACCGAGCCCGCCGACTGGCGCCACGCGGTCGAGGCGGCCTTCGCCGCCCGCGACAGCATCGTCCAGGAGTACGTCGAGCCCGCCACCTGCGCTCTCGAACTCACCGACGGCACCAGCACGTTCACCGCCCACGTCGCCCCCGTCCTCAGCCCGATGCTCTTCGGCAACCGGCCCGGCGGATGCTGGGCACGCTACTACGCGACGCCGAAGCCCGAGGCAGGCGGAGTGGTGAGTGTCAGCGCCTACGGGGCCTCCGAGAACGCCGTGCTCACCTGGGGCTGAGGCTGCGCCTCCAGTTGTCCTCAAGACCGTCCCGCTAACGTGCAGCGGCCGTCCGCATCGTTCAACAGGAGCGCCACTATGCGTGAGTCACTGCGGAACTGGCCGCTGCTCCGACTGGCCATGTCCCTGTTCGCCCTGCGACTCGGCGCCACCATGACGGCCGTCGGACTGCCCCTGCTGGTGCTCAAGCAGTACGGGTCAGGACTCCAGGCGGCGCTCACGCTCGCTCTGGAGCTGCTGCCGAATGTGCTGTTCGGGGCCGTGGTCGGAGATCTGGTCGACCGCGCGGACCCACGCCGGTATGCGATGGGCGGCGCGCTGGGCGGCGCCCTGGTGATCCCGCTGCTGCCGGCCGCGGGCGAGCTGTGGCAGGTCCAGGTGCTGGCCGTCGCCTCCGGCATCGCGTACGCCTTCGGGGTGCCGGCCCGGATGTCCCTGCGTACCGTGGCCGTCCCCGCCGGGTCCGAGCTGCGCGGCAACGCGCTGCTGGTGTCGGCGGAGCGGCTGCCGAATCTGATCGGGCCCGCGGTCGCCGGTGTGCTGGTGCCCTTCGGGCTGTCCCTGCTGTTCTTCACGGACGCGGCCTTCTCCCTGGTCGCGGCCCTGCTGCTGATCGGCATGCCCGCACCCGCACCCGTAGCCCCGGACGATCGGGCGACTGCCGTGGCCGCGCCGCCGGGGCGGGCCGCGCTGCTGGCCGTCACCCTGCGCCGGATGTTCGTCGACAATGTGCGGGAATTGACGCGGATCGTCACCAAGGACCGCTTCCTGGCGGTGATGACACTCACCTCCTTCACATATATGTTCGGCTTCGGAATCAGCAAACTGTTCCTCCCGCTCTATGCCCTCCACCATTACTCCGGCATTCCCGGGATGTTCGGTTATCTCGCCGCCGGAATAGGTCTCGGGGCCTCGCTCGGAGGATTTCTCGCCGCCGCGCTCGGCCGCTACCGGCAGGGCGCTGTCTATATGACGGTGAATGTGGTCGAGGGAGTCTGCTGGCTGACGCTTCCGCTGCTGGACCATCCGGCGCCTGCGATCGTCGTTCTGGCATTGGCGGGGGCTTTCGAGGCAGTCGGCACGGTGGTCTTCTACGCCGAGGTGCAGAGCCGGCTCGCGGCCCGGATGACCGGACGCTACTTCGCCCTTCTCGTCCCGCTGTGCGATGCCTTCCTGGTGCTCGGCGTCTGGGTCTCGGGAGCGCTGGCGGGCTTCGGCGAGCTGGGTCTGGCCGCGCTGATCGCATTCGTCATGGCAGGTCCCGCGCTGATGCTCGCGCCCGGCCTGCTGAGCGGCCGGGCACGTGGGCCGGAGCCGGAGCCCGCAGCTGCCGTCACAGCCGAGGAGCGATAGCCGATGGACGCCGAACCGTACGGTCTGCAACGGGAGATGCTGCTGCGCGCTCAGTTCGGGCCCGACGGCCATCCGGTGGGGCACCGCTATCCGCCGGTGCATGAACTCCTGCTGCTGCGCGGCCCGTTGGACATCGCGTTGCTGGGCCGTGCCGTGCGCCGGGCCACGGAGGGTGTGGATGTGCTGCGCGGGCGGCTGCGCGCCCGCGGTGACGGCACGGTGTGCTGGGTGCCGGACCGGGGCCGCCCGCCGGCCCGTCTGGAGGAGATCGAGCCGGGACCGGCGCGCCAGGTGATCCGGGCTTCGCTGCGGGAGGCCGCCGAGGCGTCGTTCCATCTCCAGGACGATCCGGCCGCGCGCTTCCTGCTGGCCCGCACCGGCCCCGACGAGCATCTGCTGCTGATCGCCATCGACCATTCATGCGCCGACGGACGCACCCTGGTACTGATCATTCGTCATCTGCTGTACCAGTACGCGATATTGGCGGGTGAGACCGCCCACGCGCCGGCGTCGTTCCCTTCGTTCCAGGCCTTCGCCCGGCAGTTCGGCGAATCCGCCGGGCGGACAGCCGCCCGGGCGTACTGGCAGAGGGCGCTCGACAGGGCAGCGGACGGACACCGACGGCCACGCTTCCCCGGTGCCAAGGACAGCGAGGTCACCTCGTACAGCACCGACGCCGCCGCACAGCTGGCCCTCGGCGACGAGGACCTCGCCGTCATCAACCGGCTTGCGCAAACGGTGGGCAGCGACCGGCACCGGCTTCTGCTCGCCGCGACCCAGCTGGTCCTCTCCGCCTGGAGCGATGAAGCCGAGCCGCTGTTCGTGCCCTTCAACTACTTCCGCAACGGCCGCCACCGGCGCGACTGGCTCAATGTCCCCGGCCCGCTCGCCGAGCATGCCGTCACCGTCCCTCCACAGCAGGAGCCACGTCTGCTCGGCGACTGGCTGGCGGGCTTCGTCCGCGCCAATGCCGCAGCGCCCCCCTTCCACGGCCTGTCGCTGCGGGAGCTGGAGACACCGGCCACCGAGGACAACCGGATCGCCGTCTTCAACTTCCTTCCGCCGCTCGGCCGGCTGACCGCCGCCGGGCTGCGAGTCCTGCCCTGCCCGCCCGAACTGGCCGCGGAGATGGAGCCCGAGGACCAGACCGCGCGCTTCGCGCTGCGCGTCCGGCTGGTCCAGGACATGGACGCCCCGCTGATCTTCCGTATCGAGCACGACCCGCGTGTTCTGCCGGACGGCACACCGTTCCTCGACGCCGCTCTCGGCGTGGTGCGGGCCGCGGACCAGCGGCCCGGCCTGCCGCTCGCCGAGGCGTACCGGAAGCTCCGGCAGCACTGGACATGAACCTGCGCCGCTCGCCCCCCACCTCTTCCTCTTCTTCCTTCCTCAGCAGAGTCAGGAGTCAGTCGGACATGAACAGCACTGAGACAACCGACCGGTTTCAGCACGCCGATACGGCAGTGGTCCCCGCCCTTTCCCGGTACTGGGAGACGGTGGGCCGGGCCGTCCGGGCCATGCATGAACACAGGTCCCTGCCCGGCGACTTCACCCCCGGCGCCGAGCTGCCGCCGCTCGACGACGCGGTGCTGCGCTACCTCGAGGCCTCCGAGGCCGCCGTCGTCCGGCTTTCCGACTACCGCGGCACCCGGATGCGGCTGCTGGATCTGCGCCGCAATCCCGGTACCCGTACCACCAAGACCTTCGGTTCTCTGGTGATGGTGGCCAGGGCCGTGGCATACATCCGGCGTACCGGCGAGCCCGTCACCCTTCTCACCCCCTCGTCCGGCAACAAGGCCACCGCGCTGCGCGACGCCGTGCTGCGCGCGCACCGGGCCGGGCTCGCGGACCGGGACCAGCTGCGGATCGTGAGCGTCGTGCCGGAGCGCTCCCGCGTCAAACTGTGGGACTCGCCGCTCAGCTCCGACCCCGAACTGCGCCGCCGCAACCCCGTGGTGACCTACCCGGGACCGGACCCCGCGGGAGTCAAGGAACTCGCCCGCAGCTACTACGACGAGAACGCGGACATGCTGCGCACCCGGTACGGCAGCGCCCTGTGGTACACCCTCGACATCGCCAACTACCAGGCCGCTGACACGGTCAGAGCGCTGATGGAGGAGGAGCTGCTGCCCCCGCCGCCGGCCGGCGGCCGCCTGCACGCGCACGCCGTGTCCAGCGCCTTCGGTCTGCTCGGCCACCACTACGGGATGTCGTTCACCGGTGGCGGCCAAGAGCGGGTGTCTCCGCGCTACTTTCTCGTACAGCACCTCAACACCCCTGACATGGTCCTGGATCTGCTGCACGGGGATCCCTCGCACGACCGGATGCCCCGCTACACCCTGGAGGCGTCCACCGGGCTCTACCACCAGAGCACCGACCCGCACTTCCCGCGCACCACCCACCATCCCGACGAGGTCATCGACCCGACCTTCTACACGCGTACGCCGATGACCAGCCAGGTGATGACGCCGCTGATCCGGGCGAACGGCGGCGGGGGCGTCGTCGTCTCGCTGCACGAGTGCCTGACCCGCTACCCCCAGATCCGCGAGATGCTGCGGCCGGCCGGTGTCGAGCTCCCGCACGATCCGCGCATGCTGCGCGAGTGGTCGCTCGTCATGGTCTTCACGGGTGTGATGGAGGCCGTCGACCGCGGGCTGCTGACCGAGCCGGAAGTGCTCGTACACGGCTCGGGGTCGTACGCGGACACTGACTTCTCGCCGATATCCCCCCAGCGGCTGCACAGGGCGGAGCACCCCGCCGAGCTGCATCCTGTGGTGACCCGCGCCATGGGGCCGGCGTCGTCGCACCGGGGGCGGCGGCCATGACCGGTAGCAGCTCCCATCCGTGGTTCCTGGACAACGAGCGGCCCGCACCTTCCGCTCTGCGGACGGCGTCGCCGAGTGAGGTGACCGCGCTGCTGCGGGAGGAGCTGGCGGGGCTGAGCGTGTCGCTTCCGGGGCCCTGGCTGCCGGCGCAGCCGTTCGTACTGCCACGGCAGTCCTACGACGAGCTGTTCGGCATCGCCCGTACGCTGCTGGCTCTGGTACGCCGGGCTGTCCTCGCCCTCGGTACCGGATGGCCCGCCCGTGCGGAGGCGCTCGGCGCGGATCCGCACGACTATCCGCTGCTGTCCGGGCAGGACAACACCGAGACCGCGTACTGCTCCATGATGGCTCGCCCGGACATCGTCATCGGGGAAAGAGGCCCGCAGCTGCTGGAGTTCAACGTCAGCGGCACCTTCGGCGGCCCCAATGAGTCCCACGGTCTGACCGAGGTCTGGCAGCACACGCATCGCGAACGCTTCTTCGGACACGATCCGCTCGCCACCAGGGTGCGGGCATTCGAGGACGTGTGCGCGAGCCGCCGGCTGCCCAGGGCGATCGCGATCATCGGAAGTCTGGGCGATCTCGAGGGCGACGACGCCGACATCCGCTTCCAGGAACGCGAACTGGAGCAGTTCCGCCGCCGCGGCTTCACCGCCGACTTCCTCGAACCCGACCGGCTGCCCGAGGCACTCGGCCGCCCCGGCAATCTGCGCTACCCGCTCGGCCTGCGCAACTTCGCCCCGGCCGACTGGAGAGAACGCGGTCAGAGCCTGCGACCTGTGCATGACGCCCAGCGCGCGGGGCTGCTTCTCCTGCCACCGCAGAGCAGCGGTCTGCTCGCCAACAAGAAGGCCCTCGCGCTGGTCTCGGAGGGCCGCCCCTGGATGACCCGCGCCGAACGCCGACTCGCCGAACGGCATCTTCCCTGGACCCGTATCACTCTCCCCGGCCGCACCCGCTGGGAGGGGCAGGAACATGAACTCCTGGAGCTTCTGCTCGTCCGGCGGAAGCGGTTCGTCCTCAAGAAGGCCATCGGCATGATGGGCCGCGAGGTCCTCGTCGGCCGCTACACCGAGCCCGTCGACTGGCGGCAGGCGGTCGAGGCGGCCTTCGCCGCCGGCGACAGCATCGTCCAGGAGTACGTCGAGCCCGCCACCTGCGCTCTCGAACTCACCGACGGCACCAGCACGTTCACCGCCCACGTCGCCCCCGTCCTCAGCCCGATGCTCTTCGGCGACCGGCCCGGCGGATGCTGGGCACGCTTCCTCACCGACGGCGCCAGTGGGTCCGCCTCCCGCGGTGTGATCAGCGTCGGCGGGGCCGGCGCATCGGAGAACGCCGTGCTCACCTGGGCCGGCCCGACTGCGCACCCTGCCGCCGGTACCGAGGAGGAGGGCCGGTGATCCGACGACAGAGCCCGCCCACGCTCGTCGTCGTCGGCACGGGCTCGCTCGCCCGCGCCGTCTGTGTGGCACTGGCCCGCACCCCCGCGGCGCAGGGCCCCGGCGAGGTGCATGTGCTTGGCCGCGACAGCCGGCGTGCCTCCTCGGTCTGCTGTCTGGCGCGCGCCGAGGCGGCACTCTGCCGGGTGCCGCGCCGGTTCCTCCCCGGTGCGCTGGACTCCGACGACGCGGTTCTGAGGGAGCGGCTGGCGGCGGTGGGGCCGGGCACAGTGCTCGTGTGCGCCTCCTGGCACTCGCCGTGGGAGCGGGACCGTACGCCGTCCGCCTGGACGAGGGTGCTGGACCGCTGCGGCTTCGCCGCGACCCTGCCGCTCCAGGCGGCCGTCGCCCTGCGCGTCGGCCGCGCACTCCAACAGGTGGACTCCCAGGCCCAGTTGATCAACGCCTGCTATCCGGATGCGGTCAATCCGCTGCTGTACCGGCTCGGACTTCCCCTCGTGTGCGGGGTGGGCAACGGAACTTTGATCACCACTTCGGTGCAGACGGCGCTCGGCCCGGCGGCCCGGCGGGGCCTGCGGGTGCTGGCCCACCATCGCCATCTGCACCGGCCCGACCATCCGGACGACGAGGCCAGGGTCTGGCTCGGCAACCATGAACTGGGCGGTGTCGGACAGCTCCTGGCTCAGCAGCGCGGCGTACCGCGCGAGGCACTCAACCCGGTCACCGCGCACACGGTGGCCCGCTTGCTCACGGCGCTGCACGGCGGCCCCGAGCTGCGCACCGCCGTGCCGGGACCGCAGGGGCTGCCCGGCGGATATCCCGCGCGGGTCTCGCGACGGCGGGTCGAACTCGATCTGCCGCACGGTCTCACGCTGAGCGAGGCAGTCGCCTACAACGAACGGCTCACCTTCGCCGAGGGGGTGCGTATCTCCCCGGACGGGGATGTGCAGTTCGCGCCCTCCGTCCAGGACGCGCTCCGGCCCCATCTGCCCCAGTTGTGCGAGGGCTTCCGCGCGAAGGACACCGCCCGGGCGGCGGCACAGATGTGGCAGGCGGCGCAGCTGCTGCGGCGCCGGGAGGATCCGGCCGATGCCGTGTACGCACGGAATGCCGCGAACGGCGATGCGGCTTGCATGCCACCGGGGCGTGAGCTGTCAGCGCGCCCGCAAGGCGCGCTCGATACCTCCGCCGGCTCCCGCGCCCACTCCCACCCGGACGGGCTCGGACGAGACCTCCAGGTCGAGTGAGGATTCCAGCATCGCGCGCTGCAGATGCTGGAGCCGGGGGGACGGGTCGAGGCCCAGCTCATGAGAGAGGACCGAACGCAGCCGCTGGTACACCTCGAGCGCGTTGCCGCGCCGTCCGGAGCGGTACAGCGCGAGCATCAGCTGCCCCTGGGTGTCCTCGTGCATCGGATGCTGGGCGGCGAGTCCGGACAGCTCACCCACGAGTTCATGGTGGCGTCCGAGCCGCAGATCGGCCTCGATGCGCTGGTTGAGGATGCTCAGGCGCGACTCCTCGAGCCGGGTCGCCTCGATCTCCAGCAGCGGTCCGCACTGTACGTCGACGAGTGCGGGGCCGCGCCACAGGGCGAGCGCCCTGCGGAAGGAGTCGGACGCCACCGGGCAGTTGCCGCTTTCCAGGGCGCGATGCCCGGTCCCGGCGAGCCGTTCGTACTCGGAGACATCGACCACCCCGCCCTGGGTGTCGAGCAGATAGCCGCCCGACTCCGTGACGAGGATGCTCTTGGCGCCGTTCGGCAGCTCGGGCCGGAGGGCCCCGCCGAGTGCGGCGGCTATGAGGTTGCGCAGCTGAAGAATGTAGGTCTGCAAGGTGGTCTGGACGCTGCGTGGCGGGGCTTCACCCCACAGCTCCTCCACCAGCGAGCCCACCGAGACCACTTGGTCCGGGTGCATGGCGAGCAGGGCGAGGACCTTGCGTGGTTTGACTGCAGTGGGGACGACAGAGACTCCCGACTGGATGACCCGGCAGGGCCCCAGCACGCTGATGTCCATATCCGCTACTCCCTTCGAGGCGTTGAAGCTCAGGCGATCGGATGTGGTGCGAGGTGGCGCAGTTGTGCCGCGAGCAAGGTGGGCAGCTCGGCCTCACGGACGAAGAAGTGACCGCCCGGGACCGTCCGCAGATCGAAGGCGGCGCTGGTGTAGCGGCTCCATGCGGCGACCGCCGGAGCGGTCGCGACCAGGTCTTCGGCACCCGCGAAGGCATACAGCGGGCTTGGCAGCCGTTCGCCGGCCCCGTCCCGCAGGCTCCGTGCGAGCTGGAGATCGTCACGCATGGTGGAGAGCAGGATGCTCAGCCACTTGGGCCGCTCGAAAAGATAGGGCGGCAGGGTGCCGTACCGCGCGAGCGCGGCCAGCAGTCCCTCGTCGGGCAGATCCGACTGCTCGACGAGCGGGGTGGGCAGATGGGGCGCGGCACAGGCGCCGACGCCGACCAGCAGCGGCGGCCGCTGCCCGGCCCGGACCCGGTGGAGTGCGAACCGGTAGGCGACCAGAGCGCCGAGACTGTGCCCGTAGAAGGCGTGCGGCACATTGAGCAACGGGCCGAGATATGTGTCGAGTTCGGCGAGCAGCTGTCCGGAGTCGGTGATGCGCGGCTCCCGCAGTCTGGTCTCCCGGCCCGGCAGCCGTACCGGAAGGACCTGCACGTCCGCCGGGAAACGGGCACGCCAGCGGGCGAACGTCAGAGCCCCGGCGCCCGCATGATGGAAGCAGAACAGCCGGAGCGCCGGGTCCGGCAACTTCGAGATTCCGGGCGACACCGCGAGATAGTGGTTCACGCCGCCTCCTCACACCGCACCGGTTTCGACTACGCGGGTCCCGATCGTCACGACCACCGCTGGAAGGCCGCTTGATCAGAGCTGGAGTGAGGTGGAGCGGGTTCACCGGGGTACGGCGTCAGCCGGTGAGAACGCCGGCACCACCCGGGCGGCAGGAGCCGCTCCACACTTCCATGGCTTCCTCACCGCGGAGGATTGCCTGGTGAAGCCGCTGAATTCGGGGAGAAGGCTCAAGGCCCAGTTCCTCGATCAGGGTTTCGCGAAGGCGCTTGTAGGCGATCAGTGCGTCGGATGACCTGCCGTCCGCGCAGTAGGCGAGCATCTGCAGCGCCCGCAGACTCTCGTGCAAAGGGTGGCGTTCGCACAGCGCGCACAACTCACCGAGCACTTCCCGGTGCCTGCCGAGCCGTACATCCGCGCCGATGCGTCGCTCCAGCGCGCCGAGGCGGCTCTCCTGCAGGCGGGTCACCTCGATACCCAGATGCCGCCCATGGGGTACGTCGGCCAGCGCCGGGCCGCGCCACAGCTCAAGAGCCGCGGTGAGACTGCCCGATGCGGCAGCCATGTCGCCGACTTCGAAGGCGGTGTGGCCGGCACAGGTGAGCCTGTCGAACTCCAGGGCATCGACATCGGCGGGATCCGCGTCGAGCAGATAGCCGCCGTGCCGTGTCACCAGCACGTTCTTGTCCCAGACCCCCGTCGTTTCGGGAATCGCGGCACGCAGTCTGCGGCGCAGTTGCAGGATGTAGGTCTGCAGCGTGGTGGGCGCGCTGCGCGGCGGGCCGGCGCCCCACAGCTCTTCCATGAGGACCGGGACGGGCACGATGTGCTGCGCGTTGAGGGCGAGAAGAGCCAGAATCTGCCGCGGTTTGGAGGCGCTGGGAAGGACCGAGACTCCCGCGGCCTCGCCGCAGAGAGTTCCCAGTACTTCGACGCGCACTCGGCGCCCCCTGTTCGGCATGGCCTTTTCCTCACCCCGTCGGACAGCTCCTCCGGCGAGAAGCTGATTCACGGAGGGTCCCATGCAGCACATGTGCAGAAACAGTGACCAGCTCATAAGCCACTCATGGAGATCACCTGGAACGGGCCTATGAAATCTTCACATCCAGGGAGATGACGCCTCCACTGTTCGATTCAAGTCACCCGACAGCACACTGCTCTCGTATGCGCAGCCGAACATCCGCAGGGGAAACATCCGCCCGGCACCGTTCACATCACGATGGGAGCACGATGATGTCTGGTTACGCGTCCAGCGGAACCGCAGCTCAAGGGGCCTGCACCACCTCCGTGGAACACGACTGGCGTTTCGCCGAACTCGTCGCCCGGAGCTTTCTGCAGCCGGAACTCGCCCTGCGGTACGCGCTGGAGCCGCGCAATGTTCTCGCCGAATTCGGCATTCCGATGACACCGGAAAGCACCGTCCCCGCGCTGCCGGCGGAGGCCGACATCGAAGTCACGATCACCAACCTCAGCTCCTCGGGGGAACCGGACGCCGCGCACTCCGTGCGTGGGGCGGTACGTGCCTGCATCTGCTTCACCGAGCAGCCCTACCCTCCTGGGCCGGCAGCCCGACAGGGCGCCGTCGGCACCCTGCCCGTGTGAGCCGCACATGGATTCCCTATGGCCACGGATCGGGTTCAGGAGACACCTCACCACCGCCGTCATACCGGGCGAGGCGACCTATCTGGTCTCCGAACAGGGTGTCACCGCGATCGAGGGCGACGCAGTAGCAGCCATCGCTCCTCTACTCGACGGCAGCCGGGACCTGCCCGCCCTTGTGCGGGACACCCAGGGACTGCTGTCGCCCACCGAACTCGGCAGTCTCCTGGGGAAGCTGACGCAGGCGAATCTGGTCACCGGGTATGCCGCGCCGCAAACCGCATCGACGGACCAGGACGCATCGGCGTACTGGGAAGCCGCCGGTCTGGAGGCGACGCTTGCCGGAAGGGCGCTGACCGAGGGCCGGGTCCGATTGCTGGACCTGGGTGACGTCGGCGGGCCGACCGCCCGGGACGCCTTTTTCACCGCCGGGGTCGCGCTGAGCGGCCCCGGCGGCTGTGATCTGACGGTCGTCCTGTGCGACGACTATCTCCTGCCTCAGCTGCGTGACATCGACAAGGAACAGCGCCGTAGCGGACATCCGTGGCTGCTCGCCAAACCACATGGCGTCGAACCATGGATCGGGCCGGTGTTCCAGCCGGGCGAAGGGGCCTGCTGGAGCTGTATGGCCTACCGGCTCAAGCACCACCGCCAGCCGGAACAGCTTGTCGGGCAGGCGCTCGGCATGTCGTCGCCGCCAACGCCGCCACGCGCGACCATCGCCGCGAGCCGCTCGCTGGCCCTGCAGGCGATCGCCGTGGAAGCCGCCAAGTGGGTTGCCGGCTACCGCGACAAGAGCCAGCTGACCATACGAGTTCTGGACACTCTTCAGCTCGCCGTCCGGGCACATCCGGTCGGTCAGCGGCCGCAATGCCCCGAATGCGGTGACCCGCGGCTCGTCGGGGACCGCGTGCAGCAGCCCATCACCCTCGCGTCGCGGCCCAAGAAGACCTTCAGCGGAAACGGTCACCGGGCCCTGACGGCCGAACAGGTCATGGAACGCTACGAGCACCTGGTCGGCACGGTCACCGGAGTGGTCAGCTCGCTGCACCGCGCGCCCGGCGGTCCCGACTTCCTCAACGCGTACCGCTCAGGGCCCAATCCGGCGTGGACCGCGCGCAGTCTCGCGGCGTTCCGCTCCGGATTGCGCAGCCAGAGCGGTGGCAAGGGGGTCACCGCTCTGGATGCGAAGGTCGGCGCGCTCTGCGAAGGGGTGGAGCGTTACTCCGCAACGATGCACGGGGACGAGCCGAGGATCCGCGCCAGTCTCAGGGAGCTGGCCGGGGAGGCGATCCACCCCAATGAGTGCCAGCTGTACCACGAGCGGCAGTACACCGACCGACTGCAGTGGAACGCCGTACAGCCACCGTTCCAGTACATCTGCGACCCGTTCGACGAGAAGGCGGCCGTCGACTGGACGCCGGTCTGGTCGGTCACCCACGGCAGGCACCGGATGGTGCCGACCGGGATGCTCTACTTCGCCCCACCGCCCGCCAAGGGCCCCTGCTTCACCGTGGCCGACTCCAATGGCAACGCGGCGGGCAGCAGTCTCGAAGACGCCATCCTGCAAGGCTTTTTCGAGCTCGTCGAGCGGGACTCGGTCGCGCTGTGGTGGTACAACCGCACCTCACAGCCGGCGGTGGACCTGGACTCGTTCCCCGACCCGTGGATCGACGGGATGCGCGCCGAGTACTCCTTGCTCAAACGGGAGTTCTGGGTGCTCGATCTCACCTCCGACCTGGGCGTTCCGTCGATGGCCGCTATCTCGCGCCGGACCGACAAGCCGGAGGAGGACATCATGTTCGGCTTCGGCTGCCACTTCGATCCCGATATCGCACTCCGGCGCGCACTCACCGAGATGAATCAGCTGCTGCCCGCCGTACTCGAGGCGCCTGCCGAGGACGACTTCGCCCTCCTCGACTGGTGCACCCGCCGCACACTTGCCAATCAGCCCTATCTGGGCCCCGATCCGACGGTCCCTGCGAAGCGCCGTACCGAGTACGGCTACACCCTGCGCCCGGACCTCCTGGACGACGTCCATGCCGCGGAGCAACTGGTCCGCGCACACGGCATGGAGCTGCTGGTCCTCGATCAGACCCGGCCGGATCTGGAGCTCCCGGCAGTGAAGGTTCTGGTACCCGGATTGCGCCACTTCTGGACACGCTTCGGTCCCGGCAGGCTCTATGACGTACCCGTGCGTCTGGGGCGGCGCACCACGCCGATTCCCTACGAGGAGCTCAATCCGATACCGCTGTTTGTCTAGTAATGACAGTCACGGCCCCGTTGCACTCGCCTAGGATCTGAAACCACGCTACGCAGTGCAACGGGGGGTCACATGCTTGACGTGAAACGAACCCAGGAGAGACAACACTTGCACAGCGCAGACCACCGCGATCCAGCCATGTACGGTCGCGATGGAGGGGATGCGGGACTGGCTCCCAAGATCGCCCTGGGCATCCTGCTGGTTGCTCTCGGCGGCGTGCTGGCCGCTGCGACCCTGCATCTGCTCACCGTGCAGCAGAGCTTGTTCCAACTCATCGCGGGCGCGCTGGCCCTGCTCGGGATGTTCGCGTGCCAGGTGGTGCTCTCGGCACCCCGCCGGGTACGGCTCAAGCGCAGACAGCAGTACTGGATCCTGGTCATCCAACTGGCGCTGAGCTATCCGCCGATCCTGCTGATGGGTACCGCCTGGGTGGGGATCACCGGCTTTCTCACCGGATCACTGCTGCTCGTCCTGCGCTCACCGTGGTCCTGGGTGTGCGCAGGACTCACCGTCGCCACCACCATGGGCCTGACGACGACCTGGTCCGGCAGGACCTACCTCGACGCCACGTACATCGGCGTCTCCACCATCACCACCGCGAGTCTGGTCTACGGACTGACCTCGCTGTCCGAGATGGTGCTCAAACTGCGCAGCGCGCAACAGGAGATCGCCCGGCTCGCGGTGGAACAGGAGCGGCTGCGCTTCGCCCGCGATCTGCACGATCTGCTGGGATACAGCCTCTCGGCGATCACACTCCGCAGCGAGCTGACGCTGCGGCTGGTCGATCAGCATCCGGCGCGGGCCCGCGAAGAGCTCTCCACCGTGCTGGAGATCTCCCGTCAGGCGCTCGCCGACACCCGGCAGGTCGCCCGCAGCTATCGGGACATGTCGTTCTGCGCGGAACTCGCCTCCGCCCGCTCGGTGTTCGGCGCGGCAGGCATCGGCATCGAGGTCGACTCCACACTGATGGACCTGCCCGACCGGGTGGGCACGGTGCTGGCCACCGTACTGCGGGAGGGGATCACCAATATCCTGCGGCACAGCACGGTCCGCCGCTGCCGCATCTCGGCACGGGACATGGGCAATGGCACGGTGGTGCTGCATGTGAGGAACGACGGGGTCGCCCGCAGCTCCGGCGATACGGCCGCGTACGACGGCAGCGGAATCGGCAATCTCTCCACCCGTGTCAGCGCGATCGGCGGTGAACTCACCGCCGGTGTACGGGCGGACGGCTGCTTCCATCTGGAGGCGAAGGTGCCGCTGGACTGCGGAGAGAGCCGGAGGGCGCACCGGCCGGCCCTGGTCCTGATGGACAAGCAGATCGTCTAGGGCGGGCGCTCAGAGCCAGCCCTGCTCCCGGGCGATGCGGATCGCGTCGACGCGGTTGCGCGCGCCCAGTTTGGTGACGACTGTGGTCAGATAGTTCCGTACGGTCCCCACGGTCAGATACAGCCGTCCCGCGATGTCGGGCGCCTCGGCCCCGCCCGCGGCCATCCGCAGCACCTCGGTCTCCCGGGCGGTGAGGGGATTGTCCCTGGCCGCCCAGGCGTCGAGGGCGAGCTGCGGGTCTATCACCCGCTCACCCGAGGACACCCGCCTGATCGCGTCGGCGAGTTGGCTCGGCGGCGCGTCCTTGAGGATGAACCCGGACACCTGCGCCTCCAGCGCCCGGCGCAGATTGCCGGGTCGGCCGAGTCCGGTGAGGATCAGGGTGCGGCAGGACGGCTGTTTGGCATGGACTTCGGCGGCGGCGGACAGCCCGTCGATGCCCGGCAGATCGATGTCGAGCACCGCCACATGGGGATGGTGCTGCAGCACCGCGGGCAGAATGTCGCGTCCCGTTCCGACCTCCGCCACTATCTGTATGTCGGCCTCGAGGTTGAGCAGGGCGACCAGTGCTCCCCGCACCATGTGCATGTCCTCGGCAAGGACCACTCTGATCATGTGCGATGGATCCCGCAGCACTCGGCCTCCCCCAACCCGCCGTCAGCGAAGGCTGAGGATACCTCCCCGACCCGTCCTGAACACCCGCTCGAGCACATCCCGAGCACCAGGTCGGACGGTGTGGTCATGCCTCAGGAGTCCGCGGTGCGCAGCTACCCGCCCCCTCGTCACTCGGCGACCGACCTTCCGGAGGAGTACGCGCGGCTGCGCAGTGACGCCCCGGTGTCCGACGTCGTCATGCCCAGCGGCGACGGAGCGTATCTGTTCAGCCGCTACGACGATGTACGTACTGTCCTCTCCGACGCCCGGTGCAGCAGAGCGGCCACGGTGCTTCCCGAGTCGCCGAAGCTCACAGCCGTCCCGTTCGACGCGGGCGGCCTTTTCACCATGGACCCGCCGGAGCACACCAGGCTGCGCTCCCTCGTCTCGAGTGCCTTTACGGCGCGCCGGGTTGACCTGCTGCGGCCCCGTATCCAGGAGCTGGCGGACGGCCTGCTGGAGCGGATGGCGGATCAGGGTGGCCCGGTCGACTTCAACGAGGCCTTCGCCTTCCCCTATCCCGTTGCCGTGATCTGCGAGTTGCTGGGTGCGCCCTTCGCCGACCGTGAGCTGTTCCGGGGCTGGTCGGACGCGGTCCTCTCGCTCACCGCTCACACGCCCGAGCAGATGCTGGAGCGCAAGCTGGCGCTCGTCACCTATCTCCAGCATCTCGTGGCGGAGAAGCGGCAGCAGCCCGGCGACGACCTGCTCAGCGCGCTCGTCCAGGTACGGGACGAGGACGGCCCGCTGACCGAGCACGAGCTGATCACCATGGCGATGACGCTGCTGATCGCCGGGCACGAGACGACGGTGGGGGTGCTGGGCACTTCTGTGTTCACGCTGCTGCGGCACAGCGGCGGCATGGGTCTGGTGCCCGCGTCGCCGGAGCCGGCGGCCACACTCGTGGAGGAGCTGCTGCGGATCAATCCCATCGGGGACGGCGGTCCGCTCAGGGTCACCACGGCCGAGATCGAGGTGGGGGGCACGGCCGTGCCGGCGGGCAGCGCGGTCATCGGAGCGATCTGCTCCGCCAACCGGGACGAGAGCCGGTTCCCGGACGCGGACCGCTTCGATCCGGGCCGCCGGGACGCTCCGCATCTGGCCTTCGGACACGGCCCGCACTACTGCCTGGGCGCACCGCTGGCACGGGCCGAGCTGCAGATCGCCCTCGCCTCGCTGGCCCGCCGCTTCCCCTCGCTGCGACTTGCCGTGCCGGTGGAAGAGGTCCGGATGCACACCGGGCTGCTGGTCAACCGGCTGGAGTCGCTGCCGGTGAACTGGGGCTGAGGAGCGAGGAGTTCAGTACCGCAGACCGTCGGGCCTGCGGGGCCCGTACCCGAAGGCGCGGTCGACGGCGATATGGCCCAGCCAGCCGAGCCCGGCGACCGCGAAGCGCCGACTGCGGGTGAGGGCCGCGAGCGTGAGCAGGGCGGCGGGTACGGCGGGCGAGTGCAGCACGTTGTAGGGGCGTACGGCGTAGGAGGGCAGACGCTCGAAGGCGGGCGCGGCCGCGATGCCGTAGAGCAGGGCGATGTCGGGGAGCACGGCGGTTGTCCAGAGCACCCGGCTGCGGGCCCCGCCGAGGCGCGCGCCCGTGACGAGGGCGGCCACGCCGACGACGCCGCTGAGGGTCCGCCCCTCGGGGGCGTGGTAGGTCCAGCCGGAGCGTTCCCGCACTGGGGCTCCGCCCCGGACCCCGCGCCTCAATCGCCGGCGGGGCTGAAATTCAGCCCGTCCGGCGATTGAGGACACTCCCCCTACGCCCTGCGGGCGTGGGGGGACCCCCTGAAGGGCGTCCGGGGTCCGGGGCGGAGCCCCCGTTCGCCGGCCGCGGGCGTCGTTCATACAGCCAGCCTTCCTCTCCGGCTCAGCAGGCGCTGCGTCCCGCCCGCCGCGGCCAGCAGCCCTCTGGGCACCGGATGCGCACCCACCGTGCGGAGCGCGGCGCGGAGCAGGGCCACGCGCACCCGGCCGAGCTCGGCCGGCGCGCCGTGCTCGTCGTCGAGCAGCAGCACCTCCCGCCGAGCCGTGCGGTCGCGCAGCAGCGCGGCCGTCTCGGCGAGCGGCACGATGTCGTCGCGCAGCGCGGCCGCGTAGGTGACCGGGATGTCCAGCCGTCTCAACTCGTCCTCGGTCAGCGCCCATTCACGCACGGCGTCGAGGACGTCATCGGGCTTGCAGCCGATGAGATGGGCGAGCGTGAGCACGGTCGTGTCGGGGACCTGGCGCTGCCACTCCCGGTCGAGGAAGAAGTGACGCAGCGGTGCGCCCACGGTGGCGACCCCGCGCACCCGCTCGTCGACAAGGGCTGCGCGCAGTGCCAGATGGCCGCCGAAGCTCAGCGCGATGGCGTACGTCCGCTGCACCTCGGCCCGGTCCGCCACCGCGTCGAGCACCGCGCTGAGCATGCGATGGCTGTCCGCGCGGTACGGCAGCGTGTTCTCACCGACGCCCGGCATCTCGGTGACTGCCAGGGCGACGCCGAGCGCGTCGGCGCGCGCCAGGATCGGCGCCCACTGTTCCTTGACGCTGACGATGCCGCCCATGACGACGATCAACGGACGGGGCCGGGTGGCGGAGAGTCCGGCCGTCCAGCAGGCGAACCTGCCTTCGGGCAGCGCGATGTCGATACGGTCCAGGCCGGGGCGCGTCCGGCGCCACTGGTCGAAGGACTGGACGCACAGCAGCTGCGCGCGACGGCGCACGACATCGTCGGCGGCGGCGTACGGGAAGCGGGCGAGGCCGTAGTGTCGGCAGGCCTCCAGCCATTTGCCGCGGCCGGCCAGCCGGTCCCCCGCACGGCTCCAGACGGCCGGCCAGGAGTCGCGCCCCGCTCCGTGCGCGGTCGCCACCCCGGCCAGCAGCCGGCGGCAGTGGGCGGGTGCGAGACCCTGTGCGCGGGCGTGCAGCAGCACATGGCGCCGCAACTCCTGCAGCGACAGCGAGGGCCCGTGCCGATCGTTCATGTCCGCTGCTCCGTCCGGCGCAGGACCGCAGCGGGCCCGGGCCGCTGACCGGGAAAGTACGCCGGTGCGAGCACCCGGCGCTGGAGGGCGGGGCTCGCGTTCATCGCCCGGTACACGGTGCGCCGTAGCGCCGCCGCCGGCCGCGCGGAGAGGCTGAACATCCGCTCCTGGCGCAGCTGCAGCCCCCGGGAACGCCGGACCGGGCCCTCCCTGGTCTGCTGGAAGGCGAGCACGGCGGCGGCGAGGGCGGCCGGGCGGCCGCTGCGGGGCGCACCGAGAGCTTCGGCGAGCAGCGGAGCGAGTGCGACCGCGTCGGCCAGAGCGTGGTTGACGCCCTGACCGAGTACGGGCGAGAGAGTGTGCGCCGCATCGCCGATCAGTACGACTCCGGGCGCCGACCAGCGCCGTACGTCGGTGGTGAAGATGTCCAGCAGAGTGGTGTCGGACCAGCCGCGTATGCCGTCGACAGCCTCCTTCTCGAGCTCGGGCGCGAGCTCCGCGAGCCGCGCGTGCAGCTGCCCGAGGCCGCCCGAACGCAGTTCGCGCAGACCGCCCTTGGGGATGTTGAGGCCCACCCGCAGAGTGCCGTCGGTGCTCGGCAGGAAGAGTCCGTGGCGGCCCGAGCTGATCCGTACCCGGTAGGCGCGCCGGTCCCAGGCGGCCGGGAACGGCAGCTTCATCCAGATCACGTCCCGCTCCAGCGGCGTGCGCCTCGCGCCGCGGTCGAGGCCGCAGAGCCGGCGTACGGAGCTGTAGCGGCCGTCCGCGCCGACGGTGATCTCGGCCCGTATCTCCCTCAGCCCGTCGGGCGTCCTGGCGCGCACACCGCGCACCGCGCGGCCGTCCAGCAGCAGCTCGGCCGCCGAGGCCGGTTCGACGACGGTACAGCCGCCCTGCTCCGCGGCCGCCTCGGCCAGCGCGGACAGCAGTACGGGCTGGGCCAGCTCCACCGGATGGCGATAGGCGTACGGGAAGGTCTCGAACCGTACGTCGAGGACGCGGGCGCCTCCGTCGGCGATCTCCAGCCGGTGCACCTCGTGCGTGTGCTCCCGCACGCGTTCCAGCACGTCCAGGCCGGCCAGCAGGCGCACCCCGTCGGGCGAGACGGACTCGCCGCGGAAGACGCGTGCTCCGCCCGTGCGCTGTTCCAGCAGGACCACCCGGCGCCCGAGGCGTACCAGCGCGAGAGCGAGCGCGCGGCCCCCGGGGCCGCCACCCACCACACAGACCTCTGTCGTGATCGTCATGCCGGTGACTCGTCCTGTCCCGTGTTCGCCAGCGCCTCCAGGAGGCCGGCGTCGAGCATGGTGGCGGCCGCGGTGTCGCTGGTGTCCCCGAAGCCCGCGTCGAACAGCGCCACGCTCACCGTGTACCGGCGGTCCACCAGGCAGGTGTGGAAGGTCCATTCGTCGCCGGTCCCCCGCGATCCGTCCGGTCTCAGGACCTGCACTCTGCGCTCCTGGGGCCCGAAGCCGAACTCGGTGAAACGGAACCGCATGCCCTGTCCGATCGCTTTGCTGTACGCCTCCTTCAGGGTCCACAGCCGTACCAGCGCGCCGTTGCGCCGCTCGTCGGCGATCTGCGCGAGGGCCGTGCGCTCGTGCGGCGTACACACCTGGTTCTCGGTGCCGAGTCCGAGCATCGGCCGGTCCCTGAGCTCGGCGTCCACACCGATCCAGCCCCGGCGGGTCAGCCCGACCAGGAGCAGCGTGTCGGTGTGGCTGAGGCTGATGTCGATCTGGTCGAGGCCGCGCAGATAGGGGCGTCCGCCCGGTTTGTAGGCGAGTTCGACACTCTGCGGTTCTGCCTCGATGACCGCGCACGCGACATGTTTGAGCAGCAGCCTGGACGCCACGAAACGGGACCGGATCTGATGGTGCGTCATCGCGGCGAAGCGCGCGTAGTCGCGGCCCAGCAGCGGGCGCAGCTCCGGCGCGTCCAGATCGCCCGGCAGCCAGTCGTCGAGCTGGGCGTGGACCACCACGCTGCCGTACTCCCGTACCGCGTCACGGACTTGCTCCCAGGGGCCCTCGGGGCCGGTCACCCGCACGGGCCGCGCGAATCCCTGCTCCGTCGCGGGGTTCGCCACGGGTCCCGGAAAGATCACCATGCCAGCCCTCCAACCGCTTCACCACTCCGTCGAGTACGTCCGCCGCGGCAGCTCCGTCGAGCACTCTGTGATCGAAGGTCAGGCCGAGGCGCATGACCGGCGCTGCCGCCACCCGGCCACCACGCACCACGGCACGGTCGGCCACCCGTCCCGCGCAGAAGGTGACCGCCGTGCCGCCGTAGGAGTGGAAGATGTCGACAGCGCGGTGCCCGAGCGAGCTCACCGCGAAGGTCCCGAGCCGCTGGGCCCTGGTGACCGGACTCCGTACTCCGAGCCGGAACACCAACTCCCCGAAGGGCGGCGGCAGCTGGTTCAGCAGCCGCACCGCGGCGGCACCGGGAAGGTCGTGCGGGTCGCTCTCGCGGCACAGGTCCACCAAATCCTGGATCTCCGTCAGTGACGCCACGTCCATGCGCGGCAGTACGGCGGTGAGCACCACGCGCTCGCCCGCTTCGGTCGTGCGGTCGAGGGCGAGTTTGGCCGCCACGTCCGGCAGCGGCGCGGTGCGCGGCCACAGAACGCCCCGCGCGATCGCGCGGGCCTCGGGATGCCGGGCCACGACCCGCCCCGCGGCATACAGCAGGTAACTCACCACCGAGTACCGCAGATCCGCCCGGCGCGCGGCCGCGCGGTGCTCCTCGACGCGAGTCATGTCGACATCGGCGCCCAGATGCACGGGGGCCGCCGCCCGTGCCCAGTTCAGGTAGTAGCGCGTATGGCGCCTCGCCCGGTCACCGGACACGCTCATGTCCCCACCGCTACGGTCCAGATCTCGCCCAGGCTGCGCGCCTCGAGCAGTTCGGCTACCGGCACCGGCCTGCCCAGCTCACGCTCCAGCAGGCTGACCAGCCGCAGCAGACTCACCGAGTCCCAGCAGGGCAGCTCGGTCAGCTCACGTTCCGCGTCGGCCGGCTCGAGATCGGTGCCCAGGTGTTCGTTGGCGAGAGAGATCAGATCGACGACGGTGTGCATGACTCCACCTCCTGGGCCCGGTCGTGCGTGAGGCGCAGCCGCAGCCGCACATGGGACGGGACGGGCGGCAGCTCCTCCAGAGCGTGCAGGTAGCGGACCTCGCCGCTGCTCTCGTGCGTGGTCCGGAAGCCGTGCGCGGGACAGAAAGCGCGCTGCGCCTCGTTGGCCACGGTCGGCCGCCACGCTGCGTGTACGGCGGGCAGGTGGGCCTCGCGGGCCGCGTGCAGCAGCCCGGCCAGTACGGCGTTCTCGATCCCGCGACCGAGCACCCGGCAGCTGACGACCATGTTCTCCAGGTGCAGTCCCGCGCCGTCCGTGCGGGCGAACACCGCGCCGACCACTCCGTCGTCGCCGAAGCGGTCGATGGCCCGTACCGCGAGCACGAGCGCGTCCGGGTCCTGCGCGATGCGCTGGATCTCTGCGCCGGTCAGCCGTTCCCCGGTGAGGTTGAAGCGGTTGGTCCGCAGGCTCAACTGGGCGATTCTTGCGGTCTCATGGCTGGCGGCGGGGCCGGCGTCGACCTCGATGTCCAGGTTCTTCAGGAAGCTCTCGTAGTCCTTCGACGCGGCCCGCCGGCGCTCGCGCTGTTCGCGTTCCCGGTAGCGGGCGGCCCGGTCGCGGTCCTCCTCGCTGACGGAGGGTACGTCGAACCAGGCGTCGGCCAGCAGGCGTTCGGTGTGGTGGGCGGGCTCGCCGTCCAGGGGCACGACGGCAGCGCCGGGCACTCCTGCCCGTACGACCTCCCGCTCGAAGTGGCTGTCGTCGGCGAAGACCACGGCGGACGGCGAGATGCCCAGGTCCGACGCGATCCTGCGGACGCCTTCGGCCTTGGAGCCCCAGTCGGCGACGATGCTGACGAAGTCGTCCGTGCTCAGCGGCCAGTCGGGGTGGGCCGCCAGGGCGCGGGCCACCGGTACCGGATCGTTTTTGCTGCACACGGCGAGCAGTACGCCCTGGGAGGCGAGCTGTTCGACGGTACGTCTGAAGCCGGCGAACGCTCCCGCGCGCAGCGAGTCCGCGGCCCGTACCTTCTCGGGGCCGTCCTCGGCGAGTATCCCGTCCCACAGCGTGCCGTCGAGGTCGAGCACCAGGCACTTCTTGGCGTCGCCGCGCTGCGCCCGGGCGAGGTGCGCGGCCTCGCGGGCGTACCCGGCGAGCAGCTCGGCGGTGCAGTGCGCGTCGGCGTACGCGCCCAGGCGCGGATCGTCGGCGCGCACTCCGGCAGCGGTCAGCGGCTCCAGGTCGAGTACGGCCACACCCGCCGCCGGGTCGGTCATCCGCAGCAGGTCGGCATTGAACTCGCGCCAGATGGCTCCCAGTTCGGCGCGCTGCGCGAGTCCGGTGAGCTGGTGGGTGAAGCGCCGCAGCAGCGGCACGGTGTTCAGTACCAAGGTCGCGCCGGCCGGGGCGTGTGCCGCGTGGGCGCCGCCGAGTTCGGCCAGCAGCAGCCGCTGCCGCTCGGCCTCGAGGGCCGTGTCGTACGGCTGCCAGGGCGGCCGCACCCGGTCCCAGACGGTGAGCGGGTCCAGTACGCACAGGGTGAGGTCCGGCTCGTGTGCGTACAGTCCGGAGGCCGGGTCGGCCAGGTCCTGGACATAGCCGCCGCTGCCGCCCGCGTACGGGATCAGCAGCAGTCCGTGCCGGGCCAGCTGGGCGGTGAGCGCGGGGACCAGCCCGGCCGTGGTGGAGCGACCGGTCACCGCGATCCGTACCGCCGGGGTGCCGGGGTGGGCCGCGAGCACGTCCGAGGGGTCCAGCCGGGCGAGCAGCCGTCCCGCGAGGTCGAGTTCACCGTCGTCGAGCCGGGCGAGCAGCTCGGGGATCCGGGCATACGCGTCGACGAGCCGGCCCGCCGAGTGCAGCGCCCGGAATTCCTGCTGTGCTCCGCCCCGCGCGCTCATCCCGTCGCCTCCACTGCGAAGCCGGACTTGATCCATTTACTGGACTCGATCGCGATGCCGACCGCGCGACCCCCTGCCGCCAGCCGTGGCAGGAGCCGCTCCAGCTGGAGGAAGACCAGCGCGTTCCCGTTGTTGCCGGTCTCCGCGACACAGGAGACCTCCTCCCACTCGAGGCCCTGCCTCAGACCCCTCGTGATCCGCTCGGTCATCCGACCGCTGAGCTGTGGCGGAAGGACATGGCCGAGGGACTCGGCGGGCCAGCCGAGCGTGTCGAGCATGGTGTCGAGCATCTCCTGGGCCATGACCGGCACCCGGGCCTCGACGGCCTTGTAGTCCTCCGTGACGGCGGGCCGGCCGGAGTGGCGGTCCGCCTGTCCGAACCACTCGACGCGCTGGCCCGGCGCGCTGCCGAGACCGCTGAGCCGGTGGTCGGCCCTGCTGAGCACGGCACGGGCGGTGCCGGGTGCACGGCTGAGGGCGGCGGCTCCCGCGCCGTCGCCGAACAGCACATAGTTGACCAGCTGGGAGGGCGGCATCTCCCGGAAGTCCTGGCGCAGATCGAGGTGTTTGCTGCAGACGTCGCCGCCGATCACCAGTCCGACCGGTTTCGGGCCGCGCGCCCCGCCCACGAGGAGCGACGAGGCGAGCGCCATCGCCTGGACGGCGCCCGAGCAGCCGGACTGGAGCTGGTACACGGGCACCCCGTCGATGCCGAGCCGGTCGGCCACCAGCGCGGCCGTGGTCGGCATCAGGGCGTCCGGGGTCGCGGTGGCGAGGACGATGAACGCCACGTCGTCGGGGTCGGCCCCGGCGTCGGCGAGCGCCCGGTCGGCGGCGTCGGTGCACAGGTCCTCGAGGGTCCAGCGGACCGTTCCGCCGTCGAGGTCGAGCGCGAAGTGCCGGGTCCTGGTGCCGATGAATGTCTCCATCCACTCCGGGGCGATACCGAGGAGGCGGGACAGCGCGGCGTTGTCGACGGGCGCGCCGGGCAGGGCGGTGCCGACACCGGCCAGCAGGACCGGTCCGCTCCGGCCGCCGGACCGGCTCACCGCGCCACCGGACGCGTTCACTCGGACTCACCTCGAGAGAGCGGTCCGGTCCGCCCTGCCGGCCCGCTCTTCGGCCGGGGGTCCGGGGGTTGTCCCCCGGGAAGACGCAGCGGCCGGGGGTCCGGGGGTTGTCCCCCGGCAAGACACAGCAGCTGCTCGCCCAGATACCCGATGAGTGACTCGAGGCTGACCAGGCTGGAGAGCATCTCCGGCATGGACAGTTCGCCGATCTCGGGGAAGCGGACCTCCAGCCGGTACTTGAGCTCCATCAGCATCACGGAGTCGAAGCCCAGGTCGTCGTAGAAGCGCAGGGCATCGTCGAGTTCGTTCTGCCGGATGCCGCCGACCATGGCGACGGCCTCGTGCACTACCTGGCGTACGCGGTCGGGCGCGGCGGCGCCGGTGGCAGCGCGGGCGGGTGCGACGGCCGGCTGCGGAGCCGGGCCTGTCGCCGTGGGCTGCTGCTGCCAGGAACGCCATTCGGTGGAGAAGACATGGGCGGGCATCCGCACGGCCCGTTTCGCGGCGTCCGGGTAGAAGGCGTCCCAGGCGGGGTCGAGGCCGTCCTGGTGCAGGTGGGCGAGGAGTTCACCGAGCTCCCGCAGCCCGGAGTCCTCGTTGCGGCAGACGCCGATGGCGGGCACGTCACGGGCCGGCCCGATGCGCCGGATCAGATTGCTGAGCACCGGTTTGGGGCCGATCTCGACGATATGGGTGGGCGGCCGGTCGCAGAGCGAGGTGACAGCGCTCTCGAAGCGTACGGTCGCCGAGATGTGCTCCGTCCAGTAGGCGGCGTCCAGTTCCTCGCCGGGCGCCAGCAGTCGGCCGCGTACTGTCGAGTGGAACGGCAGCCGGGGCCGGCCGCCGGGGATGCGTGAGGCGGCCCGCTCGAAGCGGCGCAGCATGGGTGTCATCAGTGGCGAGTGGAACGCATGCGAGACCCGCAGCGGCGTGCAGACAAGGCCCCGTTCCTCGAGCCGGGCGCGGATCCGGCCCAGAGCCGCAAGGTCGCCGGAGAGAACCGTGGCGCCGGGTCCGTTGAGTGCGCCGATGCCGACGGTGGGCTCGTCGGCGACAAGTGCGGCGGCCTCCGCGGGACGGGCCCTGGTGGCCAGCATCCCGCCGCCCTCGGGCAGTTGCTGCATAAAGGCGCCGCGGACGGCCACGAGCCGTGCCGCGTCCGCGAGGTCGAGCGCCTCGGCGACGACGGCCGCGGCGAACTCGCCGATGCTGTGCCCGACGACCGCCGCGGGCCGCACGCCGAGCTCCATCAGCGTGCGGGACAGCGCGTACTGCACGGCGAAGAGAGCGGGCTGAGTGGTGCCGGTCCGGTGGATGGCAGGGTCCCCGGCGAGGATCGACTCGTGGACGGGGGTGACGGTGTACGGCTGCAGGGCTTTGGAAGCCTCTTCGAGGAAGGTCCGGTAGACGGGGGACTGCTCGTACAGCCGGGCGGTCATCCGCGGGTACTGGGCGCCCTGTCCGGTGAACGCGAAGGCCAGCACGGGTTCTTCGTCGGCCGGGGCGGGTTCGGCGTATGCGGTCTCCAGCTCCGCCGCGGCGAACAGCCGGGAGGCGAGTTCCTCGGGCCCGTCGGCGGCGGTGGCGAAGCGGTACGGCAGTGCGGCGCGGGAACGGTTGCTGGTCCAGCAGAGCCGGGCGAGTTCGGCGCCGGTGCGGTCCGCGACATCGACGGCCTGGAGCCGCAGGTTGCGGCGCAGGGCCCGCGGGGTGTCGGCGGACAGCGTGAACACCCCGACGCGCGGGCCGGGTTCGAGGGCGGGTGCCGCCGGCTGCGGGGCCGTCGCGAGGACCACATGGGCGTTGGCGCCGCCCATGCCGAAGCTGGAGACGCCCGCCCGGCAGCCGTCGGCGGGCAGCGCGAGCGGCTCGTTGATCAGTTCCATGGAGCGGCGGGCCAGCCCGAGCCGCGGATTCTCCTGACCGCACCACGGACCGCCGGGCACGACTCCGTGCCGCAGCGACAGCACGGTCTTGATCAGTCCGGCGATCCCGGCCGCGCCCTCGGTGTGCCCGATCGCGCCCTTGACCGCGCCGATGGCCAGGGGCCACTCCCGTACGCCGTGTTCGTCGCGGAACACGTCACCGAGCGACAGCACTTCGATCTGGTCGCCGAGCGGTGTGCCGGTGCCGTGCGCCTCGATGAAGCGGATCTCGTGGGGCGCGACCGCGGCCCGGCGGCAGGCGGTGGCGATCACCTCGCGCTGGGATGCGCGGTGCGGCGCCATGATGCCGTTGCTGCGGCCGTCCTGGTTGACGGCGCTGCCGAGGATGACCGCGTGGACGGGGTCGCCGTCGCGTACCGCGTCCTCGAGCAGGCGCAGCGCCACCACGCCCACGCCCTCGCCGCGCCCGATGCCGTTGGCAGCTTCGGAGAACGGCTTGCACCGGCCGTCGGGGGCGGCGAGCCCGGACTGGGCGTAGATCTCGTCGAGGACCGAGCCGACGACGATATTGACGCCGCCGGCGAGCGCCAGGTCGCACTCGCCGGAACGCAGTGCGGTGCAGGCGAGGTGCACGGCGACCAGGGAGGAGGAGCACGCGGTGTCCACGGTGAGGCTCGGGCCGCGCAGATCGAGCTGGTAGGCGATGCGGTTGGCGAGCATGGAGCGGCCGCTGCCGGTGCCGGTCCTCGGGGTGACCCCGTCGGGCGAGGCGAGGCTGAGCCGCATCCAGTCGTCGGACATGGAGCCCACATAGGTGCCCACCGAGCCGCCCGCCAGACGCGTCGGGGAGATCCCGGCGTCCTCGACGGCCCGCCAGGAGCATTCGAGCAGCAGCCGCTGCTGCGGATCCATGGCTTTCGCGTCGGCGGTGGGCACGGCGAAGAAGGAACGGTCGAAGGCGTCGGCGTCGGTCAGGAAGCCACCGGGCACGGCCGAGGGGCCGCGTGAGGCGGGACGTCCGCCGATGGCGTGCGCCCCGCTCAGCAGCAGCCTCCAGTACGCCTCCGGTCCTGGCGCGCCGGGGAATCTGCAGTCCAGACCCACCACCGCGACCGGGTGCCGGGACGGGCCCGATGAACGGCCCATGGTCACACCTCCCGATGCTCGCCGCCGGCCTTCGTGAACTCCTCGGCAACGTGACGGGCCAGATCGTCGGCCGTGGGGTGGTCCCAGGCGACGGTCGGTTCGAGGAAGAGACCGAACTCCTCCTCGATGTCCCCGTAGAGGCTGAGCGCCGCCACCGAGTCCAGCCCGTACTCCGCGAAGGGTGTGCGCGGGCCGATCTCCTCGGCGGGGCGCTGCAGATACTCGCTCAGCCGGGTGATCAGCCAGTTGCGGAAGTCGCGCTCGTCGAATTCGGCCACAGGCTTGGTCGACCAGGGACCCGGGGCTTCTCCCCCGGTGGAATGCAGCACCATCTGATGCTCCTCAACAACGTGTCTGCGGTCAGCCGGCGATCGGGGTGTCGTACAGGTCGTAACTGCGTGCTTCGTGATAACGGTTCAGGACCTCGTGGAGCAGCCGGTCGTCCCAGCCGTCCGGGAGCCCGGGCAGCGGATGGCCGAGCCGCTTCACCAGCCGGGTGAGCGCGGCGGCGAGCCAGGCGGGCGAGGCGAGGAACGGGTCGTCGTCCGGGTCCTGGTGCAGCCATACGCCGAGGCAGGCCGCACCGGCCAGCAGCAGCGTGTAGCGGTCCGCGATGGCGTACGCCTTGGGGCTTGCCAGGACGGTGCGGTCCTTCGGTGACATGTCCCGGCACTCGGCCTGGAGGCTGCGCAGCTCGTCCTCGAGCGCCGCGGCCAGGGCGGTGAGCGCCTCGGTGTACTCGCCGGCCCGGGAGCCGGCGGCGCCCGCGATGGTCTCCGCCGCGCCTTCCAGCGAGCCGACGAGCGGATCGCTTCCGGCGACCAGTACCAGCCGGGCCGGGTCGCGCGGCGGGAGTCCGTCGCGGACCCGGAACAGCCCCTCGGGTGCCGGCTTTCCGGAGAACCAGGCGGTGCGGGCGAGCCTCGGCAGCTGCGGGATGATCGTGGCCTGGCAGGCTGCGGTGCCCGCGTGACCGAGGCTGATCATGGGCAGATCGCGCACATGCTTCTGGAAGGCTCCGTAAGCCCCGTCGCGTACATAGAAGTTGGCGCCGAGGACGATGGACAGGTCGTAGGCGGTCTCGGTGAGCAGCTTGGGCAGCAGATACTTCACGGCGGCCGCGTAGACGCTGGTGGACTCCGGGACCAGATGTACGGCCCGGGTGGCGGTCAGTGCCAGGCAGTCGCTGATCAGCAGATCGGTGAAGGCGCCGACGATGGTGGCGCGGGCGTGCGGGATCTCCAGGACGGAGCGGTGGTAGAGCTTGCGGTCCAGTGCGAAGCCGACCGCGGTGCGCAGTGCCGTGTCACCGCCGCCGAGGATCATGGAAGGCAGCACGCTGCGGGTGATCTGGAAGGAGCGCAGGGCCAGTTCGACCCCGTCGCCGAGCTTGCCGACCAGCGCGTCGGCGGGCAGCGGGCAGTCGGTGAACTCCACGCCCGCGTTCTGGCAGCCGCGTACGCCGACGGTCTCGTACCGCGGCAGATAGCTGTAGCGGTCGGCGGGGACGGCGGCCTTGTCGACGAGGAGCACGGAGTGGCTGCGGCTGCCGACGGTCTCCTCGGTGCGGCTGAACAGCACCAGCGCTTCGGCCCGTTCGACGTTGTTGATGACGTGTTTGGCGCCGGACATCACAAAGCCGTCGTCGGTCGGCGTGGCCCGGAACTCATTGCGTACGAAGTCGTTGCCGTGCGCGAGTTCGTGGTACGCGATGGCCAGCCGACCGCCGCCGAGCAGCAGATCGGCGACCTTCCGCTGCTGTTCGGGGGTGCCGGCCGCCCAGACCGCGATCGCCGCGAGGAAGGTGGTGGCGCCGTAGCCGAGTCCCAGGCTGGCGTCCCTGCGGAAGACTCCGCGCAGCACCCGGCCGAGCGTGTCGATCCGCTCCAGCCGGCCGCCGAGCTCCGTCGGTACGAATTCGGCGTTGAGCCGGAACTCCGCCAGGGCCTGCTCGGCCTCGGCGAGCAGTTCGCCGCGCTCGTCGGCGGCGAGCAGCGCGGCCAGGCCGAGCGGGTTGCCGGGATCTCCGGGGTCGCCGAGGCACCTCTCCAGGTGGGCGACGCGCTGCTGGATGAGAACTTCTTCCGCGTTCGGAGTCAGCATGGCGGTCCTTCTGCGATACGGCCTGGCAGCAGCGAGAAGAGGTCTCCGGCTTCGTACTGCGCGGTCAGCCGGCCGAGCAACCGCTCGAACAGCGACTCCAGCCCGGCGTCGTAGGCCGCGGGCCGCCGTGGCTGCGGGCCCGTAATCCCTGGGACCGCCTGCTCGAGCCGGTCCATGAGCCGGGCCAGTACGGCTTCGAGCCAGAGGCCCGACGTCCACAGCCCGGCGGTGCGCACCTCGCGTGCGAGGCGCCGGTTGTGATGCCATACGCCGAGGCAGCAGGCGGCGGCGAAGCAGATGCTGTAGCCGCGCGCCAGGTCGAAGCTCTCGACCGGTGCGCCGCCGGGCACGGGGCGTGCGGCCCGCATCCTGGTGTGCAGTTCGGCCGCCGCCCGCGCCAGCGTGTGGGCGAGCGCGGCGGCCGGGCCGAGCTCGGGCTCCCGGGACGCCTGCGCGCCGAGCACCTCCGCGGTCTTCGGCAGCGATCCGAGTACGGTGCTGCCGCGCCGCGCGAGCAGGCTGAGCCGGCCGGGGCGCAGCCCGTGCAGCTCGCGGGCGTGGCAGAAGGTGGCGGCGACGGTGTCCGGGTCGCGGTCGTGGACGGGGTGGCGGCGGGCCAGGGTGCGGAACTGGGCGGTGAGGGCATAGAGGTTGACCATGGTGTTGCCGTCGAAGATTCCGACGATGCGGTGGTCGCGCTCCAGCTTCTGGAATCGGCCGTGTGCGTAGTAGTCGGTGAGGAAGGCGCGTGCGCCGAGCACCCCGCGCAGCCGGTTCAGGATGTCGTCGGCCACGGTCGGCACCAGATACTTGGCCACCGCGGAGGTGACGCTGAGTTCGTCGGTCAGAGTGTGGATGGAACGTGCGGCGACAGTGCTCAGGGCTTCCATCGCGAGCAGATCGGCGTAGGTCTCGGCCAGGGTCCGGCGGGCCGCGGGGAGGTCGAGCAGCTTACGTCCGTACAGCTCGCGCTCGGCGGCGAAACCGTAGGCGACACGCAGTCCGTGGTCGGCCGCGCCGAGCGAGAGTGCGGTGCACAGCGAACGGGTGATCTGCAGGGCCTTGAGTACGGTCTCGGGGCCTTCGCCCTCGCGGCCGACCAGGCCGCAGGCGTCGACGGGCGCCCGGTCGAAGGCGATGCCGCTGATGTCCGCGCCGCGGATACCGAGGGTGTGCACTTTCGGCAGGGTGCGGTAGGTGTGGTCCGGCAGTTCGTCCTTGTCGACGAGCAGCAGGCTGAAGCCGCGCGGGCCGCCCTCGGCGGCGGTGCGGGCGAGGAGGCAGACGAGCCGGCCCCGGGTGGCGTTGTTGATGAGCCACTTCTCGCCGCTGATGAGGTAGCCGCCGTCGGTGTGTTCCGCGACGACCTCGCCGGCCATCAGATCGCTGCCGTGGGTGCGTTCGGTGAGTCCGAGGGAGACCGGTTCACCGGCTCGTACCAGGGAGGCGAGGCGTTCGGCTCCGGCGCGGTCCTCGGCGACCCAGACGCAGACGGCGCCGAGGAACGTCTTGCCGTGTCCGATGGCGGTGGTCAGATCGCGGCGGGCGATGGTGCGCACGATTTCGAGCAGTTGCGGGCAGCCGGTGAGCGAACCGCCGTACTCCGCGGGGATGTAGTAGTGGTGGACGCCGAGGGCGCTCAGCAGTTCGCAGGCGGCCGCCGGGAACTCCTCGGCGGCGTCGTCGCCGGCGGCGCGGGCGTAGGAGAGCGGACCCGCGGCGTTGGGGTCGCCGAGCCGCCGGTCCAGCTGTTCCGCGAGCTGCCAGCGCAGGCCGGGGGCCGTGTCGGATTCCGCGGCGTCCACGGCGGCCGAAGCATCCGCGGCGGCCGCGGGGTCCTCGGTCCGTACCGCCTCGGCGGCCAAGGCGTCCTCGGTCCGTACGGCCTCGGTCCGTACCGCCTCCGCCGGTTCGGTGATCGCCGTCATCCGCCGGTCCCGTCGGAGCCGTCCTGGCCGCCGCTCACCGAGACCAGCTCGCGGACCTCCGGGTGCAGCACTTCGTGCAGCGGCTGGATCCGTCCGTCGAGGAACAGCTGCCGCATGGCGGTGCGCTGGAGTTTCCCGCTGGTGGTGCGGCGTACGGTGCCGGGGCGGACCAGCAGTACGTTCTCGGCCGCGACCTCGAACTCCTTGGACACACACATCCGTACCGCGGCGGAGAGCGAGGCCAGTTCGGCCTCGAAGCCGGAACCGGTGCGCACCTCCTGGACGACGACGACATGGTCCCGGTCGGACTCGACGGCGAAGGCGGCGCTGGAGCCGAAGAGGGCGCTCACTCGCTGGACGCTGCGCTCGATGTCCTGCGGGTAGAGGTTGCGGCCCGCCACGATCATGATGTCCTTCATCCGCCCGGTGATGTAGAGCTCTTCGCCGACCATGGCGCCGAGGTCTCCGGTGCGCAGATAGCCCTCGTCGCCGTCCTCGGTGGTGGCCTTGAAGGCGTGGGCGTTCTCCAGCGGGCGGTTCCAGTAGCCGCGGGCGACGCTCTCGCCGCGCAACCAGACCTCGCCCACCTCGCCGCCGGGCAGCTTTCTGCAGTTCGCGGGGTCGACTATGGCCACCTCGCACTGCTGCGGCCTGCCCGAGCTGACCAGTGTCCTGGCCGGCCGGCCTGCCGGGGCGGGACTCAGCCGGTGGTGTTCGAGGTCGACGGCGTCCACGATCAGGGAGTTGGCCCTTCGCCCGGGTTCCCCACCTGTGACCAGCAGGGTGGACTCGGCGAGTCCGTAGCAGGGGTAGAAGGCCTCCTTGCGGAAGCCGGCGGGTGCGAAGCGCTCGGCGAAGGCCTCCATGGTCTCGGCCCGCACCGGCTCCGCGCCGTTGACGGCCGTCTCCCAGCGGGAGAGGTCGAGTTGCTCGATCTGGTCGTCCTTGATGCGGCGCAGGCACAGGTCGTACGCCAGGTTGGGACCGCCGCCGGTGGTGATGCCGAACTGGTCCACCATCTGCAGCCAGCGCAGCGGGCGCTTCACAAAGGTCATCGGCGGCATCAGCACTCCGGCGCCGCCGAGCCACAAAGGGTGCAGCAGATGCCCGACGAGTCCCATGTCGTGGTGGAACGGCAGCCAGCCGCCCACCCGGGAGTCACGGGTCGTGCGCATTGCCTGCTGGATGGCGCGCTGATTGGCGAGCAGATTGCGGTGGGTGACCATGACGCCCTTGGGATCGCTCACCGATCCCGAGGTGTACTGCAGGAACGCCACATCGTCGGGGTACAGGCCGGGCTCCTGCCAGGCGCCCGGGTCGCCGACCTCCGCGCGGTCGGTGGCCAGGCACGCGACCTCGGGGTGGCCGATGTTGGCCAGCAGCTGGGAGACGGTCGACGCCATCGCGGCGTCGGTCAGGATGTAGCTGACGGAGGCGTCGCGGACGATGTTGGCAACCCGTTCGACGTTCTGCCGCGATCCGACGGGCGCCGGTGCGGGCACGGCCACGGCCCCGGCGTAGAGACAGCCGAGGAAGCTGCTCATGAATTCCCGTACGCCGCTCTGGAGGATGAGCACCCGGTGGCCGTGCGATCCGTGTTCCTGGAGCCAGGAGGCCAGCCGTTTCGCTTTTTCATCGAGCTCGCCATAGCTGAGCACATCGGATTCCAGCTCTCCCTGCTGATTCGCGCGGACGCAGAAATAGGCCTCCTGGCGCGCGAGTTCCGATGCTCTGTGCAACGCGAGTTCGGTGAAGTTCCGGTGTGCAGCCATTTTTTCCCCCAGAGCCGCGTACTTATGGCCAGAGCTTGGGAAATGCGTCTCAAGACCGCCTTGAAGGCGGCTCGATCTGATCGAAAAGACTGAGATATTCCTGGCTGTCTTCTCGGGGGAAACTGTCTCGCGGCATGATTTCCTCATGGTTGACGCCCGGGATCCACACCCAGTACATCCCGTAGGCGATCAGTGCCCGGCCCATCGGACGCAGCACATTGACGAGGACGAAACTTCTTAATGACGACATGGCCACTCTCCTCTGCGGAAATGCAAGTGCCGTACGACCATGCGCCGGGCCGGTCGACTCTCGCTCTAGGCGCGGGCCGCGGACCTGCGTTCAGGACAGTCGCAGAGCCGTGTCGATCAGCGGCACATGGCTGAAGGCCTGGGGGAAGTTCCCCACCAGCCGGCCGCGCCGGGTGTCCCACTCCTCGGCCAGCAGACCGAGATCCGTACGCAGCGCCAGCAGCCGTTCGAACAGTTGGCGTGCCTCGGACCTGCGGCCGATCAGCGCCAGATCGTGCGCGAGCCAGAAGGAGCAGGCCAGGAAGACGCCTTCGCCGCCGGGCAGTCCGTCTCCGCCGAGCGTCTCCGAACCGCCCCCGGGCACCGGATAGCGGCGTACGAAGCCGTCGTCGCACAGCTCCCGCTGCACGGCTTCGATGGTGCCGACCACACGCGGGTCGTCGGGCGGCAGAAAGCCCATCTGCGGGATGAGCAGTAGCGAAGCGTCCAGTTCGCTGGAGCCGTAGTACTGCGTGAAGGTGTTGCGCTCGGGGTCGTAGCCGTGGGCGCAGACGTCGCGGTGTATCTCGTCGCGCAGCGCTCGCCAGCGCTGCACCGGGCTCTCCAGCGGCAGTCTCGACAGTCTGCGTACGGTGCGGTCCGCGGCGACCCAGGTCATCACCTTGGAGTGGACGAAGTCGCGGCGTGGGCCGCGCACTTCCCAGATGCCCTCGTCCGGCTCCCGCCAGTTGGACTCGAGGTGGTTCATCAGCTTCATCTGGAGGATGTGGGTGCTGTCGTCGCGGGAGAGTCCCGAGGTCTGGCCCAGCCAGAGGGCGTCCACGACCTCGCCGTACACATCGAGCTGGAGCTGGTTGGCGGCACCGTTGCCGATGCGAACCGGTCCTGACTTCTCGTAGCCGGGCAGCCAAGGGAGTTCGGCCTCCGGCAGTTCGCGCTCCCCCGCGACTCCGTACATGATCTGGAGGTTCTGCGCGTCCCCGGCCACGGCCCGCAGCAGCCACTCCCGCCACCGGCGGGCCTCCTCGCGGTAGCCGGTGCGCAGCAGTGCGGTGAGGGTCATGGCGGCGTCGCGCAGCCAGGCGTAGCGGTAGTCCCAGTTGCGTACGCCGCCGATCTCCTCGGGCAGGGAGGTGGTGGGCGCGGCGACGATTCCGCCGGTCGGGGCGTAGGTGAGCGCCTTGAGGGTGATCAGCGAGCGGACCACGGCCTCGCGCCAGGGTCCCGAGTAGCTGCACTGGCCGGTCCAGTGGGACCAGAAGTTCTCGGTGTCGGTGAGGAGTTGGGCGGCGTCGGGCCGGGGCGGCGCGTCGCCGTGGGAGGGCTGCCAGCTCAGGGTGAGGGTGACGCGCTCGCCCGCGCCGACGCTGAAGGCGGCGTGGGTGGTCAGATCGCTGCCGTAGGTGCCGACGTCCGCGTCGAGCCAGAGCGCGTCCGGGCCGGCGACGGCGACGAGCCGGTCCCGGCCGCCGGGTCCGTGCTCGCGCTGCACCCACGGGACGATCCGGCCGTAGCTGAAGCGCATCCGCAGTGCGGAACTCATGCGGACCCGGCCTGAGACGCCCTCCACTATTCGTACGAGACACGGTGCGGCATCCGGCCTACCGCGGCCCGCGCCCCTGGGCGGCATGAAGTCAATCAGCCGAACCGTTCCTTCCGGGGTGTCCCACTCCGATTCCAGGACAAGTGAGTCACCGCGGTAGCGGCGGCGGGTGGCGGTGCCCGCGGCGTCGGCGGGCCCCGCGGGCGCCAGCCGCCAGAAGCCGTGGTCCTCGGTGCCGAGCAGCCCGGCGAAGACCGCGGGCGAGTCGAAGCGCGGCAGACAGAACCAGTCGACCGATCCGTCCCTGGCGATCAGGGCGGCGGTCTGCATGTCCCCGATCAGTGCATAGTCCTCGATGAGCGCAGCCACACGAACTCCCGGAACACCGTCGCAGCCGTCTTCCGGAGGCGGACCCCCGTCTCCCCCGCGGAACGCAGGGGATTCGGGCACGTTACGCGTGACACCTCAAGTCTCGGCTGGCCGCCGACATCAGCGCTGGGGAGCGGGGAATGCCACCGGGCTGCGCAGCCCGGCCCGGTTCACGGCGCGGACGCCGAAGAAGACGTTGTCCTTGGAGAGATCGACCGTGTGGCTGGTCGTGTCACCGGCCGGGACGACATGGGTCCACTCGGGCGCGGTGGTTTCGCGCCACACCACTTCGTAGCCGGCGAGATCGGCTTCGCTGCCGCGCTGCCACACCAGCTCGGTCGCGTTGGTCAGCGCGCTGGTGAGGATCTTCGCTCCCTTGGGGGTGCCGGGCGCCTGGGCGAGGGTCCACAGGGCGGCGCCGTTGACCTTGGCCACGCGCGCGATGTAGCCGAAGTCGCAGAACTCCGGCAGATCGCCGTACTGCTTGCCGTCGACCACCTTCACATCCTGGTGCTGGTGCGCGAAGTCCTCGGCGGGTTCGGTGAACCGGGCGGCGGGAAAGCCGCGTTCGAGGTAGGGGATGTGGTCGCCGCCGCGCAGATAGCGGTCGCGGCGGTAGACGACGCGGACGTGCATACCGGTGGCGTCGTTGTCGGCCACATCGCGTACGAAGCGGGCGAGCTGGCGGGACGGGGAGTCGTTCTCGCCGCCCACCGAGCGGCGGGTCGCGGCCTCTTCGGGGGTCTCGGAGGTGGGGACTCCCTCGGCGAACAGCCGGATGGTGTACGGATCCCGGGCCCCGTCGTCGGCCGTGGGGCTGCCCACGATGTCGTCGGTGAACATGCCCTGGAGGTCCACGCCGGCCGTCTTGAAGGTCCGCGCCATGTGGGCCGCGCCGAACAGGCCCTGCTCCTCGCCGGCGACGGCCGCGAAGACGATGGTCGCGGCGGGGCGGCGGGTGGCCATGACCCGGGCGAGCTCCATGGCGACGGCGACCCCGGAGGCGTCGTCGTCGGCGCCGGGCGCGTCGCTGGTTGCGTCCATGACGTCGGTGGCGCGTGAGTCGTAGTGCCCGGAGACGACATAGACACGGTCGGGGTCGGCGGAGCCGCGCAGGGTCGCGACGATGTTGGTGATACGGGTCGCCACGGGGATGCGCGGCACCGGTTCCTGGATGTACGACTGCAGCTCGACCGTCATCCGGCCGCCGCTGCCGATGGCGCACCGCTTCAGCTCGGCGAGGATCCAGTCGCGGGCCGCGCCGATCCCGCGCTTCGGGTCGTCCTGGCTGGAGAGGGTGTGCCGGGTGCCGAAGGAGGCGAGCTTGCGCACCGTCGCCTCGATACGGTCCCGGTCGATCTCCCGCAGGAGCGCGCGCAGTTCGCGGGAGGGGAGCTGGGCGGTGGCGGGGCGGTCCCGGTCGGGGGTGCGCGCCGCGGCGGCCGCGGGCGGTGCGCCGACGCCGGTCAGCGCCGCGCCGAGCGCGGCGGTTCCGGCTGCGGCCGACAGAACCGTTCTCCGGCCGGTGCCAAGGGGGTTGGTGGGGCCGCCTGCGTTTCCTGAGGTCTGCTGCGACATGAGCTCATCGTCATGGACGCGCCAACCACTGACAAGGGTGAGGGGACCGCTGCCGCCGGCGTCGGCCCCGGCTCGGCCCCCGGTCCCGGCTCAACCGCTGGAGACGGCCCTCAGATGAGATTTGCCCCGCCGCAGCACCGGTTCGGCTACGCGCGTTTCGCGCAGTACCAGCGTCATCCTGGTGAACCCCCGGCCCTGAAGGCTCGCGGGGGTCTCGTCGACGATCCGGCACTCGGTGCGTCCCCGGCGGGGATCGGGGTGATGGAGCGGCCGCAGGGCGCCATCGTGATGGACGGCGGCAGCGCCCGCGGCGCGCATCCAGTGCGGAAGACCGCACCGGTAGGCGGCGTCCATGATCGGGTCCTCGGCGATGTCGTGACGAATGGCCTGAAGGACTCGGTCCTGGTCGTCGCTCTCCAGGGCGGACTCCAACTGCGCCAGCAATGGCAGGCACCAGCTCGTCTCGCGGTCGGCGAGCACCGTGCCCGCGTCCGGGTGGAAGAGCACGAACCGGAGGAAGTTCTGGTCCGGCATGGCCGTGGGGTGCGGCCCGATGCCGCGGAAGAGCGCGTCGAAGGCCGGGTTGGCGTGCGCCACCTCCCAGCGCCGGTCGAAGAGCACGGAGGGCAGCGGCACGGCGTCCATCATCACGGCGTAGTCCCGCAGATAGGCCCGTGTCTCGGGGTCGGAACTCTCCGCGGGATCAGCCCGATCGGCAGGACCGGACGGGCTCGCGGGCAACGACGGGGACACAGGGATGTACGGACGTACGGGCCCGGACGGAAACGCGGGACCGGACGGACGCGCGGGCCCCAGCACAGGCGCCGGAACGGACGCCCCGACAGGCGTCTTCCAGGGCGGCGGCGGATCACGGTCGACAGCGAGGCGGAAGAGCCATCCTCCCTGCTGATCGCTCATCTCGAGAGCCTTGACCAGGGCACAGAGCGTCTCGTCGGTCCACTCCTGGGCGGGTGTCCGCTCCCAGCTGCCGTACGCGCCCGTGCTGATCTCGAGCCGCGCGGCGACGTCCTCCACGCTCAGGCCGAGCTCCTCCCGGCGCCGCCGGAGGACGTCGGTGACCCGCCTCGCCCGCACCGCGCCACGGCCCGTTCCGGCACACCCTCGGCGCCCTTGGACACCAGGCCGTTCCACGCCTGCCTCATGTGTCATCGAGAACGCCACCCTTCTCGAAGTCCCGCTGCGGCAGGGCCATTTGGATCATCATCACCGCGTGGCGATCCTGCTACCGCAACAACGACCATGTCAACTATCGTGGCATTGCCCGCCATTGACCGCTCAATTCGCGCCACAGCTGTGGCAAGACCTGGCTACGCTCTTCCGAAACGGATAATCTCCCGGCAGCGCCACTGTATGCGGGGCTGCCTCGCGTGATCTAGGAGACCTACTGGTGACAGACGGCTTCTCGGTTCCGGGTTCGACGGCCACAGTCCCCCTGACGGCATCCGTTGCCCGTGTCGCCGAGCTCGCGGACAAGCTCGGGCTGCCCCACGGCGAGGTATTCGACATCCATCAGCTCTCCGAGGCCTCGGGCGTCCCCGCCGACGTCGTCGGCGCCCTGCTCGCCGGGCACCGGGCCGGCGAACCCGACCTCCAGGCACGCTTTCTGCAGCGCTTCGATCTGTTGCGCAGAACACGGCTGAAGCCCAACGGCCGCCGCTACACCCAGCAGGAGATCGCCGACGGCGCGGGCATGTCACGACAGCAGGCGGGGGCCCTCATCAACGGCGACCGCCGGCCGACCATGGAACACTGCGACGCGATCCAGCGGTTCTTCAAGGTCCACGCCGGATTCCTGACCGCCGAGGACGCCGACGCACTCGACGGCGCCCTGCAGCGCACCGAGCAGACCCTGCTGCAGGACTTCGCCGGTGACGGCGATCCGCTGGAGCGTCTGCTGCAGGACCACGGGGTACGGGGCATCGCCTGGCGTGCGGCCCAACTCCCCACCGACAAACACCGGGACAAGGTCACCGAGTGGCTCGACATGCTCCTGGAGAGCGTCAAGCCGACGGAGTCCTGAAATGAACTCTGCGCCGACGGGAGAACGGTGAGCATAGGCAAAGAGATGCGGCGGTTGTGCGGCGAGCTCATGGCCGGAATCGATCTGCCCGTCCCTGCGGAACCGGCAGATCTCTATGCGGCGCTGTGCAAGAAGATGGGCAGCCGCCGGGGCCGGCCGGTCCAGTTCCGCGTGGCTTCGTTCCCGCCGGGAACCGCCAGCGGACTGTGGCTCGACATGGCCGACCAGGACCTGATCGTCATTGAGGAACGTACCGCTCCCGACCACCAACTGGTGATCCTCGGACATGAGTTGTGGCATATGCAGGCCGGTCACTGCAGCCACCATGTCGAAGGCGCGGCCGTCGCGGCGCGGCTGCTGACGGACGGCGCCGATCTGCAGGACACCGTGCTCAAGGTCGCCGCCCGTACGCGCTTCGACGCGGCCGAGGAGAACGAGGCGGAGACCTTCGGACTGCTGCTGAGCACCAAATGCCGTTCCTGGCTGGCAGGTTCGCACACACGCGGCCGCGTTCCCGGCCGGGATGCGATCGAAGGCCGGATCGAAGCGTCGCTGGGATACCGAAAACCGCAGGGCTGATGCGTGGAGGGTCTGGACTTCTACATACCCGGGGCCGCGCTCGCCGTCGCGTTCGCGTTCCGGCTGCCCGGAATCAGCCGCACCTGGCGTGATCCGCTGCTGCGGTCCGTCAGCGCGCTGTTGCTGGTGGCCGTCTCGGTGTTCTTCTTCGCGGCGCCGCCCACCATCGCCGCGGTGAACCGCATCACCGGTGTACCCAACTTCTCCGCACCGCTCGTCTACTGCATCCTCACGGCCTTCAGTGCTTCCTGCCTTGTGCTCATCATCAACTGGCGCGGAGGCCCGCCCGAAGTCACCCGGCGTGCGTCCCGCCGCTGCATCACCGCGTACGGCACGGTCATCGTGGCGATGATCGTCCTGTTCGCCCTCGGTGACGCTCCCGTCGAGCGACTGCGGGACCTGGACACGTACTACGCGAACACTCCGTACATGCGCGAGATGATCGTCCTCTATCTTGTGGCGCACACGGTGGCGGCGGTCGTGATGACCGTCCTGTGCTGGCGCTGGTCGTTGCGGGTCCACGGCTGGCTGCGCACCGGTCTGGTGCTGATCATGATCGGCTACTTCCTCAACCTCGGCTTCGACGCGGCCAAGTACTCCGCCGTGTCCGCTCGGTGGGCCGGGCACAACTGGGACGCCCTGAGCACCCGCGTGGCACCGCCGCTGGCGTCCGCCTCCGCTCTGATCATCGCCGCCGGGTTCATTCTCCCGGTGGCCGGACAGCGTCTCTCCGAGTCCTGGCAGAGTTGGTCCACCTACTGGAAGCTGGGCGCGCTCTGGCGCGAACTGCGCTCCACCGCTCCTGAAGGTGCCATGGCGGTCCCGATCTCCCGGTGGTCGTCCCTCGACCTCCGGCTTACCCAGCGGGAAGCCTTCATCCACGACGGCATCCTTGCTCTGGACCCGTACTTCGACCACGGCCTGCGGGCGGAGTCCCATGCCGCGGCGCTCGCTTCGGGGACCGATACGCACCAGGCGGAGGCCGTCGCCGAGGCGGCGATGCTGGCCGCCGCGGTGATCGCCCGGGACGCCGACCCGCAAGGGATGATCATCACCGCGGCGGACACCCGTTCCGCCGCACCCGAGCAGGCACAGCGCGATCTCGTCGGTATCTCCCGAGCGTTGCGTCACTCGCCTGTCGTTGCAGCAGCCCGCCGTTGTGCGGCCAGGTCAGAGAGCAGTCACCCATGAGCCAACCACACAGACCCGGCGCGGGCCCTGCCCTCCGTCACGCCGTCGTCGTCGGCGGAGGACTGGCCGGGATGCTGGCGGCCGCCGCACTGGGCGAGTTCGCCGACGAGGTCACCGTCGTGGAACGCGACTCCCTCCCGGCCGGCCCCGAACCCCGTAAGCACCTGCCTCAGGCAGGTCATGCCCACATACTGTGGTGCGGAGGAGTCGAGGCGATCGAGTCCCTGCTGCCCGGTGTCACCGCTCGCTGGCTGGCGGCCGGCGCCCGCCGCATCCCACTGCCGACGGGCATGGTCGGACTGTCTCCGCAGGGCTGGTACCGGCGCTGGACCGAGACTCACTACCTGATCGCCTGCAGCCGCGATCTGCTCGACTGGGTCGTACGCGAGCAGGTCCTGGCAGAGCCGCGCATCACCCTGCTCGAGCACACCAAACTGCTCGCCCTCGAAGGAAGTTCCGTCCGTGTGACAGGGGTGCGGGTGCGGACCCCTGACGGCGGTGAGCGCGTCCTGGCTGCCGATCTGGTCGTCGACTGCAGCGGCCGCGGCACTCGCGCGCCGGAACTGCTGCGGGCGCTGGGCGTCGATGCGGTGCGCGAGGACCAGGTGGACGCCGGCCTGGTGTACGCCAGCCGCCTCTTCCGTGCCCCACGGGGCACGGCGGAGTTCCCCATCGTCAATGTGCAGTCCAATGCGCGCGAACAGCGTCCCGGCCAGTCCGCACTCGTCCTGCCGGTCGAGGACGGGCGCTGGCTCGTGACACTGTCCGGCACCCGGGGCGGGCAGCCCACCAAGGCGGCCGATGCCTTCGAGGCATTCGCGCGCGGAGTGCGGCACCCCATAGTCGGTGAGCTCATCTCGCGTGCCGAGCCAATCAGCGACGTGGTCACGTTCGGCAACACGGCCAACCGGCGCAGGTACTTCGAGAAGGTCGCCGGATGGCCCGACGGTTTCGTCGCGGTGGGTGACTCGGTGGCCACCTTCAATCCCGTCTACGGCCACGGAATGTCCGTGGCGGCGCAGGGCGTACGGGCTTTGCGCGACCAGATCCGGACGCACGGGCCCACCTCGGCAGGGCTGGCCCGGCGGGCACAGCGAGCCATCTCCAAGTCCACCGGAACGGCCTGGGACCTGGCCACGGGACAGGACATCTTCTACCCGGGGGCGACCGGCAAGCAGCCGGGCGCGGTGGACCGGCTGCTCGGCCGCTACGTCGACCGTCTGATGCTGACCTCGACCGGAAACTTCCTGGTCACCACCGCTCTGACGGATGTGATGACGCTCTCCGCACCGCTCACCTCGCTGGTCGGGCCACGGGTCGTGCTGGCCGCGCTGCGCGGGCCCCGGCTGCCGCGCCTGCCGGGGCCACCGCTGACCGACGAGGAACTGCAGATCGCCGAGCAACCGCACAGCGAGCCGGAGACCGACCCGGCCGAGGCGTGAGATCGGCAGCGGATCGCCTAGGCTCGGCCGCGAGATGAACGGCAATGACAGAAGCGGCTCCGCGGGCAACCACACACCGCTGGAGCCCAAGGCCGACCGGGAGACGGTGCGACGGCACAATCTCAGCCTGGTGCTGCGGGCTGTCCGCGACGAGGGCGAGGTGACCCGGGCCGGTGTCTCGGCGCGGGTGGGGCTGACCCGTGCGGCCGTCTCCTCGCTGGTCGAGCAACTCCTGGAGAGCGGCTTCCTGTCGGAGTCCGGGAAGACGTTCAGCGGTCAGGCCGGCCGGCCCGGCACGGTACTGAAAGTGGCCCGTACCGGCGTCGCGGGCATCGGGGTCGAGATCAACGTCGACTATGTGTCGGTGTGTGTGGTGGATCTGGCGGGCACCGACCGGGTGCGTCTCGTCGAGCACCTCGACAACCGTGGCGCGCCGCCCGCCCAGGTACTCGCCCGGGCTGCCGGGATAGCTGCCCGGGCGCTGACGTCGGCCGCCGAGCAGGAGCTGCGGCCGGTCGGCGCGGAACTGGCGCTGCCGGGGCTCATCTCGGCGGGTACGGTCCGGCAGGCGCCCAATCTGGGCTGGACCGGGGTCGCGGCCGAGACTCCGTTCGCCGAGGCGCTCGCAACGCTCCGGCCCGGCCTGCCCGCGCTGCCGGTGCACGCGGAGAACGAGGCCAATCTGGCGGCCCTGGCCGAGCTGTGGTTCGGCGGTCTGGGCGAGGTGCGCAGCTTTCTCTATCTGTCGGGCGAGATCGGCGTCGGCGGCGCGCTGGTCCTGGACGGTGAACTGCTGCGCGGGGCGCACGGATTCGCCGGGGAGATCGGCCATGTCGTGGTGTCCGCGGACGGCCCCGAGTGCCGCTGCGGCTCGCGGGGCTGTCTGGAGCAGTACGCGGGTCAGTCGGCGTTGCTGCGGGCCGCGGGCATCGACGAGTCCACCGGCGCGGCGGGCGTGGCCGAACTGGAGCGCCGGGCCGGCGCGGGCGACGAGCGCGCGGTGACGGCGATCGGACAGGCCGGGCTGATGCTGGGCCGGGTGCTGTCCGGCGCGGTGAACCTCTTCGACCCGGACGCGGTGGTGCTCGGCGGGATCTACCGGCCGCTGCTGCCCTGGCTGTCGCCGCCGGCCGGCGGCGAGCTGGCCGGCCGGGTGGTGTCGGGGCTGTGGCCCGAGGGCAGCGGGCGGCTGCGCGCCTCGTCGGCGGCTGCGGACGCGGCGCGCGGCGCGGCGGCTCTCGTGGTGCGGGACGTGCTGGCCGACCCGGTGGCGTACGCGGTTTCCTAGGGGGCAATCCAGCCCCGCCGGCGTTTGAGGCGCGGGGTCCGGGGCGGAGCCACCGGGCCCCGGGCTGTCAGCGCACGCCGAGAAGGTGGTCCATGGCCAGCTGGTCCAGGTACTCGAAGGCCATGCCCCGCTCGGCCGCCGCCTCGACGTCGAACTCCTCGAACGACGCACGGTCGGCGAGCAACCCGGACAACCCGTCCTCGGCGGTGGGGCGGGCCAGCTCGTCGAGGCGAGCGGCCCGCAGCGCCTCCTGTACCCGCGGATCCGCGCGGAAGGCGGCGGCCCGCTCCTTGAGGATCAGATAGTTGCGCATACAGCCGGCCGCCGATGCCCACACCCCGTCGAAGTCCTCGGTACGCGGCGGCTTGAAGTCGAAGTGCCGCGGCCCCTCGTAGCCGCCTGTCTCCAACAGATCGACCAGCCAGAACGCGGAGCGCAGATCGCCGGCGCCGAAGCGCAGGTCCTGGTCGAACTTGATGCCGCTCTGCCCGTTGAGGTCGATGTGGAAGAGCTTGCCGGCCCACATCGCCTGGGCGATGGAGTGCGTGAAGTTCAGCCCGGCCATCTGCTCATGGCCGACCTCCGGATTCACGCCGTACAACTCGGGCCGCTCCAGGCGCTCGATGAAGGCCAGCGCGTGGCCGACGGTGGGCAGCAGGATGTCCCCGCGCGGCTCATTGGGCTTGGGCTCGATGGCGAACCGCAGGTCGTACCCCTGCTCGGTGACGTACTCCCCCAGCAGGTCGAAGGCTTCCTTCATCCGGTCCAGAGCGGTGCGTACGTCCTTCGCCGCGCCCGACTCCGCGCCCTCGCGGCCACCCCAGGCGACGTAGGTACGGGCCCCGAGCTCGGCGGCGAGGTCGATGTTGCGGATGGTCTTGCGCAGCGCGTAACGACGTACGTCCCGGTCGTTGGCGGTGAAGCCGCCGTCCTTGAAGACGGGGTGGGTGAAGAGATTGGTGGTGGCCATCGGCACCACCAGACCGGTCGCGTCCAGCGCCTGCCGGAAGCGCTTGATGTGCGATTCACGCTCGGCCTCGGTAGCGCCGAAGGGGATCAGGTCGTCGTCGTGGAACGTGACGCCGTAAGCGCCGAGCCCGGCGAGGTACTGCACGGATTCAACGGGGTCCAGCGGCGCCCGGGTCGCCTCTCCGAAGGGGTCCCTGCCCTGCCAGCCGACCGTCCAGAGGCCGAAGCTGAACCTGTCCTCGGGGGTGGGTGTGAAGCGTTCCGACATCGCCATGACCGCCTTCGATCCAGGTGTTTGTTTTCTTACCTTACTAATACTGCACCCGCCCATATGATCACAGGGGCCCATCAGTACCTGTTCTCGATCTGTTCGCGCGGGACCGGGTGACGTAATTTGTTGGACGTCGGCCAAAATAGGCCGGGAGGGAGAGGTGAGGCAATGCCGACCCAGACGGTCGTCATCGGCGTGGACAGCTCGACCCAGTCCGCCAAGGCCGCGTTCATCGACGCCGCCACCGGCCGTACGCTCGCCGTCGGCCGGGCCGCGCACCAGGTCACCGGCGAGAGCGGCGCACGCGAGAGCGATCCCGAGGTGTGGTGGCACGCGCTGCGCGAGGCCGTCGCCATGGGCCTCAAGGAGTCCGGTCTCGCCGCGTCGGCCGTGACCGGCATCGCGGTCGCCGGGCAGCAGCACGGCCTGGTCGTCCTCGACCGCGCCGGGCATCCGGTGCGTCCCGCGCTGCTCTGGAACGACACCCGCTCGGCCCCGCAGGCCGCCGCCCTGACCGAGGCGCTGGGCGGCCCGGACGCCTGGACGGCGCGTACCGGATCGGTGCCGGTGGCCTCGATGACGGCCGCGAAGTGGCAGTGGCTGCGTGAGCACGAACCGCGTGCGGCCAAGGCAGCGGCCGCGGTCCGCCTTCCCCACGACTTCCTCACCGAACGGCTGGCGGGCATCGCGGCCACCGACCCCGGCGACGCATCGGGCACCTGCTGGTACTCCACCGCCGACGGAGCGTACGACCCCGAACTCCTCCAACTGATCGGCCTGGACGTCGACTTGCTGCCCGAGGTGGCCACCACCGGCGCGGCCCGTATCGGCTCACTGACCGCCGCTGCCGCCGCGGAACTCGGCCTGCCCGCCGGCATCGCGGTCGCCGCGGGCACCGGCGACAACATGGCCGCCGCCGTCGGCCTCGGGCTCGGCGGCGCCGGGCTGCTGGATCATCCGGCCCTCAGCCTCGGCACCTCCGGCACGGTCTTCGCCGCCAGCCGCACCCGGCCGGCGTCCACGGCACTCGCCGGGTTCGCCGCAGCCGACGGTACGTACCTCCCGCTGGCCTGCACGCTGAACTGCACGCTGGCGGTCGACAAGATCGCCGCCCTGCTGGGCCTGCACCGCGACACCGCCGAGGCGGGCGGTGAGGTCGTGCTGCTGCCCTACCTCGACGGCGAGCGCACCCCTGATCTGCCCGCCGCCTCCGGTCTGCTCACCGGGCTGCGCCACACCACCAGCCGTCAGCAACTCCTCGGCGCAGCCTACGAAGGCGCGGTCGTCACAGTGCTGCGCGCCCTCGACGAGGTGCTGCGCGCCTGCGGCCTCGACCCGGCCGACGGGGAAGTCGCCGCCCGCCCGCTGCGACTGGTGGGCGGCGGGGCCAAGGGGCGGCACTGGGTGGAGACCGTGCGCCGCCTCTCCGGCCGTCCCCTGCTGATCCCCGAGAGCGGCGAACTCGTCGCCCTCGGCGCGGCGGCACTGGCCGCGGGCGCGGCGACCGGCGAGGACCCGGTGGCGGTGGCGGGCAGCTGGCAGGTCGGAAACGCGGCCGAACTGCCGCCGGTGGAACGGGACATGGAGACATGGGAGCGGGTCTCCGCCGTACTGGAGCGGGCGGCGCCGACGTTGCTCAGCTGATCGGCGACGGCCGACGAGAGAGTGGACGCGGGTCCGATCCGGGCTCTTGGGGCCGGACAGCACCGTGGAGCGCGGTCGTCGTGACAGACTCGCGAGGACCGCGCCGCCCGTCGTCCCGCCCGTCGTACTGCCCTTCATCACCACCGCCATCACCACCGCCATCACCACCGCCCTCACGTCCGGACTCGATCTCGATCGGCACTCAGGAGGCTGCTCCCGATGACCCCGCCCGCCCGGACCGCGAAACAACGCAAGCAGGACGTACTGAGCCGGCTCGAGCAGGACACCGACGTATGGGTGGCCACGGCCGACGCTGAAAGCGGGACCCCTTATCTGATTCCGCTGTCGTTCCTCTGGGACGGCACCACCTTGCTGGTGGCCACAGCAGCTGCCAGCCCGACCGCCCGCAATCTCCAGGCCACCGGCAAGGTCCGCCTCGCCGTCGGGCCCACCCGCGATGTCGTCCTCATCGAAGGAACGGTGCAGGCTCTGGCGGCCGCCGATCTCCCGGACGGGACCGGCGACGCCTTCGCCGACAAGACCGGCTTCGACCCGCGCCGGCTCAGCAGCACCTATCTCTACTTCCGCATTCGCCCCCAGCGGCTCCAGGCCTGGCGCGAAGAGAACGAACTCAAGGGCCGCGAGCTCATGCGCGACGGACAATGGCTCATCCCCGAATGAGCGGCGAGAACGCCCCTGAGCGGCCGCCGTACGTTCTGCAGCCCATCGGCTGGGTCGAGTCTCCCTTGCTGCGTCGCGCCGAGGCTCCGAAGCAGGGAGACGAGGGTTCGCCCGAGGCGTGGCTGGTGTTCGAGCAGGGCGTGGCGGAGGGTATGCGCGACCTGCAGGCCGGGACCGAGGTGCTCGTGCTGACCTGGCTCGACCGCGCCCACCGGGACGTGCTGGCAGTGCGCCCGCGCGATGATCGGTCGCGGCCGGAGACGGGCGTGTTCAGCACTCGCTCCCCCGACCGTCCCAATCCGGTGGGGCTGCACCGCGTGGAGATCGTCGCCATCGAGGGGCTACGGGTCCGTGTGCGCAACCTGGAAGCCTTGGACGGCACACCCGTCATCGACGTGAAACCGTTGCTCGGCCGAGACTCCGAGCGCTGACGCGGGACGGACACGCGGCGCACGACGCACGACGCACGACGCACGAGAGGCGACGCGCGGCGGCTTCACGAAGCGCGTCCGCGCGAGGCTCAGCTCATCACCAGCAGCACTCCCGCGTACGAAACCCCCGCCACCACCGCCCACGCGCACAGTCCGAGCGCCGCGACCCGCCCGCCCGTGCGCGTCAGCGACGGCAGGTCGACCGCGCTGCCCAGGCCGAACAGCGCGGCGGCCAGCAGCAGTTCCTGCACCCGCTGCGCCGCGTCGATCGCGGCCGTCGGGAGCAGGCCCGTGCTGCGCAGGGCCACCATCACCAGGAAGCCGACCACGAAGAGCGGGACGAGCGGAAGCCGCTTCCTGCCTGCCGTACCGGAGCCCGATGCCGCGCCGGCCCGCCGCCGACGGCGTACGGACACGGCCACCGCAGCGACGAGCGGCGCGAGCAGCGCCACCCGCATCAGCTTGACCAGGACCGCCTCACCGAGCGCGCCGGGACCGGCGGTCTGCGCGGTGGCGACGACCTGGCCCACGTCATGCACGCTCGCGCCGACCCACCGGCCGAATTCCGCGTCGCTCAGCCCCAACGGCTGCTGCAGCAGCGGCAGTACGGCGATGGCGAGGGTCCCGCACAGGGTGACCAGCGCCACCGATGTCGCCGCGTCGCGCTCGTCGCTGTCCGTCGCCTCGCTCACCGCGCCGATCGCGGACGCACCGCAGATCGAGTACCCGGCTGCGATCAGCAGCGGCTGGTCGCCGGGCAGCCCCATCCGGCGGCCCAGCCACCAGGTGCCGAAGAAGGTCAGCGTGACGACTCCGAGGACCATCGTGACCGTCGCCCAGCCGAGTCCGAGCACATCGTCCAGGCTCAGCTTCAGTCCGAGCAGCACAATGCCGATGCGCATCAGGCGTTTCGCGGCGTACGAGAGTCCCGGGCGGGCCGCTCCCCGGACGATCGAGCGCGCCACCGGCAGATGCGCGGCCACGATGCCCAGCACCACGGCAGCCGTCAGCATCGGTATGTCCGGCACCAGTTGATGCACGGACCAGGCCACGGCGACGCCGAGCACCGCGAGCGCGAGCCCGGGCCAGTGAGTCGGCGCCGGGACGGAGCCGGACGGTGAGGCTGTGGCCGCCCGTTCCCGGAGCAGCGCCATCAGCGGTCGGCCGGCAGTTCGTAGACCCGGCGGACGCTCGTGCCGAGACGGGAGATGTCCGCTCCGTAGACGTGGAGCGATATCGCCCGGTCCGCGCCCGCGTTCCAGACCCGGTGGATGTCGCCGGGCGGAGCGAAGCCGCACACCGCTCCCCGCGCGTTGATCACATCGCCGGTGGCGACCAGGCGCGCGGCCGTGCCGGTCGTCGGGGAGGGGAGGAGGCGGTAGCGCCGCTCGCGCTCCTCGCCCTCGTGCACACCCGTCGTACACCACGACACATGGTCGTGCACGGACGTGCCCTGTCCCGGCAGCCAGACCAGCGCGACGACCGAGAAGCTCCCGTCGTGCTCGGCGTGCAGCAGATGCTGGCGGTAGCACGCGGGGTCGCTCTCACACTGCTCCGGTGTGAGCAGATCGTCCGCTCCGAGATGCGGCGCCAGGCGTTCACCGACCAGATACGCCGTCAGGTCCGGTGGCAGTCCGCGCCCGACGGCCTCGCGCACCTCGGCGATCAGCGCGTCGAGACGGTCGGTCGTACGCGCCGCCCGGAAAGCTGCGGATGCACTGGATGCGGTCGAAGTGGTCATACGGGCAGCGTCGTGCCGCCTGATCCATCACGTCCAACGAGGGTTTCTTCGCGACTTCCCAAGCCCCGCTTATGAGTTCAGCTCATGACTCAGCTCATGACTTCAGCAGCCGATCTTGTTCGCGGCGACCGTCTTGAGCTCCTCGAGAACCAGAGCCGTCGCCGGAATCCGCAGATGCTCCCGCAGGACGTACGCCGAGATCTGCCGCCGCCTGGCGGGCTGCAGCGCCCGCCCGGTGACCTTCCGGTGGCAGAGGAAGTTCAGTACGAGCGCCGGGATCATGGCGACGCCGAGACCTTCGGCGACCAGGCTCTGCACCACAAGATTGTCGTCCGTGGTGAACGCGATGTCCGGCGCGAAGCCCTGTTCCGCGCACTCGTGGAGGAGGTTGGCCCGGCAGCGCAGACACCCCGCTATCCACCGCTCCTCCGCCAGATCCCCCAGTTGTACCGCCCGCCGCCGCGCCAGCGGATGCCCGGTCGGCAGCAGCACCGTCAACTGGTCCTCGAGGAGCGCGATCTCCACCAGCTCGTCGGGTACGTGTTCGTGCAGCCCGGGATAGGTGAACGCAAGCGTGATGTCGCACTCGCCGCGCACCAGCCGCTGCAGCGACTCCGGCGGCTCGTTCTCCAGCAGTTCGACGCGGACCCCGGGATGGCCGGCGGCCAGCCGAGCCATCGCCTCGGGGATGATGGTGGCGTTGGCGCTGGGGAAGGCGCAGACACGGACGCGTCCGGCGCGCAGCCGGGTGAGGGCGCCCATCTGCTGCTGGGCCGCGGACATGCTGTCGAGGATGACCGCGGCGTGTCGCGACAGCGCCTCTCCGGCCTCGGTGAGGCGCATGCCGCGGCCGACCCGGATGAACAGCGGTGTGCCGACGTCCCGCTCGAGGGCCTTCATCTGCTGCGTGATCGCCGGCTGCGTATAGCCGAGCGCGCGAGCGGCCGCGGAGTACGAACCGGTGCGGACCACTTCATGGAACGTCTTGATGTGCCGGGAATCGAACACCCGCGCATCATAAGCAGAATTTGGGTACCGCGGGACCGGGGCCTCCCGCTCCCGCCCGACCGGGCTACGACTACGGCTTGCGTGCCACTCCCGCGTACAGCGAGGCCGCCTCGTTCCCTTCGGTGACTTCGTCCACGCCGAGCTCCGGGTGCCACTGCGTCAACTGCACGATGCCGGGCTCCGTCAGCTCGAGGTCCTCGAAGAAGCGGCCGATCTCGGCGTACGAGCGCGGCACCAGCGTGACGCCGCCTGCCGCGTACATGTCGACGCCCCGCTGGACGGCCAGCGGGTCGAAGTCGGCGGTGAGCTGTGACAGTACGAGGTAGCTGCCGGAGGGCAGCGCGTCCACCAGTCGGCGCACCAGCTCGTACGGGCTGTCGTCGTCGCCGACGAAGTGCAGCAGCGCCACGAGCGAGAGGGCGATCGGCTGCTCGAAGTCCAGGATCTTCCTGGCCTGTTCGAGGATACGGCCGGGGTCGCGCACATCCGCCTGGATGTAGTCGGTGACGCCTTCCGGGGTGCTGCGCAGCAGCGCCGCCGCATGGGTGAGCACGATCGGGTCGTTGTCGGTGTAGACGACGCGTGACTCGGGGGCGGCGGTCTGGGCTATCTGGTGCAGATTGGGCTCGGTGGGGATGCCGGTGCCGATGTCCAGGTACTGGCGCACGCCCGCCTCGCCGACCAGCCACCGGGTGGCACGGTGCATGAACCACCGGTTGGTCCGGGCTACATGCTTGGCGCGGTTGTCGATGCTCATGATGTGGCGGCCGAGTTCCTCGTCGACCGGGTAGTTGTCCTTGCCGCCCAGGAACCAGTCGTACACCCGGGCCGGATGCGGCTTGCTGGTGTCGATCCGTGCGGCAGCCGGCTCGGTCCCGGTCATTGGATGCTCCCTGGGTGCTCAGGAATTCTGGTTCGACGATCTTGTGATCCTCGCAGGAGGAGGGAGCACGAGCAAGCAACTGCTCATCCGGGAACGAGGAGTTGGGAGCAGGTAGGAGTAAAGACAGCGGAGTTGGGACGCGTCCTCCATCCGCACGGCGGCCGGCCGAGGGGGAGGCACACGCACTGGTCAAGCTGCCCTGCAAGATGTGCGCCGACAGGAGTAGGAACAGGAGGAGGCTGCGGCGCTGTCGTTCGTCGCACTGGCGCCGTGCAGTTCGTGCCCCTCGGCTCGGGCAATCGTGCACACAACAATGGCGTGTGTGATCATTCTCGGCATGGATACGCACGGGGGCGTAGCGCAGCCAGGCACTCGGTTGACGCTGCAGGAGTTGATGCGACGCGAGGCCGCAGCGGGAACGTCGCAAGCCGAGAAGCTGGCGGCAGCGCGGGCGGCGCGGCTCTACTTCCAGCGGCGTGGATGTAAAGGACGTTTGGGAGAACGGTGAGATGTACATCCAGGACGATGGTCAGCTCGTCAAGATCCTCGAGACCGGGAATGGAAAATTCGACATCGTCGTGAAGGACATGTCAAATCCCAGCGGCGCGCTCATGCGGAATGCCTGAACGGCGTCATGGCTCCGGGCTTCACCGTCGAGGTGCACCTCATGTAGGTCCGTCGTCCCGCCCGGCCCTCCAGCCGGGCGGGGGATCCCGGGGCTTGCCTTGCCGCGTGTCAGACGCGGGAGTCGGGCACCGGGTCCTGGGTTGTCGGATGCAGATTGAGCTCGGTCGGGATGCCGATATCGAGGTACTGGCGCATGCCCGCCTCGCCCGCCATCCATCGCGTGACGCGCCGCGCGCAAGCACCGACCTGGTCGCACCGCGGCGCAGGAGCGCACCTACCGGCTCGTCGTCCGCACCAGCGTCGGCGGCAGCGGGCTGCGGATCCGCCTCTCCAACGCCTTCGGCGATCAGCCGGTGACCTTCGGCCGCGCCTTCGCCGGACTGCCGACCTCGGGCGTGGCCCTGGTGCCCGGCAGCAACCGGCCGCTGCCCTTCCGCGGTTCGCCCACGGTCACCGTCCCGCCTGGCGGCTCCGCTTACAGCTATCCGCTGCCCGGCGCGGTGCGCGCGCAGTCCGATCTGGCCGTGAGCCTGTACGTCCAGCAGACCGGCCGGTCCCGCCACCGGCCACAAGCTGGCCCAGCAGACCTCGTTCGTCGCACCCGCCGGCGACCACTCCGCGGACGATGCCGCCACCGCGTACACCGAACGCACCAGCTCCTGGTTCTATCTCGACGCGGCCGTGGTCCGCGCCCGACGCGGCACCGGCGCCGTGGCCACGCTCGGCGACTCGATCACCGACGGCTCCAAGTCGACGGCCGACACCAACCGCCGCTCGCCCGACTACCTGGCCCGCGCTCTCCAGGACGCCCCCGCTCCCGTATCAAGGGCGTCGCCTGCGAAGGCATTTCGGGCAACCAGGTCCTCAGCGACGGCGTCGGCCAGAGCGCGCTGGCACGGCCCGGCCGAGACATCCTGGCGCAGCGCGGCCTGCGCACCGTCGTGCTCCTCGAAGGCGTCAACGACATCAAGGCGACCTCTGCCCCCACTGCCGCCGACCTGATCGCGGCCTACCGGCAGATCACCGCCGGGTCCCACGCCGCGGGCAGGCGGTGGACTTCGATGCGGCGGTGGCAGACCCGGCGGCTCCGGCCCGGCTCCTAACCGCCTACGACAGCGAGGACCATCCGCACCCCAACGACGCCGGAACGCAGCTCATGGCAGCCCCGTCGACCTTGAGGACTTGCACCGACCGAGGCGGTGACAACCGCGGCTCACCCGTCCCAGTCCGCGCGCTGCCGCCCGGGCCGAAACTCCTCGCCATCGCGGGCCTCACGGTCGCCGCCCAGCCCAGGACCGGCCCGATCCACGGCGTACGCCCTTCCGGGAGCGCCCTGACACCGTCCGCCGCGTACGCACGCCGTGACCCTGCGTTCGTTTACATCGCCAACGGACCAGCCTGCCGATTGTTCGAGTGTGCCGTGTACCGTGAGCGCTATGAAGGACGCCGTGCGCCCCACCGCAGAGCCCCTCGTCACAGCTGCTGAGATCGCTCGGCTCGCAGGGGTCACCCGCGCCGCCGTCTCCAATTGGCGCCGGCGTCACGACGACTTTCCCGACCCCGCGACCGGGAGCACCAGCAGCCCGCTGTTCCACCTCCCCGAGGTCCGGTCCTGGCTCGACAAACAGCGCAAGGGCCGGGAGATGTCGGACGAGGTGAGGCTGTGGGAGCAACTGCGCGGCACCCACGGTGAGGACATGATTCGTGGCCTGGCGACCCTCGCGGAGCTCCTCACAGGGTCTGGCGTCGGCAAGGGAGTCGACGGGGACTCGGCTCTCGTGGCCCTGGTGAACGAGCTCACCGCCGAGATCTCTCCCGCTGAGTTGCTCACCAACCTGACCGTCCGCTATGTCGAATCCTCCGGTCGCGCCGGATCGGACGGAATCACATCGCCCCAGCTCATCCGGGCCATCCAGCACTTCGCGGACGTACAGAGCGGCACAGTCCTGGATCCGGCATGCGGTATCGGCTCGTTGCTGTTGGCCTTCAGCACCCAGGCACGTGCCCTCGCCGGCCAGGACATCGACCCGGTCAGGGCACGCTACGCGCAGCTGCGAGCGAATCTGACAGGACTCCCCGAAGTCACCATTGCCACCGGGGACTCCCTTCGCGCGGACCAGCACCGCGAACTCAAGGCGGAACTCGTCGTATGCGAGCCGCCCGTGGGAGTTCCCGACTGGGGACGCGAGGACCTGCTTCTGGACCCACGCTGGGAGTTCGGCGTTCCCTCCCGCGCCGAGAGCGAACTGGCGTGGCTCCAGCACTGCTACTTCCACACAGCCCCGGCGGGTCGCGTCGTCCTGGTGATGCCCGCGTCCGTCGCCTACCGCAAGGCCGGGCGCAGGATCCGCGCCGAGATCGTACGCCGCGGGCTGCTCACTCATGTCGTCGCGCTTCCCCCGGGGATGGCCGCTTCGCATGCCCTTTCAGTCCATCTGTGGCTGCTCAGACGGCCTACGGGACCTGACGACACCGCCGAGTTCGTACGCATGACGGACCTCACCGGCAACGATCCGGCGGACACCTTCGAGCCTGCGGCCGAGCAGACCGCTGAAGTTCCACGCATCGATCTGCTCGATGACACTGTCGATCTGACCCCTGCGACGCACATCACGGCCACGCGCACCGACTTCACGGCGGAGTACGAAGCCACACGTGCCGAGATCGACCAACAACTGGCGACCCTGCTGAACCTGCTGCCCGCACTCGCAGAGGGCTCCGTCGGCGCCATCCAGGAAGGGGCCACGGTCAGCCTCGCGGATCTTGCCCGAGCCGGGCTGGTGGAGACGTCGGCAGACGCGGCCGTGTCGACCAGCGAGCAGCTCGACACGGATTACTTGAACGGCTTCCTGCGCAGCGTTTTCAACAATCGCCGCTCAACCAGCACCAGCGGAACCTTTCGAACGGACACCCGGGGCGCTCGCATCCCCCAGATGGCCGTCGATGAGCAGCGCCGCTATGGAGCCGCCTTCCGTGCGCTCGCGGAGTTCGAGCAGCACGTGAGCAGGCTCAGAGAGCTGACCGAGCGAGCGGCGTCCCTGGCGCGTGACGGTCTCACCAGCGGAGCGCTCGTCCCACCGCCGTCCGACGGCTGACGTCCCGCCCACTACTCCCGGACGGGCAGGAAGGGGCTCGCCGCGCCGCTCCACGACACATGGAGCGCCTCACGGGCTCTGGTGCAGGCCACGAACAGTACGCAACGTTCCCTCAGCAGGTCCGACTCGTGCTGGATCCGGTCGACTTCAGCCGACGTGATCTCCCGGGCGAACGGGACCGCACCGGCTGTGACACCGATTACCGCGACGCAGCGGAATTCGAGCCCTTTCATGGCGTGCATCGTCGCCAGCCGTACTCCGTCGACGCCCGCTCCCGGATTGTCCTTCACCTTCACCACGAGAACACCCGCCGCCTCCAGCCGGTCGCGCACCTTGTCCAGCAGCACATTGAACCTGGTGCACACGGCGATCTCGGCAGGCCGGATCCCCTGCGCGATCCACCCCTCGATGCGCTCCACCAGCACGGTAATTTCCGCCTGCTCGGAGGCGTGACCGCTTACATGCGGCCTTCTGCCATGCAGCAACGAGCGGTAGCCTCTCAGGCTGTCGCCGCCGTCACCGCTCAGGTCCTCGACGGGCGCATCGTCGAGGATGCCGGTGGACCACACGAGGATCTCTTCTGTACTGCGGTAGTTGATCCGCAGCCGACTCGAACGGCCGGTCACCGAGATGCCTAGTGACCCCAGGGACACATGGGAGTCGTAGATCCGCTGGTGCGGATCTCCGGTGATGAACAGGTCGTCCGGTCCTGACTCGACGGCTGCTCTCAGCACGCGCCACTGAGCTGGGTGAAGATCCTGCGCCTCGTCCACGACGACGTGGGCATATCCGTGTGTGGCACGGTCCGCTCCGTCCAGCAATCGGGCCGCTTCGTCGCACACTTGGAGGTGTGTGCTGGCCCCCTTGGCAACCAGCGCGGCTTTGAACGATTCGACTGCCCGCCAAAGCTGAGCCCGCTTCAACGGCCCGAGTGCGGTGCCTCGACCCCTTCGTGTGGCGGCCAGATAGTCCTCGCCGGACCGGAGGTCCTGGGCGAGGATCACATGCCGGTACTCCTGCGAAAGGAACTGCTCGGTCCACGGCAGAGCGAGCTGCTTGCCCACCTTCTGCCAGATGTGGCGTTCCTCCTGGTCCCCGATGGGCGAAGGCCTCCGCCCGCCCAGCTCGCGCATGATGCGGTGGGCGTAGGCGTTGACGGTGGTCACATCCACCCGGGCCAGCTGAGCTTCGTCGTCGAGGAGCAGTGCGAGGTTCTCCCGCAGAGCAGCCGCGAGCGCGTTGGTGTAGGTGGTGAGCAGTACACGAGTGCCGGGCGAGCGGGACAGCAGGTGCTTGACCCGGTGGAGAGCCACGACCGTCTTGCCAGTGCCCGGCCCGCCGGAGACCTGCGCGGGACCCTTGTACGAGACCCGGTATGCAAGGCGTCGCTGCGACGGGTGCAGGAACACCCGCCATGCCGCAAAGGGCTTCTCCAAGATCTCGGCGAGTTCATCGGGCTCGGTGATCAGGGTGATGCGGCTGCTCGTGTTGGCAATGGCGGCCGCCAGGTCCTCGGTCGGTTCGGGGGTCGCGTGGACGGGGCGGCGAACCGCAACGACATCCCGGTAGACCTCGTCGGGCTTGAACCCCTCGGCGAGGAAGGTCAGCACCTCGAACTGGTCCTCTGGCAACAGGGTCCCGAACGCGTCCAGCTGGCAGCGGTCGACAATGGTGCGGACAGCCTTCAACACCTGGTCATCGATGCCGAGTTCCCGCAATACCGTGTCCGAGTACGAGGCGAACAGCAGAGCGGGCGCCGCGTTTGCGGCCTTCTCCAGCGCGGGCGTGAGCTGCTCGAGCGCCACGACATTGCGTACCTCGAGACCGCGGGTCGCCGTATTGACGGTGTAGAGCCGCCTGGCGGCCCACGTGTAGGCGTCGTCGTGGGGCACGACTTTCAGGAGCAGGAAGGTGTCGCTGCCGTCGTCGGGAGCGAGTACGACCCCCCGCCAGAAGTCGTTGATGCGGATGGTGCGCATCCGCGGGTCGCGTGCTTTGTCGACCGATTCCAGGTGCAGGCCTTTGTCCGCATGCATCTCGGCGACGGTGAGCTGGTGGAACTTGGCCATGGCCTTGCGTACGCCTGCCTTGACCGGCTTCTCCAGGGCATCGAAGCTCTCCCAGAAGGTGTTCGCGAAGGCGAGCTGAGGCACGAGGTGGGCTCCTTTACACCGATCAGGCAAGCGCGTTGATCATACGAGCGTAGTGGCGGCGAGCCTCTCGGCGAGGTCCCGGATCTCGTCCAGGAGTGAGCCTGGCGGCTGGTCGAGGTCCAGTGCGTGCTGCTGGATGGTGATGCCCGCGTTGCGGATCCGGTGGGCCGCGTAGGAGGCGTTGCCCTTGGCGTAGACAAGATGGCCGTCCGGCAGTCCGAGCGCCGTGCAGTAGGCGAGCATCTGGTAGAGGTCGGCGTCGGGGAAGCCTTCCTGTTTCTCCGCCTTGTACTTGGCGTCGACGACGGCGCGCGGTCGGCCGTCGTCGGCGTACCAGACGAAGTCGGGGCGTATCCGGACGGCGTCGTCGCGGTCCAGATGGATTCCGCGGGCCTGGAGTTCGGCGCGGCCGCCGTGTTGAGCGAGCGCCTCGCGCAGCGCGGTGCAGACGAAGTCCTCGAAGAGCTTGTTCATGTCGAAGAGAAAGCCGTCGATGCGCAGCTGTCCCTCGTCGTGCTCGGCCGAAGCCCCGCGCAGTATGGTCTCGGCGAGCCGGAGCGCGCCGTGGTAGCGGGCGTTGAGGCGGGTGGGCCGCCATACCGGCAGGGCCTGCCCGCGTACGAGTGGGGTCACGTCCGCCAAGCGCGACCTGTGATGCGCGAGACGGCGGCGTACGTTTCCGGGAACGCCCGGCAGGCGCAGGAGGCGCTCGGTCGCGGCACGCAGGATGCGGTTCTCCGCGATGTCGGTGGAGTACTCGTCGTACACGATCTCGACGGGCACAGCGGCACCGAAGTGACGCCGTATCTGGTCCGCCTCGCGGATGCGGCCGCGTACGACGAAGGCGCTCTCCTCGGTCGTCCGGTAGCCCTGGACCAGCCCTTGCGTGAGCGCGCGGGCCAGCTGACGCTCGAAGGCGTGGGCGAAGGCGGGCAGCACTTCGGTGTGTTCCGCAACATCGACCGCGCCATCGTCCGGGATGGTGTGCGGGGAGAGCGCGTAGCCGAGGAGGAAGAACAGCCGGGCGATCGGAACCTTCGGGGTGATGCGCAGCGTGACGGTCCCGGCGCCGGGGACGGTGAGGGTGACGGCACCGACCTTGCTGCCCGCGCGGAGCCGCCAGTGGCCCGGCAGGTACGGGTCGGGCGCGGCGTCAACGATGCGGGAGGCGGCGAGGGCCCGCCCGACCGCGTCCGAGAGAGGACGCGGGACCGGCGGGGCGTGCTCGACGAGGTGGATGGTCGTCACGACGCGTCGTCGGCGTCAGTGTCGGCGGCAGATGGTTCGCCCCACACGAGGTCGCCGGGCTGAGCGGCGAAGCGTTGCTTACGGGCGGCCACGACCTTGCGGAGGGTTTCGAGCCCGTAGCGGGCCTGGACGTCGAGGCTGTCGCCGTAGTGGTGTTCCTCCAGCAGCGGCAGGATCTTGGTGCGCCAGGTGCGTTCCAGCCCGCCCTCCCTGTAGACGCCCTTCTTCATGAGATACGAGGGGCCTATACGGAAGTCGGGCTCCTCAATACGGGAGTTGAGCGCGTCGAGCAGTTCGGCGGGCTCGGAGTCCAGCGCCCTGTCAGCGAGCCAGCGGCGCAGCAGCCCGCTCGTCGGCTCGATGCGCGGCGAGAGCTCGACGAACGCGAAGCGCCGGCGCATCGCCGCGTCGACGAGGGCGATGGAGCGGTCGGCGGTGTTCATGGTGCCGATGACGAAGACGTTGGGCGGGAGCGCGAAGTCGTCGCCGGAGTAGGTGAGCCGTACGGACTTGTTGCGGTATTCGAGGAGGAAGTACAGCTCGCCGAAGACCTTCGCCAGGTTGGCCCGGTTGATCTCGTCGATGATCAGGAAGTGCGGGATGTGCCGGTTGCCCTCGCGGGTGGCGAGATCAGCGAGTTCACGCAGCGGCCCGGCGGTGAGACGGAAGGCGACCTCTCGGGTCTCGGGGTCCTCTCGGGGCCGGAAGCCCTCAAAGAAGTCCTCATAGGAGTAGGAGGGGTGGAACTGCACGAGTTTGACCTGCTCGGGTCCGCCACCGAGGAACGTGGCGAGCTCGAGCGCCAGGAAGGTCTTGCCGGTGCCGGGCGGCCCGTACAAGACGAGCTGCCGCTCGTCCCACAGCAGGTCACGCAGCTCACGCAGCCACGCAACGTCGTGGACAAGGAGTTCGGCGGCGAGCTCCGGTCCGGGCTCAGGCAGTTCGAGCTCGCGGCGGCGCTCGGTGATCGCGGCGATCTCGGCGCTCACGTCGCCTTCGGCGGCCGCCTCGGCCTCCGCGGCGAGTTCCGCATCGGACAGGCCGAGGCCGTCGAGAAGGGGCTTGACCACGCTCAGGTCCACCACGTCATGCTGTACGGAAAGCTTCTGCTGAAGCTCCTCGGGGAGCTCGTCGTACGGATATCCGTCGGCCTGCCACTCGACGGGCCGGCGCAGGTTGGACCGGCCTCCGTCCGAGACGGTCTGCTCGGCGGAACCACTGACCTCACCGATGTAGAGCCGTCCGCCCGAGATGGTGCACACCGTGTCGCCGGGCTTCATCCGAGACAGGAAGGCATGCAGTTCCTCGACCAGCTCCAGTTTCTGGTTGTACGTGGCCGCCGACTCGTAGTCCTCCTCGACCGAGGACCGCAACTGATCCTTGGTCACCCCCTGCTCGACACCCTGCCGCAGTCTTGAGGCGGCGAGAGAGACCCGCTGATCGGGAAGCCACATCCGCTGTACAAGGTCGAGGCCGGAGACGTTGGAGCCGCGCACGAGCCAGGCCCGGTTGGGTCCCCACCCCACGTTGTTGAGGAAGTCGGCTAGCGGATGCCCGTCGGCGGTCTTCCACTCCACCCATCCGTTGGCACTGCGGCCCAGCAGGATCTCGGCCGCGGCCGACGGCGAATTGCATTCGATGTCCCGGACCGTCTCCAGTCGGCCCTGCCAGGTCATCGACTCGCGGATCGCGCCTTCTTCGATCAACTGCTGCCTGAGGCGGTGGGACGACGGCATACGGAGCGGGAACGAGGGCACCACTTCGGACCGGACCGGAGACGCCGTCAGGACGACGAACTTCTGGCTTCCGTTCGTCCCCTTCTCCGCCAGCAGGCGGCCCCTGGCCAGCGACCCGCCGCCCGGTAGCCGCAACAGGAACTGCGGGTACTCCACTGGCTCCGGACGCCCTTCGTGCTGCTCGCTCACACTCGCTCCTCGGCCCGGCACCCCGCGATGCCCCACCCCTGGGATGACTACACTCTGCGACCCTATCCGCGGGGCCCTGCAGCCGACACTGGCCACGGAGACCGACCCCTCACGTGAGGGTATTGGTCCAAGTGCCGAACATTGCACCGGACGGCTAACCCGTGGTCGGCGCAGCGGCGCAGCTGATCGTCGACGTGGGCGCCTGTCTTGACACAGTCGAGTCCGCTGGTGACCACCATTCGGTAGCGGCGGGTGTCCATGGTGTGGTTCCTCGCATTGTCGGCGGCAGCCTGGCCTGGGGTCAGAGCCTGGCGGAGGGCAGTACGTTCAGCAGCTCGCTGACGTCCTGGTGCCAGGCCCGTACCTCGGCGGGGGTAGGCGGAAGCTCGTACGAATGGTGGTGGCAGGCGGCGCTGAGAGCGGACCAGATGGCGAACCACTGCCGGGCGACGGACGGTCTGACGTACCACTGCAGGCTGAGCATCCTGCTGCGTCCGGTGCGGGTCATGTTCGGGCTGACGCTGCGCCAGAAGTCGTCGAGTGTCTCGTCCAGCGCCAGCCGGAGCAGGACTGCGGCAGCGCGGGCCCGCAGGCCGGGGGTGAGGGTGTGGACGATGTCCGGAGGAGGGCAGAGCAGCTCGTCGGCGGCGGCGAGGAGGCCGCTGGTGGGAAGAGTCACCGGGCTTGCACCGCCTTCGCGAGGCGCTCCGTGCGCCGTACCAGTTCCTTGCGATCGCCGACGGGCGTGCCGGCCTGATGGGAAGCTGCGTTGCACTGCCTGATCAGGTCCTTGGCCCAGGGGCCATGGTCGCCGGCGACGGCGTCGAGGACCGTGGCGGGCTCCACCGAAAGGGCAAGCGCCGCAAGTCCGGTGAGGGGCCCCGCTTTCGCGATCATCTCCGCAATGGCACGCTGACCGTGCCCGGCCTTGCGCAGGGTGCTCCGGGCCGCATCCAGATAGGCCGCCTCCAACGCCACGCGACACATCGCGGGCAGCACCCTGTCGGCAACCTTCTGCGGCAGGTTCTGGTCCAGGGCGATCGCCCGCGCCTCGTCCAGCGCCTGGCTTACCGGGTCACTGACCGGGACGACTTCGACGACCGAGTCGGTCTGCCGGGACACCCTCTTGACCGTTGCCTTGATGCCGAGACGACGGATGGACTCCTCGAGCCGGGTGTCGTGGGTGAAGACGACGACCTGCCGGTGCTGTGCGTAGATGTCGAGAACCTTGGCCAGGCCGTCGACCTTCTCGGGGTCCATGGACTGGACCGGGTCGTCGATCACCAGGAACTTGAACGGGCTGCCCTGGTGCGTGGCGCGCGGGATGAACAGGGACAGCGCCAGCGAGTGCAGTTCGCCCTGGCTCATGACACCGAACGCGGGCGCTTCCATCGCGTCCACGGAGACGTCGAGCACAACCTTGCGCTGGTTCGCGGCGCCCGCGAGGCTGATCGATCCGAGCGCGACGCTGCTGCGCTCGCACAGCAGCTTCCACACCATCTGGGACTGGTCGGCGATGGGCTTCAGCCGCTCGTCGCGCAGTTCATCGGTGGTCTTCCTGAGCCAGGCGCGGAGGGCTTTGATCTGCCTGATGCGGGGCTGTGCCTGCTCCGCAGCCTCTGCGTTCCGCAACCACTCGTTGAGGCGTCCGGCAGCGGTCTGCCAGCGCCCGTCCTGCTCGCAGAGCCGCTGCGCGGAGTCCTCGCGCAGTTGGAGGCAGGCATCACCAAGGACTGCCTCGGCCCGCTCGGCCCGGTCCGCCAGCTCCCGCGGTTCGCCGACCGCCCGGCACGCCGCCCAGTCACGCCAGAGCGCGGCAAGCGACGTCTCGTCGGCCTGGAGCCAGGGTGGAACGGGCTGCACCAGGTCATGGACGTCCCGGACGGCCGCGTCCAGCTCCCGGCGCGCGGCCTGCGCCGCGGCGGCCTCCGCCTGGAGTCGTTCGACCTGCTCCCGGGCTCCCTCCACCCAGGCTCGGTCGAGGCGGTTCGCTCCACCGCAAACGGGGCAGTCGGCGGAGTCGGGGTGGCGGCGACGATGGTCAAGGGCCTTTTCCAGCAGCCCGATCAGTCGCCTCGCGTCCTCGGCCGAGCTGTAACGCGCATCCTCGGCCTCGGCGGCCGCCGTACGGAGCCGCGTCACGGCAGCGCTGACGGTCTGCCGGGCGGGGGCCTCCAGACCGGCAAGCCGTCGCAGGCGGGCGAGCGCACTGTCGTCGGCAACGGTGTGGTCCTTGAGAAGCGCGCGCACCCGGTCGAGGTCGGGCCGGCGTCCGCCGAGTATCGCGACCGCCTCCGCGGCCCGGGGGTCATCGAGTTCGGACAGCTCCCGGGCGACATAGCCGGTGAGTTCGGTGGCGGCCCCGACGGTGTCGGTGAGGGTCTTGGCAAGAATGCGTGCCTGCTTGTCGATATCACCGAGCAGTTCCAGGCCGAGGATCTGGGCGAGCGCGTCATGCAGGCCAGTCAGCGGCCCGTTGATCATCGCGCCGAGTTCGCTGTAAGGGAGGAACGGCCGGTAGAGCGACAGTTCCTCCGAGCCGACGATCTCGTGCAGCTCCGCCGCAACTCCCTCGACCACCGTGCGGGAGTCGTCCACGCCGGTGCCGGTCCAGCTGCGGCGCACGGTGACCGGCCGGCTCCCGTCGCCGTAGGACAACTCGACGGCAACCTGCGGGTCCGTGTGGTCGTGCAGATTGCGCCAGCCCTGCTTCCAGATCTGAGTGCGCCCCTGCCACCGGAAGTTGTCTCCTGTCAGCGCCATCTCTGCGGCTTCGGCGAAGCTCGACTTTCCGGAGCCGTTTCGGCCGGCAATCACCGTCAGGCCGGGTTCGGGCCGGAGTTCGAGCGTGGTGGCGGGCCCGATGCCACGCCAGCCGGCAGCCGAGATGGATCGCAGAAACAGGGGGTGGCCCCGGCCATCGCTCCTGGCCTGGGCGTCGGGCAACAGGTCGCGGAGTAATTCCTGCGCATCTGCTGCCAGCCCGGACTGCGGCAGCCGGCCGAGCAGCAGGTCGCGCAGGGACGCGGGGGCGGGCTGGGCATCGTCGGTCATGGTTCGGACTCCTGTGCTGGGTACGGCAGTTGAGAGCGACATGCCAGTCACGACACACCGTTGCCCGACCGAGCATGGCGCATGCCTGTTAGCGTCGTCAACACACTTCCGATAATCCGAGATTCGAATTTGTGTACATGACTCGTCAACATGTCCGGGCCGCTGGGTCACACGATTGGCCCCCTGGCCGTGAGGCAGCGACGCCCAGGACTACAGCCCAGGTACAGCGAGCCGCCTTGGCCGACCTGCGGAGTCCCATGTGCGTGGCCTCCTGCTTGGGTCGGCTTCGGTTTGCAGGCGGCTGAGCCTTTGACCGACCGCGCACACGTACATCAAGATCAGTTGTGGCATGTCACCAAGCAGCGGCAAGGGTTGAGGGAACAGCACGACCCTGTATCCACGCTGAGCGCGGACGAGCTCCCCACGGGTGAGGCGGGCAGTGTCGTACCCCCATGGCACAGTGCCCGGCATGCACATCGACCATTTCTGGAACGTCATTGAATCCGCGAGGGCGGCCGCCGCCGACGCGGGCAGCCTTTCGACGAGGCCCTTGTGGACCGGCTCGCCACCTGCCCGAAGCAGGACATCCTCGAGTACCAGGAGCGGTTCGACGAGGTGCACAGCGCGTTGTACCGCTGGGACGTATGGGCAGCGGCCTATCTCATCGGCGGCGGCTGTTCGGACGACAGCTTCATGGACTTCCGCGCCGGGCTGATCTCGCTGGGGCGGGAGTGGTACGAGCGGGCAGCGGCCTGCCCGGACAGCCTCGCCGACCATCCGGTGGTCGTCGACGCCGCATCGGCGTACCGCGACGAGGCACTGTTCTACGAGGAGGTCAACTACGCGGCCAGCGAAGCCTTCGAGCGGATCACAGCCGGCGGAGAGGACTTCTACCAAGCCTGGGACCGCTACCGATCGGAGCATCTCCCGGGCGAGGAGAGCGACGGCGACATGGGCGAGGACTTCGACTTCGACGATACGAAGGAAATGCACGGCCGGTTGCCGCGTCTGGCCGCGCTGTACCTGGAGGCCAACGCCGCCTGAGCCTGGTCGGGCGCCGCTTCCCCCGGGGCGCCGGGACGGCTCAGTGCCTCGGTGTGAGCTCCGCCCAAACCGTCTTGTGTGAAGGAGGTTCCGAGCTGGGGTCCACACCCCAGCTGTCCGCGAGTGCGGCGACGATCAGCAGCCCACGCCCGCTCTCCGCCGAAGGGTCGCGCGAGGCTTCCGGCGCGGCCTGCTCGGGCAGACGCTCGGCACGGGCGTCGGTCACCTCGATACGCAATACGCCGTCTGGGCCGAGGCTGAGAGTCAGACGGAAGTCCCGGCCGGGGACACCTCCGCGCCGGACCGCGTTGGCGGCCAACTCGGCGACGATCAGTACAGCGTTCTGGGCCGTATCGCCTTCCAGCGGCAGGCCCCAATCCGCAATCTGCTGCTCCGCGAGCAGCCGCGCCATGCGGGCCCCGCGCCGGGTCATGCCGAGGAGTCGCCAGCGCCCGACAGGGCGGGCCGCCTACCCACCGTAAGTGGTGATCAGCAGCTCGTTTACGGCGCGTGCAGGATGTGCAAACGGCTTGCACACGATGACAGGGGATCACCGCAGAACATCGGGGAGCGGTTGCCTGGGAGCACGCCCCGCTGTGAGTGGCGGGTGTCGATAGAGATCCGGAGGACAGCATGGCAACGGCAGTCGAGACCAAGCCTTGTGACCCGAGGGACTTCGTGGACCCCGAGGTGTGGGACCGCGAGATCCAGCTCCTCATGCGCGACTACCCGTTCGACGAGGTGATGGCGACCCGCCTGTTCGGCGCGGCCGTCTCGTACCTGATCACCGCCATCGAGAAGTGGGGCCAGGCCCTGGAGTTGTGCTGCGGCCGGACCGTCGACATCGCGGTGCACGTCTTCATCCTGGACACCCGCAACTACCGCGAGTTCTGCCACCGGCACTTCGACGGCCGGTTCCTGGAGCACATCCCTGAGATCGAGTTCAAGTACGACGGATCTGTAGAGCGAACAGCGCAGGTCATCGCGAACAACGGCTTCGACGTCGACTGGAAGCTGTGGGAGGCCGACTACGCCAAGTGCGGACCGTGCCGACCGGGCGAGAACTGCCACTGAATCTTTCGCGAACGATCAGGCCCGGGGACGCCGTGAGCATCCAATGGGCCTGCGTTCGCGCAGGGCGCGGCAGCGCTGTGTCATTCCCCAACGGGCACTTGGTGGCGCCGGTACGGTGATCAGCTCCACCGGTCACCGCCGTCCCCCGAGGAACGCCATGCCGCATCCACCCCACACGCCGGCCGCCTACTGGGACACGTACATGCCGCACCGCGGCGAGGGCGACCAGCCCGCGCCTGTAGTCGACCGGTTCGAGTGGACCCAGTACCCGGGCCATGGGCCGGGGGCGGAAGTACTCGGACATCCATGCCGGGCGCTGGAACTGGGGCCCGCGGAGGGCAAGGAGGCGGTGTTCCTGGCCCGGCAGGGGGTTGAGGTGATCGGGGTCGATCTCTCCCCCGTGCAGGTGGCACGTGCCCGTGGGTGGTGGCGGGAGGAGCCACGCGTCTCCTTCGTGTGCGGGGACGTGTGCGACTACCTCGCCTCCGACAGCGAGCCGTTCGACGCCGTCTACTCGGTATGGGGAGCGGTGTGGTTCACCGACCCCGAGCAGGTGTTCCCTCTGGTGGCCAAGCGGCTGGCGCCCGGTGGCATCTTCGCGTTCAGCCAGGCCGAGCCGGTCGTCGGCTCGCACGGACCTCAGCCTATGCGCGGCAAGTGGCTGGAGGGCCGGGAGCATGAACTGACCGTGCTGCGCTGGCAGTACACGCCTGAGGTCTGGTCAGACCTACTCAAGCGCCACGGGTTCACGGACATCGTCGCACGCGTGCTCTCGGCTCCGGAGGGCGACAAGCTCGGGACGCTGTTGATTCGGGCACGCATCGCCGGGTAGGGCGGGACAGAAGCTCGCAACGGTTGAGCACGGGCGGTCCCCGAAGCGTCGCAGGAGAAGAACTGCGGCCGGTGCAGGTGAATTCTGCGGTCGTGGGCTGGGCGTAGCTCGGACGTAGCGGTATCTCTGCGGCGCAACTCAGGCCCGCAGCCCCACCAGCCCCCATCCGCGCCGCTCGGCTTCCATCGCCACCTCGGCCCAGCCGTGGAGCAGGTCGCTGAACTCCTCAAAGTTCGCGATCCATCGCCCCGGGCGCGCGGCGTGTCCTGCGTACGGCTCCCGGAGTTGCGCGAGGAGAGGTGCCGCCTCGTTCCAGGCGTCGACCAAATCCTCGACGGCCTCGGGCGTGCAGGTGACCAGCAGGTGCCGCCGTAGCGGATCCATCCCGTCACGGGCCTCGTCCTGGGCCTCGGCGTCGTCGTCGCATGTGGCATCGTCCCAGAACAGCGGTGTGAGAAAGCGGTCCAGGGCAGCCTTCAGCGCGGGATCTGCGAAGGCGCGTACGTCGTCCCACGCTTCGCCAGCCCAGAAGTGCGGCTTGAAGGAGCCGAGCGTGGAACGGAACTCGTAGGTGCCGAACCAGGGGTCACCGTCGCCTGAAGGCCACCTCCAGCCTTCCTCGATGTCCTCGACGTCGTCGACCTGATATCCGGCGTCCTCCAGCTGGCGCATGCGCTCGTCGGCGGCTATGGCGCTGAGGTGTGACCAGTCGACGACAAGAACTGTGATGCCCATTCCCATGATTCGGAGCATAGGTCCGCTGCTGCCGCGCTGACGCGGCGGTGATCCCGCTGCTGCCGAAGCAGGCGTCGGACGCCGCCAGTCCTCAGGCTCCGTCGGGCCCTACTGATCCCTGGCGATACGGGCCTTGCGGCGCGCGTGCCGTTCAGCCTGTGTCACGAGGATCCTGCTTCAAGGCCGTGAGTGTCACCTCGGCAGAGCTCGCCGGGATGTCGAACGGTTCGTTGGGCGAGATCGCGACGGGAAGGGTCTGGCCTTCCTTCAGGGTCCGGACACTGTCCTGCGACGGGCCTGCCGGGGACGTGATGACGACCGGCCCGGCGCTGGTCGCTGCGGACCGGCCCTGACCTGCGGTGCCGGTCCCGCCGCAGCCTGCCAGCAGACACACGGCTGCCGTAACACCGGCTGCCGTCAGGACTGCCTGTCCGCGCGGGCGTCTCCCCCTTTCCTCCATGACGACGCTCCTCCCTGCGGCTCCCTCCACCAGCTTCCGCCCAGGGGTCACGCACCGCAGGTCGGCCAGGGCCTGGCCTCTGCCCTGGACATTGGTCGCTGAGGTGCCGATTCATGGGAGCGTGCAGACCGCAAGGACACTTACGCTCCGTCTTCCCACACTGACCTGACGTAGTTACGCTCGTGATTTGGCGCGATCCTGGGGGGAACATGTCAGGGGACGTGTACGACTGGCTTCTTGCTGCCGTTTCGCAGTTCGGCAAATCCTGCAAGATCAAGCTCTCCGGGGGCGGAAGCCCCGAAGCGTCCATCCGCAGCCCACTGGAAACCCTGCTCCAGGCCGTGGGCGAACACCACAACCTGCCCGAAGTCACCTGGCACGACGAGTATCGTGTCGCCGATCTCGGCGTCCGACCCGACTACGCGGTGCGGGCGAGCGCCGACATCGTCGGCTACATCGAGCTCAAGAAACCCGGTCTCTCCGTGGACCCGGAGACCTTCGGCAGGGCCAACAGGGAGCAGTGGGAGAAGCTGCGCAACCTCCCCAATCTGCTCTACTCCAACGGCACCGAATGGCGGCTCTTCCGCGACGGACGCCAGCTCGGCGAGACCGTCGTCTTCAGCGGTTCCCTCAGGAGTGTGGGAGCGAAGCTCGCCCCGGCAGACCCGGCGGCCTTTGACGCCCTGCTCAGGGTCTTCCTCCTCTGGAAGCCGCCGGACATCACCCACGTCGCCCGTCTCGTCCAGCACGTCGCACCGCTGTGCCGCCTGCTGCGGTCAGCCGTTCTGGAGCAGTTGGCCGCCGAGGCGAAGTCGCCCAGCGCCGACGACGATGTGCGTGCTCGGCCGTTCACGGGGCTCAAGAACGAGTGGCGCAAGCTGCTCTTCCCCTCCGCTGACGACGCCACCTTCGCGGACGGCTACGCGCAGGCTGTCACCTTCGCCCTTCTGCTCGCGCGCTCGGAAGGCCTGCTCGGTGAGGGCGTCGGCCTGCACGAGGTAGGGCGCCGCCTCGACGCGGGCCACGCACTCATGGGGAAGGCGCTGCAGCTTCTCACCGACCATGTGAACGAGCGCTTCAGCGTCACTCTCGACCTCCTCCAGCGCACGATCACCCATGTGGACTGGCCGGCCATCAGGTCCGGCAACCGCGATGCCTATCTCCACCTGTACGAGCAGTTCCTCACCGTCTACGACCCGGTTCTCCGCCAGAAGAGCGGTTCTTTCTACACGCCGCACGATGTCGTGGAGGAGATGGTCCGTCTCACCGACGACGTGCTGCGCTCCCGCCTCGGACAGCCGGACGGCTTCGGCGGCGACGACGTACGCATTGTCGACCCGGCGATGGGCACCGGTACGTATCTGCACACGATCATCGAACGCGTCGCGGAACAGGCAGCCGAGCGCCACGGCCCCGCTATGGCTCCCGACGCGATCTCCGGGCTCGCATCACGCCTGTACGGCTTCGAGGTGCAGATGGGCCCCTTCGCTGTTGCCGAGCTACGGGCCTCGGACCTCCTCAAGCGTCACCATTCACAGCTTCCGGAGGATGGACTCAATTTCTTCGTCACCGACACCCTCGACAACCCGTTCGTGGAAGACGAGCAGCTGTACGTCTACGGTGCGCTGTCAGCCTCCCGACGGCGCGCCAACAGCGTCAAGGCGAACACGCCTGTGACGGTCGTCATCGGCAACCCGCCGTATGACGACAAGGCCGAGAACCGCGGCGGCTGGGTGGAGAAGCGCAACGGCAGCCACGAGGTCCCGCTGCTCGACGACTTCCGCCTTGCGGGCAACGGGCGTTACGAGCACATGCTCAAGAACATGTACGTGTACTTCTGGCGCTGGGCGGCCTGGAAGGTGTTCGACGCGCACGAGGACGAGCGGCACGGCGTCGTCTGCTTCATCTCCCCGTCCGGGTGGACGACCGGTCCGGGCGGACGCGGGATGCGGGATTATCTGCGCCGCACATGCGACGAGGGGTGGGTCATCAACCTGTCGCCGGAGGGTCAGCGTCCCGAAGTCGCCACCCGTGTGTTTCCAGGAGTCGCTCAGCCGCTGGCGATCTGTCTGTTCGTCCGCAGGCGAGGAGTGGAGCGCCGCGAGGACCATCGGGCCCAGATCCACTACCGGACGGTCACGGGGAAACGGCGAGAGAAGTTCGAGGCGTTACGGGCCATCCGGCTGGACGACGGCGGGTGGCGGGAGGCTCATAACGAGGGCGTGCGGCCGTTCACGCCGCGCACGCAGTCGGGCTGGGACGAATTTCCGGCACTCAGCGACCTCTTCCCATGGGGCAGCCTGGGAGTGACGGCCAACCGCTCCTGGGTGAGCGCCCCGTCCAGCCAGACTCTTCGCCGCCGCTGGGCGCGGCTGATCCGCGAGACCGATCCTGTGGAGAAGGCAGAGCTGTTCAAGGAGACGAGGGACCGGACCTTGACCGGTAGGCAGATACCGCTGCCAGGCCAGCTTGTTCGCACCCGCCCGATCGGCCAGGAGGTATCGACCAAGCCTGAGATTGTACAAGCAGCGCTCCGCAGCTTCGATCGGCAGTGGCTGATCGCGGACAACCGGGTCATCGACTATCCGCGGCCTGATGTCTGGGCAGCAGATCGGCAAGACGATCAGTTCTTCCTCAACCAGCAGTCATCGCACGAGATCGACTCAGGGCCGGCCGTAGTGGCAACCCACCTCATCCCCGACACGCACCACTTCAACGGTCGGGGCGGCCGGATCATGCCCCTCCTCCACCCCGACGGCTCCCCCAACGTGCTCAGTGGCCTTCTGCCTCTCCTCAGCCGCACACTCGGCCACGGACCAGTAAAGGCCGACGAGTTGGCGGCCTACACCCTGGGCGTTGCCGGACACAGCGGCTTCACGGAGCGATTCACCGAGGAGCTGCTGACCCCAGGCGTGCGCCTGCCGCTGACGCGCGACCTGGAGCTGTGGAATCGAGCTGTAGCGCTGGGCCGCGAGGTGCTGTGGGCATCGACGTACGGGCAGCGCTTCGTCGACCCCGCTGCAGCGCGCCCCGAGGGACGAGTCGAGTTCCCCCAGGGGGACCCACGTCAGGTTCGCTATCTCACCCACATCGGCCATGAGGTCCCGGACCTCATGCGGTACGACACCGGGACACAGACGCTCTACGTGGGTGAGGGCTCGTTCGCGCCCGTGCCGGAGTCCGTCTGGACCTTCGATGTCGGCGGCATGCGCATCGTCAACAAGTGGTTCGGCTACCGAAAGGCCAAGCCGAGCAGCAAGAAGACGAGCCCGCTCGACGACATCCATGTGGATTCCTGGCCGTACGAGTGGACAAAGGAGTTGATCGAGCTGCTGTCCGTACTTCGCCGCCTCACGGACCTGGCCCCCGCCCAAGGAGAACTTCTCACCGACATTCTCGCCGCGCCTGTGATCACACGGTCCGAGTTGCTGGAAGCGGGAGTCCTGCCTGTTCCGGAGACATCGCGCAAGGCCCGGCGCCGGCCGACGGACGGCCTGTTCGGCGAGGAGGCCGTCACCTGACGCGTGAGTGTCGTGTCGTTCAGACGGGCCGGCGGCGCACCCCGTCCGGCGCTTCGGCGACAGAGAGGGCTCCCTGGGCCAGGCGGCGCACCGTTCGGGCGAACTCGGGGGCCATCGTCTCGTTCGCCTCGGCGAGCAAAGCGATCTCGCTCAACAGCCGCTCCGACGACTCGTACTGAGACCGGTAGTGCATCGCCGCTCCGAGATCGGTGATCACCAGCAGCCCGTCCAGATGTTCCACGAACTTCAGCCAGACAAGGGAGGGGACGTCTGCGCGGGCCTGATCGACATCGAGACCGCGCGCGGATACGGCTTCCTCGGCGTCGGCGCTGCTGCCAGGTTCGGGGAGCGGACCGGACAGCAGCTGCGCGAGAAGGTGCCACTGAGAGTCCGTGAGGTCCACGGAGGGCAGTGGGGCGTGGGCGTACATGCCGTATGCCTAGCACACCCGGCTGCGTTCCCACGGCTCCTCCGAAGCGCCGAAAGCCGCCGTCGACTTCTGGCGGGCCGAGGCGATCTCTGCCCAGACGGTCTTCCCGGAAGGCGGATACGGGCGTACGCCCCAACCAGCGGCGAGAGCGTCCACGATCACCAGGCCACGGCCGCCTTCATCGGCCACACTCGATACGGCAGGCAGTCGCTCGCCACGCGGGTCCGTGACCTCGATCCGCAGCCGAGCCGTGGGCAAGAGCGTCAGTCCGAGCCGGAAGCCGCGGCCGGGCAGCCGCCCGTGCGTGATCGCGTTGGCGGCCAGCTCCGCGACCACGAGCGCGGCGGCCTCGGCGCGCTCGCTTTCCCGCGGCCACCCCCACTGGGCGATCTGCTCGACGGCGAGCAGCCGCGCGAGTCGGGCCCCGCGCCGAGTGGCGCTCAGCAGCTGGGTGAACTGTCCTACGGGCGTTGCCGTTTGAGGCATGTCGATGCGTACGGATTCGTTCTTCACGCAACTCAGCGTGACGGCAAGCCCCTGCCCTGACCAGGAACGACAGCGGTACGCAACGTGCCAGTACCGGTGCTCGCGGCGGCCGGTACAGGCAGTCCGACACGAGCCAGTCGGCGCGGAGCCCGCTCACTGCTCGTGCAGCAGCTATCTCGCCGCACGTGCTACAAGCCGGCCATGGCCAGTCCGGCGAACGCTGGTTCCAATGCCTGGAGATCGTCACCGACCGCAAGCACGACACCGCTTCCCCGCAGTCAATGACCGATCCCGACTACGCGTTCATCACGCTTGGCGATGTCACCGCGGACGAAGCATCCGTCTTCGCCGTGTGGTTGCGTAACTCGTTCGTGCCCGCATCCCACGTCGCGCGTTTCGCGAGCAGCGCCGCGTTGGCGAACGGAGAGGAGACCCCGTGGCAGCGGCCGGCGGAGCGGATGAGATCAGGGCAGAGCTGCGCCGGTACCTCACCGCAGCCGAAGCCGAGTGATCGGCCGCAAGGCGTGCGGCGAAGGTGAGCCACTCGAAGGGATGCGGTTTCCCTCTTACACCATGGGGCGTTGCCGCCGCGCCGTAACCTGCCGGAAGAGACCGGTACGCAGCTTATGCGTACCGATACGGGCAGGCATCGTGCAGAACGGGAGCGGGCACGGATGGAGCTCACGGGTCCGGCGGACCACAACGACGAAGTGGAAGACGCGGCTGACCTGTTCCGCGTGATCGGCCGCCAGGTGAGGGTCCTGCGGGAGCGGGCCGGCCTGACGCAGCGGGAGCTCGGGGACCAACTCGGGTACAGCGAGGACCTGATCCGTTCCCTGGAGCGCGGGCGGAGGACGCCGCAGCCGGAGTTCCTGGACGCGGCGGACGAGTTGCTGGGGGCGGGTGGGCTGCTGCGAGCGGCGAAGGAGGACGTGGGGAGGGCGAAGGCGAGGGCGCGGGTGAAGCACCCGGCGTGGTTCAAGGACTACGCTCGGCTGGAGCGCCAAGCAGTTGAGGTACACGAGTACGGCAATCACGTGATTCCAGGGCTTCTGCAGACGGAGGATCACGCGCGGTCTCTCTTCGCCATGCGCAAGCCCTTGCTTGACGACGCGACCATCGAGCAGCGGGTGATCGCGCGGCTCGCTCGGCAGGAACTGCTGACCAGATGGCCAGCTCCGATCGTCACATGCATCATCGAGGAGTCGGTCTTGCGCCGGACCATCGGCGGCGAGGCCGTTCACAAGGCTCAACTGGACAAGCTGCTCGAACTCGGCCAGCTGAGGAGCTTGGAGCTCCAGGTCATGCCAACGAAGCGTGACGAGCATGCGGGGATGGGTGGACCCTTCATTCTGCTAACACCCCAGGGCCGTCCGCAGGTCGCCTATCTGGAGGTCCAGAACATCAGCCGGTTGATCACTGATCCGGATGAAGTCCGTATCCTGGCAGCACGCTATGGCAGCATCAGGGCGCAGGCACTAACCCCGTCCGAATCACTGGCTGTCATCCAGGAGTTGCTGGGAGAGGCATGAGCATCGATCGCTCCGCGAACGTCACCACGCATCTGAGGTGGATGAAGAGCAGTCACAGCTCCAACGAAGGCGGCGCCTGTGTCGAGGTCGCCGCCACCGAGCAGGCCGTGCTCGTGCGCGACTCCAAGGATTTGGCCCGGCCTCATCTGTGTGTCGCTCACGCAGACTGGGCCCGATTCGTGCGGTACGCCGCCGACAGCTGACACCGCATGCCTTCACCCCGGGGTAGTGCCGGACATCCGGCACCACCCCGTTTCGCTGATCTCACTCGTAGTGCGTACCGATCACCACAGCAACGATCAGCCATACCCAGACGATGTGGATCGAGATCGCAGGCATGAGTGAGGTCGCCCGCTGCTCCTTCCACTGTCGGCGCCGTCGAATCCAGTGACCGAACAGGTAGCTGGCTGCCACGAGATGGCCCACCCGCAGGAAGGCCACGGCCCACATGGGCGCTCCGACGAGTACGGGCGTGCCGGTCAGAGCGGAGCCGAAGTAGAACACGATGGGGATGAGCCACAGTAGGCCGGGCCGCTTGCCGGTGGCCTGCGGTTCGGTCTCGGGCGACTTCTTGTCCAGCCTCACGGGCCTCGACGGCGTGAAGCTCGGGCGCTGTCGCGGGACGGTTGTCGCGGACGAGGGCTCTGTCCGTACGGTCCGGTTGTGCGTCCGTCTCCGGAATCTGAGACCGCCGTACGCGGCATCCAGCGGGTCGAGTTCGGCTTCGAGGCGCGCAAGCTCTTCGGCCAGGACGTCGTACTGGGCACGCTTTGCGGCGGCCTTGCGATCGGCGTCGCGCGCCGCTTTGGCCAGCCGGGCGAGGGTCTCATCAAGGGTGGCCCTGGCCTCGCTTCGTGTCTCGTTGGCGGCGGCTTCCGCTGCGGTCTCCTCGGCCTTCAACTCCGCACGTCTCTGCTTCGCCAGTTCCTCGATCCGTCTGCGATCGGCCAGCCCGATGCGCTTCGGTGCGCGCTCCTCGGCTCGGGTGACGTAGGACTTGCGCCACTCGACCAACGCCTTCGCGCGATGCTCACCGATACCGTTGACGTGCACCTTGCGGCCACCGGACAAGTGGATCCAGATGACGTCGCCGCCCTTGCCGTTCGGGGCAGGGCCACGGCTGACACCGGTGAAGTCGGCGGCCGTTCGGATGCCGCGAGCAGCCAGATCGTTGATGAGGCCCGCGCCCAGGCCGTTGAGTTCCTTGACTGACAGGTGGGCTCGGCGGAGGGCGGCGTCGATGAACTGGCGGCGGAGAAGCTGGAGCTCCCGTGCCTCGGAGTTCTGTTGGTCGCTGTCGAATGCCCGTAGCTGGGCGGCAACGGACTGCTGCTTCTGCTGCTTGTCGCGATCTGCCCTCGCCAAGGCGTCCTGGTGCGCACGGTTGGCCCGATCGCGGGCCACCGCGGCCTTGAACTTGCGGCGCTCGTCAACCTTCTCGAAGGCGGAGCGCCCCTTCAGGAGGGAGCGCTTGGCGCGTATGGCCTCACGCAGCCTCCGTCGCTCGGCGCGAAGGGCCGCACGATCGGGTGGGGTGTGGGCGGACGGAGCCGCTGAGTTCTGATGCATGACGGGTCACAGGTGTGCGGTGTCCCCGCCCGGTTGCGCGGGCGGAGACAGAGTGGATTGGGGGCGATCAAGCCGCGTCGGGAGCTGGTGCTGGGTGCCGGGGACCGTGGCCGGGGGGCGGGGCGAGAGCGCTCTGGTACTCGACACCAGTGAGCTGTGCCTCGACCAAGCGGTCGTAGACGTCGAGGACCAGGTCCCTGGTGCGGTAAGTGCCGTGAACTGCCTCGTCTTGGCGGCTAACGACCGGGAAGGATCCCATGACATAGTCGACCTCGTCGCGGTTGAGCCCGTAGAGATGGAAAAGCCCGGCGTCGAGCTCCGCGCGCAGGACAGCACGTCTTTCCTCATTCCAGCGGAAAGGCTCTCCACTGAATCCAAGGTCAGCAGCCAAGGGGCTCATATCCGCTGCCGTGACGCTCAGTTCTACAACACGTGCAGCAAGCCACTCACCAACCGTTGTGTTCCCCTGCCACGGCACTGCCCTCTCGGCTACATCCGGGCCGAGAATGGGCAGCTGCCGCATCACGAAATACTTGAGATGCGTGCCACCGACCTTCTGACGCGCGATGTAGTCAACGACATATGAACACATGCACGCCAGAAGAACTGCTGCCGCTGTTGCTCCAGCCCGCGGCAGCGCAAGGAGCGTGCCCCCCTCAAACGCGGCATCAATGCGAGTCGCTGTTGCGATCAGAGTACGGGCGTCCGTACCTCTACAGATGTCGCGCCACCCGATGAACCATTGGTGGTTCCATCCCCGCTGATCGAGCCTCGACCTCACACCGAGGTCATGGACGATGTTCCCATTGCGATCCAGTTCCCGCCTCGGAACGTCGAACTCCGGAACCCAGTAGCGTGGCATCTGAACAAAGTTCGGGTCGTCGTGCTGCTCCGGCGTCAGCCGCGGAAGCGTGCCCATGTTGGCCTGGGCCTGCGTCTGGCCCTCGTACGTGCCCAGGCGATGGTCGAAGTGATGCAGCATCTTCGCCTCGTACAGCGGCAGATACCGCTGCTCACCTTTGCTGAAGATGTTTCCCGTGAGGTCGTAGCCCTCGCCCTCCAGTTCACCCTTCGTACAGAACAGGCGAGAGTCATTGGACATGTCGAGCATCCTCATGAATGACAGGTCCCACGGGTTACTGCCGCCCGCGCCGTTTTCATCGGGCTCCTTGATCAGTACGGGAATCCGGCGATAGATCCCCAGCGTGATCTCAGCGTCACGACGTGACCGGAACACTGGAAGCGTGCCCGTGTTGGGGTTCACCAGCAGGATTTCCTCCGGAGGCATGGCAAACCGGCGGCTGTCCAGGTCCTCGATGTACCGGGTGCCGAAGGCAAAGGATGCCCGATTCACTCGCTCACTGACGCCCGTCACGGTCAGCAGAGCGAAGCGGACCGAGTGATGGACGTCCCTGCTCAGGATGAAGGCCTCGTTCTCGAAGTCCAGGAAGGAGGCAAGGCGAGCTGTGCGCACCAAGTCGGAGAAGAAGGGCGCTGTCGTCGCGTCCGTGGCGATGCCGGTAGGGAGGACAATCCCGAAGCGACCGTGCGCGCCAATACCTCGGGAAGCGGTCTCCGCGAACACAGCGTAGGTGTTGACGTCCCCACGGCCGGTCAGTGGATAGCGGCCGGAATCGCGCAGCAGGTGACTGACGCCTTCCGCGAGCCGGCGGGCCGCGATGAATTCGGCGTGCAGCTCGCGGTCCGCCATTTCATCGCTCCCTGCGAGCGTATTGATCAGCTTCTCGCGAGCCGCCTTGTTGGCCGCCTTGGCGATCTTCTCGTGGCGCGCAGCGAAGAACTCCTGCTCCTGGAGCTTGATGCGCTCCCACGGCGGGTTACCGAGCACGCAAGAGAAGCCACCGTTCCATCCGACGGACGTGTCAACAGTGGCGTCAGCGGACGCAGGGACGTGGAAAACCTCAGGGAACTCCAGGTGCCAGTGGAAGAAGTTGTACTGCTTGGCGAGGCGGATGATCTCCTCGTTGGTGCTGACGGGGATTCCGCCACCCGCGCTCTGGAGGTCGCGGAAGACGCCCTCGGTGACGGGGGTCGGCGCACCCTGGTTCTTGTTCCAGACGAAGGCGGCGCACCAGGCGTCGGAAATGTGGAGGGCGCGGAGGTAGGTCGCGGACTGCTCCAGGTCGCGGAAGCGGCTGGACTGCAGGCGCACATCGCGCAGGGTGTCGGCCGGGGCGGCAGTGATGCCACGCAGGCTCGCCGCGAAGGAGGCGTTGGACACCCAGATGCGCTCTTCAGTGTGGAAGCTGAGCTGGCCGCCGCGCTCAGCCGCGTTCCGCTTCTTCACCGCTGAAGCGATCTTCTTGTCGTCGCCCTCGATCGGCTTGAAGGCGTCGTCGGGTATGCCACCTGCCAGCAGGGCCGGGGTCGCCCCCAGGAGCGCGTTGCCGTGCTTGATGTGGGCATCGAGGAAGCCGAGCGGCTTGCCGGGCTCAAGGGCCTCCAACCACAAGGACACTTTGGCGAGTTCGACGGCCATAGGGTTGAGGTCCACGCCGTAGATGCAGCGGGCGACGACCTCATGCAAGGCATGGCGTACGGCGTCCAGGGTCGGCTCGGGGTTCTGCTCGCGGACTGCGGCGACCCGCTTGGCTATGCGACGCGCGGCGGCGACGAGGAAGTGGCCGGAGCCGCAGGCGGGGTCGCAGACAGTGAGGCTGAGTAGTTCCTCGACGATGGCCGGGCCGGCCTCGGGCTGTCCGGCACGGGTGGCCCGGATCTCGCCGCGCTTGACCGCGTCGTCGATGACCGGGTCGAGGGCGGAGTCGAGGAGGCAGTCGATGAGCGAGGACGGGGTGTAGTACGAGCCCGTCGTCTTCCGCGCGTTGCCTGCCAGCTCGACGAGTTCGAAGGTGCGCTCGGTGGCGTTGTGCTTGGGAACGAGCTCCAGCAGGGACTCGTAGATGGAGCCCAGTTCCTCGGCATCCAGGTGGCGGTAGTCGACGGCACGGTTTCGCCTGGAGTTGGTGTCGCGGACGACCGACAGGGCACGTACGGCGTCGAGCAGGGGCCCGTTGGACAGAGCGAGGCCGTGCAGGACCTTGTCGCTCTCGTTGTCGTCGAAGATGCCGCCGAGGGCGGGCAGGCCCAGCTCCGGGCGGCCATCGTCATTGCCGAGACCGGACAGGACGAAGCGCAGCGCCTGGTAGAGGTCGCCGTGTGTGGTGCCCCGGCGCCGCTGAGCATGGCGGCGCAGCCGGGCGGAGGAGAAGTACGTGGCGTAGCGCTCCTTGGCGCCAGCCTCCGCATTCGGCGCCAGGAGCACGTCGCGGTCCTCGGCGACGAAGAGGAAGAGCAGCCGGTAGACCATGCGAAGCAGGGCGTAGTGGAAGGTCTGAACGTCCAGCGTTTCGCGCAGCTCGCGGTTGTTCGGGTGCTTGAGGAAGCCCGTGCCGAGCGTGGTGATGGCGGTCTGGACGCCCTTGCGGAGCTGGTCCAGCGCGCGGGTGCCCGAGGCGATGGCCTCCGTGCGCCACTTCTCCAGCCAGCAGGCGGACGGAGCCGCCTCCTCCCCCACCTCGAAGCGGGAGACGTGCAGCAGCCGGTAGAGCAGGACGAACTCGCTGAACAGCTCCCCGTCGAAGATCGCCTCCAGGTCGAACTCGACGTACGACGCGGTCGCCAGCGCGCTGGAGTCCCGCAGCAGCCGCACCTGGCGGCCGTTCGTCAGGACGCCCCACAGGTGGGCTTCCGTGCGGTTCAGACACTCCTGGAGCATCGACTGCGGCGGTACCGTACCCGCCCCACCCGGCCGCTTGTCCAGGTTGGCGTTCCAGGCCGTCTGGTGAATGAGGGCATGGCTCCAGCGGTGGGAGACCGCGAAGGTCTTCTCCGGGTCGGAATCGGCCGGGAGGCCGGACGCGCCCATCGGCGTTAGCGGGCCGAAGCCCAGCTGGCGCCAGAGCGGCGCCAGCCAGTCGTGGGTCGCCAGGCCGGTCGGGTCGCCGGCCGGTGCTCCGGTCTGCGGGTCCTCGGGCAGACGGGTGCGCAGGTCGCGCCACAGCGGCTTGAGGTACTCCCAGCTGCGCTCGGCCTCATCGCGCACCGAGCGAGAAGTGGGCAGGCCGTAGTCGGCGGGCTTGGAGCCGGGAACGTCCTTGCCCTCGCTGATGCGGACCAGCATGTCGGCGGGCAGAAGCGCGCCCACCGTGTGGACGGCGGAGAAGACCTGGTTGCGGGTGGTGGCAGACATCAGGCGGTGGCCTCTCCGGCGGCAGCGGACGGGGTGGCGGGCATGTAGACGTACGCACCGAGGACGTCTGCGGGCTTCTGGGCGGTGACGCTCAGGCCTCGGACGATCTCGCCGTAGGCGGCGCGTACCCGGCGATGCGATGCATCGAGACCATCGGCCAGCTCGTCACCGTACGACTCCAAATAGTCGTACGCCTCCGGCAGTTGGCCGAGGATGCGGGTCATGGTCCGTTCACCGAAATGCGAGTCCGTGTTCTCGGACGCGGTCGCGTCGAGCAGCGCCAGCGCCCCCTCCTGCGCCAGCCACTCCGCGTTCTTCGGGGAGCCGCGGAAGGCGAGCAGGCGGGCGTCCTCCGCCACCAGCTGCTTTTCGCCGCTGCGCGACGGCAGCGTGAGGTGGAAGCGGTAGCGGACGAGCAGCAGCGTCGTACGCGTGGCCACTGCGTCCGTGGTGATCACCCCGCACCGCCGGGCGGGACGCACCCCGTCAGCGTCCTTGTCCAGGGCCGCGTTCAGGACGTGCGCGGCCAGGGCGCCGACCACCGGGTCCGTACGGACGAGGGCAGCCTCGCCGCGCCCCACCGCCGGGTCGGCGCGGAACGGGATAGGGCGGTCCTTCTCGATCACGTCCGCACCGACCACCGGCGCGAGCGCGTCCTGCAGACCGAGGGGAGTACCGCGGACCTGCGCCGTGAAGTCCTCGCCCGCGTCGCGCAGGACACCTCCGAGCGCGGTCAGCGACTCGCGTACGAAGGTGGCGATCTCGCCCGCGCTGCCGAGTGCGTCACGGACCGCCGTGACCTCGAGCGCGACGTCCTCCGGGTGGATGGACCGCTGGGCGAACCGTGAGCGGGACGCCTTCTCGCGGTCGGCCGCCGAGTTCCAGTCGCTCTCCAGCTGGGCAGTGCTCACCTTGAACGCGTCCGCGCTGAAGAGCGCGTCGTCGTTGTCGCGGCCGCGCATCAGCAGCCATTCAACGATCGCGTCCGTCACACCCGAGGACATCTCATCGGGAACGGAGACGGCGATGCCGAGGTCCTTGCGGATCTGGCGGTACTTCTTGATGAGGACCTCGAGGACCTTGCCGTCGATGCCGTTGTCCGCACCGTAGATGGTGATGACGCGGACTTCGTCGCGCTTCTGGCCGTATCGGTCGACGCGACCCTCGCGCTGGTCATGGCGGGTCGGGTTCCAGGCAAGGTCGTAGTGGACGACGGCGTCGAAGTGGTGCTGGAGGTTGACGCCCTCGGAGAGACAGTCCGTGGCGATGAGGACGCGGCGGGCGGCCTGGTCGTCGCCGGCGTCGTCGGCCAGTTTCTCGATGCGTTCGATGCGCTGCTGCGGGGAGAGGGTGCCGGTGACGGCGCGGACGACGGTCTTGGCACCGAGCTTCTTGTCGAGGTGTTCGGCGACGTATTCGGCCGTCGGGATGTAGCGGCAGAAGACGATCGGGTTGTAGCCGTCGGCGAGGAGGGCCTTGAGGTGCTTGACGAGGGCCTTCAGCTTGAGGTCCTCCGCCGGACCCTCCAACGTCGCCGCGCGCTCCGCCAGTTCGGCCAGGCGCGCGCCTGCGCCATCGGTCTCGGCGCCGGGGGCCACGTCGAGACCTTCGAGGGCGTCACTGTCCGCGGAGTCGCGGGTGAGGGGCGCCCCGAGCTTGTCGGCCTCCTCCGCGCTGGCGGCGGCCGCGGCGGCCGAGCGCGTACGCAGGGTCTGCGCGGCGGCGCGCGGCGAAGAGACGAGGGAGCGAAGCAGCGCGATCGCGGACCACCAGGCGATACGAGCCTCGCGCTTGCCCTGGGAGCCGGCCGCCTCGACGCGGTCGCTCGCGTACGCGATGGCGTCGTCGAGCAGGGCGCGGTAGGCCGGGGACAGCTTGTACGTCTCGTCCTTGAAGTAGCGGTCCGAGGGGAACGCGGTCTTCTCGGCGAGGCTGTCGTCGGCGAGCCCGTCCTCCTTGGTGAGGTACTGGCGTACGTCTGCCCGCTTGCGCGCCACGAAATGGTGGGCGAGGAGCTTACGGCCGGCCTCCGATTCCAGGTTCACGTTCGCCAGTTCGGGCTTGACCAGGCCGAGCAGGTTGCGGAACGCGGACTCCTTGCCGCTGTGCGGGGTGGCCGTCACCAGGAGCAGGTGCCGGGTGGCGTCCTCCGCGACGCGGCGCAGCAGCTCGTAGCGGAGCTGGTTCTGGGAGGCGGTCGAGGTGTCGTCGGCGGCGACGCAGGTGTGCGCCTCGTCGACGATGACCAGGTCGGGGCAGTGGCGCACGAAGTCGTCGCGGTGGCGGGTCGACTTGATGAAGTCGGTCGAGACGATGACGTGCGGATACTTGTCGAAGAGGGACTGGCCCAGGTCCAGGCCCCGCTCCAGGCGGGACACGGTGGAGGAGAGAACAAGCTCGGCGTCGATGCCGAACTTGGTGCGCAGCTCCGCCTGCCACTGCTCGGCCAGCGCGGGCGAGCAGAGGACGGCGAGGCCGGTCGCCTCGCCCTGGGCCAGCAGCTCGCTTGTTATGAGGCCCGCCTCGATGGTCTTGCCGATGCCGACGTCGTCGGAGATGAGCAGGCGTACGGTCTGCTGACGCAGTGCCATGAGCAGCGGCACCAGCTGGTAGGCGCGGGGCTCCACCGCGATTCCGGCGAGGGAGCGGAAGGGGCCCGCGCCGGAGCGGAATCCGATGCGCAGAGCGGTGCGCAGCAGGCCGGCGGCGCGCTGGTCGCCTAGGTCGGAGGGTTCCGGTGGCGCGAACTGGGCGCCCTTCACGTCCTCGAAGGCGGGAAACACGGCGGCGATGTCGTCGTCGGAGCCGCCGAGGGGGCGCAGTACGAGCATGTCGGAGGCGCTCTCCGGGAGCACCACCCATTCGCGGCCACGGGCCGTCACCAGGGAACCGGCGGAGTATGTGATTGCCATGTTGGTCGTCAAGTCCTCGTGGTCAGACGTCAGTTGGCGACGGAGCCGAAGTATCGGGGGTGCTCGGCGGCGATGGTGTCCCAGTCGGCGTCGTGCGGGAATCGGATGAAGTCCCAGCGGGCGTCGAGCAGCCGCTCCTCGGCGTCCTCGTCGCGCAGGGCCGTCGTCTCGGTGCCGGGAAGGTCGACGAAGACGGCGAGGTTGACATTGGGCAGCCGGTAGACGTAGTCGGCCTGGGCGTTCGCCTCGGTGATCAGCGTCTCGCCGTCGTCGGGCAGGCGCAGGCCCTTCGCCTTGAGCCAGTTCAGGAGGTTGTCCTGGGCGACCGCCTCCCCGACCACGGCCTCCACTGCGGCTTCGCCGGCGGTCGGTGTGCCGGGAGCCTGGTTCAGCAGCCGCTTGAACTGCTCCGTCCGCGACTCCCCACGCTTGTCCCGCTTCGCCGTCGCCGAGGCGAGGCGCAGCAGCAGCTCGCGCACGGTGTGGCGGTTGATGGAGGCGTGGTTGAGCTGGTTGCCGTACGTCAGCAGGCACTCGTAGCAGCCCAGCGCGCACGGCCGATCGGGGTGCGGGCCGCCCAGGTCGTTGCCGTCGGCGTCGAAGTGGCAGATCTCGAGCGCCTTGATTGCCGCCTTCGCGAGGGCGTCCTTCTCCGACTGCAGGCGGCGGAGCACACCCGCGCCACCCTCCGCGGCCTCGGTGAACAGGATGCGGTTGCGCGGGCCGTCGTCCGGCGGGAGGAGTTCGCTGCTGAGCTCGGAGTCCTCCAGCTCGAAGGCGGCCTCGATACCCCGCTCCATTGCGTACATCAGCGAGAGCGCGATCGGTTCGGGCAACGGCTCGTCGAGCGTGACGACGAGGATGTTGCGGCGGTCCTCGACGAACGGGATGACGCGCTTCTTGCGGCGGCGCTCGTTGCCGTCGGCGTCGATGACCGGCATCTCGCTGGAGTCGCCGGACGCCTCGGCGGCGTCGCGGTCGTTCATCCAGCGGCCGTCGGCGAGGTCGAGCCAGTAGCCGGCCGGTTCGTCCTTCTTGGCCCGCACACGCCCAGTGTTGGTGATACGGACGGTCGCGGAGTCGCCGTACGCCACCTCCGCGATCTGCTCTCCGGACGCGTCGGACACCTTCGCGTCCTGGCGGCCCTTGCGGGCACCGTGGTCCTGGAAGCGGTACGACGTCTCAAGCCGGAACCCGGCGCGGCGGCGCTCCTCCTCGTCGGAGGAGATCCGCTCACGGCGGGTCGTGTACACGGTGTGCAGGTGGAACAGGCCGTACGTCGCCGAACCCAACGGCTCGGAGCACATCTCGCAGCGGTCGGCGCGCTCCTTCGGGTCGTGGTGGTATCCACAGTGGGAGCAGCGGCGGGACTCCGTCGTGGCGAGGTCGCCCGAGGCGTCCGGCGGCAGCTGGATTCGGGTCACCTGATAGCGGGCGCCCTCGTGGTAGATCAGCGCGGCGGGACCGAACTCGCGGATGGCGAGGAAGCGGGGGCGCTGAAGGTAGTCGCCGTCGCCGCGGCGCCGACCGACCGTGGGGATGTATGCGGCCAGGGGGAGGCGCGGGAAGGAGTACCCGGGCAGGAAGCCCTCGGAGGCGAGATAGCGGTAGGGGTTGAAGTCGGAGAGCACGGACTTGCTGTCGGCGCTCTCGTTCATCAGCAGGTTCAGCTGGGTCTCGGCCTCACGGCGGCGTCCGTTGGCGCGGATGCGGTCGCCCTCGGTCAGGCTGTAGTCGAGGCGACGCTTGTTCTGGATGTACTGGTCGTCGAGGGCGGCCTTGAACAGGTCGCGCCAGCGGTCGAAGGCGTCGTCGAACCGCGTCGGCACGGTCCGCACCCGGTCCTGGATCCAGTCGTCGTACCACCAGGTGGTCTCCGCGAACAGCGGGAACAACGGCGCGAGCACGCGCAGAGAGGCGTCGACGGTGCGCCGCTGCGCGTCGGAATCGAGCGACGCGGAGTGGATGTCCGGCAGCAGCTTCAGCTCGGGCCGGGGCCGGTCGCCGGTCTCCGGGTACGAGACATCGAGAACCTCCGGGATGGCGCGGCCCAGCTTGAGTCCGGCCTCCGCGATCCAGATGCCCTGCAGGTGGGAGAGGACCAGGTCCTCGTTGGCGAGGTCCAGGCGCGGTGGGGCGACGGCGCCCGCGACCATGCGCTCGGAGCGGCGGAAGTAGTACTGGTCGTGGCTGTTGCCCGTCGCACAGTACGTGGTGACGAGAGCGGGCTGGCCACTACGGCCCGCGCGGCCGCTGCGCTGGGCGTAGTTGGCGGGCGTGGGCGGGACGTTGCGCATCATCACCGCGTTGAGGGAGGAGATGTCGACGCCCAGCTCCATCGTCGGCGAACAGTACAACAGCTTCAACTCAGCCTTACGGAAGGCCTCTTCGCGCTGTTCGCGCTCCTGGGGCGACACCTGAGCGGTGTGCTCTCGGGCGAACAGGCCGGCCAGCTCGCCGGCCGCGTCCTTGTACAGCCCGTGGAAGAAGCTGTTGACGCGCGGCCCGTCGCCGCTCTGGTACGTACGGGTCAGCGGGTCGTGTGCGCCCGTCTCGCCCTTGCCCGCACGCCAGATGAGGGACTGAGCGGCAACCCGGTACCCGATGGCGGCGGGGCCGGCCGGCCTGCGGAAGCGGCCGGCGCGCTGCGGGGCCTCGGAAACCTCCTTCACCAGGCCGGCCTTGGTCAAGACCTTCAGCAGTTCCTCGATGACCAGCTGGAGGTCTTCGTTGTCGAGGTCCTTGAACGCCTTGTCGGTGCGCTTCAGGTATTTGCCGAACTTGCCTCGGGCAGAGAGGAACAGGCTCGCCCGGTCCATGCCGGGGCGGGACGGGTGGGGATAGGCGGTGCCGGCCTTCGGCTTGTCCGAGGCGGAGAGAACCCATGGGTCGATGAGTCGCTCCTCGCTCGCCCGCTGGAGCGAGTCGAAGTCGTCGCGGAAGTAGGAGACGTCGATGGCGAGGCCACGTCGCATCTCGTTGAGCAGCGCCTTCATCACCTCGGCGCGCAGGGCGGGGTCGGCCTCCCGCAGCGCCTGGTGGGTGCCCGCCCAGCGGTCCTGCGTGTCGGCGACCCAGGCCAGGTCCTCGTAGTCGATCTCCAGCAGCCCAGTCTGCTCCAGGTTGGGCATGGTGATGCGCCAGCCGCGCTCCAGGTCCAGGTAGAGCCGGAAGGCCATCACGTCGCGCAGGGTCCGTGCGGCGTTGCGGGCGAGCGCGGGCGGCAGGTCACTCTCGCCCGTGTAGTCGGCCGGGTCGAGTGCAATCGCGTTCGCGACGGAAGAGGCAAGCTCCTCGTGGTGCAGGCCGTCCTCGCCGGCGTCCAGGGCTGCCCGGTACAAGGCACCGCGGAGCTGGGTGATCTGGACGAAGTCGTTGAAGTGACCTGCCTGGAGGGAGGCGTCCTGGCGGTTGTCGACGAACGTGAGGAGCTTGCGCGCCTCCTTGTCGAGGGCCTCCTCAGGAACGGACTTCAGAGAGCGGACGACGGAGGCGGAGATCAGGGAGGTCGCCGAGGAGCGGCCTTCCTGGTCGAGCGTGGCCAGCTTGGCGAAGTCCTTGCCGCGGGTCTGCTCGTAGGCGACGCCGCAGTGCAGGCAGAACAGGAACGGCGAGGGGATGAACGCCGCCTGCAGCTCGCCACGCCCCTCGTAACCGAGCGGGTCGACGGTGACAGCCCGCGGCACACGGTCGCGGTAGGCCTTCTTGACCACTTCCTGGCCCTTGTCGTCCAGCTCCAGCCACGACTCGGGCAGCCGGCGGTCGTCGACGGCGTACTGAGGATTGAGCGGCCACGGGCGGTCGTGGTCGATGTAGAGGTATCCGTCGCCCTGGCGGCCACCGGTCGCGTTGGTGTCGCGGCGCGCCTCGTACCGCACCTCGCCGTTCTTCTCGTCACGCCAGACCGTCAGGTACTCCTGCCCGCACTCGCGGCAGAAGGCGAGCGGCATCAACAACTTGCCGCTGCTGCCGGGCTGTTCGAGCTGGTAGGCGCGGGTGAGATGACGGGAACTCTTGTCCTCGAGGGTGACGTAGACGGTGTCGCCCTTGGAGAGGAACTGATGGAGGCGGAATGCGAACAGGGGGCGTTCGGTGACCGGGTGGCGAGCCTGCGAGCCGGCCTCCAGGGTGGCCCGGATCGCCGCGATGCAGCCTTCCTCGTCGACGCCGGACTGGTCGGCGAGCTCCTTCGCCGCGATCTCGATCTTCGCGGGCTGTTGACGGATCAGACGGCCGGTCCCCTCGTCGGTGGCGAGGCCGAAGCGGGTCTCGATCCAGCGGGCCAGCGGGTCGCGGACAAGGTCGGCGTACGCGCGCGGGGCGGCAGCGGCCGTGAGGCGCTCGGCAGCGACCGTGTCGGGCGCCGGGTCGGTGGCGCGGACCAGGGTCTCGCCTATGACGTGTTCGGGACGGACCCGTGTACCGAAGAGAGTCGTGGCGACCTCCGCCACGACTTTCTTCTGGTTGTCCGGAGTGCCTTCGGTGGACATGGTCGCCGAAGTGCCAATGCACTGCAGATCCTGTGCCTGGCAGGCTTCACGGACGCGGCGGATGAGCAGGGCGACATCGGCGCCCTGGCGGCCGCGGTAGGTGTGGAGCTCGTCGAAGACGAGGAACTCGAGGCCCCGGGCCATCTTGATGAGGCTGGCGCGGTCCGCGGGGCGCGTCAGCATCAGTTCGAGCATCACGTAGTTGGTGAGCAGGATGTCCGGCGGGTTGTCGCGGATCTCCTTGCGGCGCGCGTCGTCCTCCTGGCCGGTGTAGCGGGCGAAGGTGACGGGCTCGCGGCCCTCGCCGTATCCGTCGCGCAGATACTTCTCCAGCTCCTTGAGCTGGCTGTTGGCCAGGGCGTTCATCGGGTAGACGATGATCGCCCGCACACGCTTCTCGGCCTTCGGGCCCTCCTCATCGCGCTCTTTGAGCACCTTGTCGACGATCGGGACCATGTAGGCGAGCGACTTGCCGGATCCGGTGCCGGTCGTCAGCACGTACGAAGCTCCGGACTTGGCAGCGTCGACGGCTTCGCGCTGATGCTGGTGCAGGGTGAGCGGGCGGCCGTCACAGACGGTGCCTCCCTCGGTCTTCTTCGCCTGGAAGATCCGGGCACACTCGTCGTGCAGGACCTTCTGGCCGGCCAGTTCGAGGACGGTGCCGCCGCCGGCGAAGAAGGGGTTGAGGGACAGCCAGGGGTCGGGCCACTGGGACTTGTTGTTCAGGTCCTTCTCGACGAACGCCCTGATCAGCTCGTCACGGATGACGGTGCCGCCCTCGGTGAAAGAGCGGTAGTCCTTGATAAGGGTGCGGTGGACGTTGAAGACGTCCATGCCGGGGGCGGCAGCGCGGCGCGAGCCGGTGGTTTCGGCGGACCGCGCGGGTTCGACGACCGCGGAGGCGATCGGCCCCTCTGCCCGGAGGTTCCTGAGGCCCCGTACGGGATCGAGGGCGGCCCACGTTACGAGCTCCGACGCCTCGCCCTCGAGCTCGGCGAGCGGCAGCAGCGCGTCGCGGACTGTGACGGCGTCGGCCGGGCGGTCCGCCGGGTCCTTGGCCAGCAGCCGGTCGACAAGCCGTGCCAGCTCCTGCGGGATCTCCTGACGGATCAGGCGTACGGGGGTCGGGGCGTCGTGGACGTGCTTCTCGCCGAGTTCGTACGCTCCGTCACCGACAAAGGGAGGGACGCCGGTCAGCATCTCGTACAGCACGCAGCCGAGCGCGTAGAGATCGGCGGCCTGTGTGACGAGCCCGGCCTTGAACTGCTCGGGCGCCATGTAGCGGGCCGTGCCGACAGCAACGCCGGTGCTGGTCAGCCGGGCCTCGTCCGGGTCGTCGGCTATCCGTCCCATACCGAAGTCGAGGACCTTGACGACGCCACCGCGGGTGAGCATGACGTTGCGGGGCTTGAGGTCCCGGTGGATGACGCCCGCGATGTGGGCATGGGAGAGGCCGTCTGCGATCTGGGCTCCGATGGCCGCGGCCCAGGTCAGGGGCAGCTGCCGCTCCTCGTCAATGAGGTCGCCCAGGGTGTCGCCGTCGAGGAGCTCCATCGCGAGATAGGGCAAGCCGCCTTCCTGGGTGGCGTCCACGCCGCCGTCGACGATGCGGGTGAGGTTTGCGTGATCGAGCCGCCGCATGATGCGCACCTCGCGGGCGAACCGCTCCACGGCCTTCGCATCGGCCCGGGTGTCAACGAGAGCACCGGACCGGTGACGCAGGATCAACTTGACGGCGACCAGGCGGTCGGCCGTTCTCTCAGGCGCCTGTAGATCCTCGGCCCGGTGGACCTCCCCCATGTTTCCGGAGTCGATCGGCCCCCGAAGCCGGAATCTCCCTGCGACCGTCTCGAGATCCACTGGCATTCCCTCCTGCGCACTCCCCGCACGGTCCTGATCAGGACTCACCTCGGCGGCCGCCTTTGCCGTAATCACAGCAGGGGCAACCCGACTCGCAGAGCGTACACGAGAACTGGCCCCAGAATCAGGGCAGTTGAGCGTTTACATCGTCAACAGACCAAGCGTAACCTACCGTTGCGGAGCGGGGTCCCCCACTCCACATTCGGAACACGGTCGTCGCGTGAAAGTCGGACGGCATTCAACCTCAAGGCCTCACTCGCTGCCCGTGTCGCAACCTCCAGCGAGCGGCGACCACGGTGTCACACCACTCCCAACCTTGGAAGCGGAGACGGCGAGCCTCGAGCTGGATGACAAACCGCGGGCGCGGCTTGCCTCGGAGCAACTCGGCTGGTACTGCGACTGGAGACCCCCAATTGTTCAGTTCTCAACCACTACCGACACGCGAGAAGTGAAGAAGGTTGTACGGCCACGCACAGAAACAACACAAACGGAGAGGTCTGCTCATCCGTGTGGACGGCCCTCCACTCGAGATCAGTCCGACTGCTCACAAGGGGACCTTGGATCTCGACCGTCTCGGCATCGTCATCGTCAATCGAGCAAGCGCCTGATGTGAGGTGCCCTTGGATACGAGGGAGAGACCGTGCCCCCCGGCGGCTGCTCAGGTCTCCCGACAAGTACTGCTGCGCGGGTAGCCGACGCTCATGAACAACGCGCATGAACAGGACGGTGCACTGTGCGCCGCTGGTGTCTTCGCAACTAGGGCAGAGAGATATGAACCACGCACCCCAGTCCTTCCAGCTCCTTCCCGGCGCCGCCGGCTCGCCGGTGATCCTTCATGTCCCGCACAGCTCGAGGGTCATACCCGAGTCGGTGCGCGACGGCATCGAGCTGGACGACCGCGCACTCGAGCTGGAGCTCGACCACATCACCGACTCACACACTGCGGAGATCGCCGCAGCCGCCGTGGAGGCGGCTCGGATCGCGCCGTGGCGGTTCGTCAACGGGCTTTCGCGCCTGGTGATCGACCCTGAGCGGTTTCCCGACGAGCGCGAGGAGATGCTGGCCGTCGGCATGGGCGCGGTCTATATGCAGACCACGCATCGCGAGCGACTCCGCCCGCCGGGCGCGGACCCCCGGCCGCTGATCGACCGTTACTTCCATCCCTACTCGGAGGCGATGGCCGCTGCGGTCGGCGCGCGGCTGGAGGCTGTCGGCCGTGCCGTCGTCATCGACGTCCACTCGTATCCGACCGAGCGCCTGCCGTACGAGCTGCACGGCGATGGCCCGCGGCCGCCGGTCTGCCTGGGTACGGACGACTTCCACACCCCTGAGGAGCTGCTCGCCCACGCGGAGGAGGTGTTCGCCTACTTCGGCGGTACGGGGGTCTATAGCCCCTTCGCCGGGACGTATGTGCCGCTGAAGTGCTACGGCAAGGACCCGCGCGTGAGCGCCCTGATGATCGAGATCCGGCGGGACACGTACATGTCGGAACCGGGCGGGGCGGCGGGCCCCGGACTCATCTCCCTCGCCGCCTCGCTGGCGGGTCTGGTCGACGCGCTGTCGGCCTGAGTCGGAACCTGGTCCGAGTCAGGACCACGTCCGTCCCGCCGCCCACACCGCCAGTTCGTCCTGCGGGCCCTTCAGCAGGGCCGCCGAAGGTACTGTCGCGCCGTTCGTCACCATGGCGTGGTGCACGGCCGCCCACGTGCTGCTGCGCGGTGAGCAGGAGGCGGCGGCTGCCCGTCCGTCCCACCCAGCTCTGGAGCCACGGCAATGGGGGTGGTGCTGTCAGCGACCGCGCCCCCCTGCCCGGCGACCGCCTGCCCGCAGTCTCAGGCTCCGTCGCGGATGGCGGAGAGCAGACGGGCACACCGTGCGCTCATGTCGTGCGCGGACAGGTCGGGGTGGGACACCCACCAGCCGACGAGGGCGCTGACCGTGCCCGTCCACACATGCTTGAGGGCGTCCGCGTCGAGGGCGTCGTCATTGCCGTGGCCGCGCAGCAGCGCGGCGGTGCCGGAGGCCGCCAGGTCGTCGATGGCCGCGCGGTGGCGGTGGGCGGCGCGCCACGGTTCGGAGCCGGGTGGCAGGGTCCGGTCGTACAGCACGAACCAGGCGTGCCGCTGTTCCTCCAGCGTTTCGAAGACCGCGGTGAGGACCGCGTGGGGCAGCCGGTCCCCCGACGGGCTCGACGCCATGGCCGCGTTGATCGCCGCGAGGAGGCGGTGGCCGATGTGTTCGAGACAGGCCGCGTAGAGGCCGTCCTTGGAGCCGAAGTACGTGTACAGCATCGGCTTGGTGACGCCGACGCGCCGGGCGATCGCGGCCATCGACGCCGCGGCGTGGCCGTGCCTGCCGAACTCCTCCAGGGCCGCGGACACGATCTGTTCCTCGCGGCGGGCGCGCGGGACACCCTTGGTCCCCGCGCCGCGGCTCCGGCCCCGGGTTTCTGGCGCACCGCCACCGGCGGACGCGACGGAGTCTGCCGGATCAGGTGCGGCCGAGGCTCTTGCAGTGGTCATGGCAGAGACTATACGTTGCGGTAACTTACCAAGGGGTAAATTACCGAGAGGTCAATACACGTGGTCGACAGCACTTCGCCCGTGACTCCGCCCGTGTCCCACTCCAACTCCTCGCGGAACCGCTCCTGGTGGGGGTGGGGTACCGCGGACAAAGCACTGCCCGACACCGAATGCACCGCACTCGGCGGGCTGGTCCCGGGCTCGGCGGCCACCCCACTGCCGGTGCCGGACATCTCCGCCCTCGAACTGCCCAAGGTGCGCATCGAGCCGCCCTCCGCGCTCGCCCCTCTGATGTCGGCCGCTCCACGGGACCGGGCATCGCACACCTACGGCAAGGCGTACCGCGATGTGGTCCGGGCCCTGAACGGAGACCTCTCGGCCGCACCCGACCAGGTCGCCCACCCACGCACCGAGCAGGATGTGATCGATGTCCTCGACTGGGCGGCGGACGCGGACGTCGCCGTCGTGCCGTACGGAGCGGGCAGTTCGGTCGTCGGCGGGGTCGAGTACCGCGCGGACCGGCACCGCGGTGTGGTGTCACTGGACCTCTCGTCCCTGGGCCGCGTACTGGAGATCGACCCTGTCAGCCGGGCCGCCCGGATCCAGGCCGGCGCCCTGGGCCCCGACCTCGAAGCGCAACTGCGGCCGCACGGACTCACCCTGCGCCACTTCCCGCAGAGCTTCGAGTTCTCCACCCTGGGCGGCTGGCTGGCCACCCGTGCCGGCGGGCACTACGCCACGCTCTACACCCACATCGACGACCTGGTGGAGTCGCTGCGCGTGGTGACGCCCGTCGGAGTCAACGAATCGCTGCGGCTGCCAGGTTCGGGAGCGGGCCCCTCCCCCGACCGGATGTTCCTGGGGTCCGAGGGCACGCTCGGCGTTATCACCGAGGCCTGGATGCGGCTCCAGGACCGCCCGCGTCACAAGACGTCGGCCACGGTGCCGTTCAGTGACGTCCACGCCGCGATGAACGCCGTACGCGCCATCGCGCAGTCGGGCCTGCACCCGGCCAACTGCCGGCTGCTCGACCCCGGGGAGGCCACTCTGGCAGGTGTCGCGCGGGACGGCGAGAGCGTGCTCGTCCTCGGTGTGGAGTCGGCCCATTCGCCCGTCGGCGAGCGCCTCGCCGAACTCGTCACCCTGGCCCGTGACCACGGCGGCTCACCCGCTCCGGCTGCCACCGACGCCGAAGACTCCGCCGCCGGCACCTGGCGCTCGGCGTTCCTGCGGATGCCGTACCTCCGTGACGCGCTTGCCCGGATGAGCGTGATCACCGAGACGTTCGAGACGGCCTGCACCTGGGACCGCGCACCGGGACTGTACGAGTCGGTGCGCAGGGACCTGGGAGACGTCGTACGGGAGGTGACGGGCGCCGCCGGCACGATCAACTGCCGTTTCACCCATGTCTACCCGGACGGGCCCGCGCCGTACTTCACCGTGATCGCGCCGGGGCGGCGCGGCGAGGAAGTCGCGATGTGGGACGAGATCAAGTCCGCGGCGATGCGGATCCTCACCGACCACGGCGCGACCGTCACCCACCATCACGCGGTCGGCCGCGACCACCGGCCGGGCTACGACCGCCAGCGTCCTGAGCCGTTCGCCCACGCCCTCCGGGCCGTGAAGCAGTCGCTCGACCCAGCCGGAATTCTCAACCCGGGCGTGCTTTTCGATCCGGCGGTTGCCGGCTGACAGGGGCATTCGCGAGAGTTCCCTGTTGCCGGCTGACAGGGGCGTTCGCGGGAGTTCAGCGTGCGGCCGGCGCCGCGGCGACGGCCGGGAGGGTGGTTCGAACCCGGGCGACGACGAGCGTGCGGACAGCGAGCATACGGACAGCGCCGCCCGGCCGAATCCCATGCGCGCACGCGACATCGGCGGCCAGTCCCGCATGTCCGCTGCCGAGCAGGCATGTCGTTGCCGCCGCGCTCATGCTGCTGTCGGTGATCCCGATCCACGTCGCCCAGCGGCTGTCGAGCGACACGGCCCCGGGCAGCCGGATCCGAGCGGCACGGAACCCGGCCCGCCGGTCGGCCGCCGACTTCGCCGCGCGGCGGAACTCCTGCCTTCCGCCGCACGCTCGAGTCACTCGCCCCACCAGCGGCCGACCGCCCACGCCAGGGCGTAACCGGCGCTGTTGAGGGCGCAGTGCAGCGCCACCGGCGGGATCAGGCTGCCCGGCCGGCGGCGCAGCTCGCAGAACACCACACCCGCGAGGGCGGTGCCGGCGACCGCCGCGGCCACCGACAGCGCGACCCCGGTCCCGCCCGTACCGAAGACCGCTTCCACTGCCGCGTTCGAGCGTGTGAGCCCGCGGGACGGCTGAATGTGCCACAGCCCGAAGAGCCCCGAGGAGACGGCGGTGGCCCAGGCGGCGCCCCACCGTCTCCGCATCATGGCCCACAGCACTCCCCGGAACGCGATCTCCTCCAGCAGCACGGTCCCGAACGGCACCCGCACCAGCACGCGGTACACCAGCTGCCCGCCCGACAGTTCCGCGGCGCGCTCGTCCTGGAATGCCTCACGGGTGAACGGCAGGGCAAGTGCCACCAGATAGATCAGAACGACGGCTCCGGCCAGGACCAGTCCCCAGCGCAGGCCTCTCCGCGCCGACGCACGGCCGAGCCCCAGCTCGTCCCATGTGATCCCGGCCCGCCGGGCGATCAGCACGAGCGCGGCGGCGGTGGTCACGCAGACAGGGACGTACAGCTCGGGCCCGAGCCGGTTGACGAGCGTATTCGCGGCCGCGAGCACCACCACGGCCAGAATGAGCATCCGCATGGTCACGCCAGAATGCCCGATCCCCCAGGGGGTTGTGGGCTACTGGTTCGTTAGCTCACTCTTGTGAGTGATAGTGCACTTTGGTGAGTGTTGTTACGGTCGGGTGCATGAACCTCAAGGAGTGGGCGCAGGCGCAGGGTGTGCATCCGCAGACTGCGTATCGCTGGTTCCGCGAGGGTATTTTGCCGGTTCCGGCTGAGCGGGTCGGGCTGCGCACGATTCTGGTGAATGTCGAGGCCAATACCGCGCCGGACGTGGTCGGTGGTGTCGGTCTGTATGCCCGCGTCTCTTCGCACGGCCAGAAGGCGGACCTGGAGCGCCAGGTCGCGCGGCTGTCGCGGTGGGCGGCCAAGGCCGGTCATCGGGTGGTGCGGGTGGAATCCGAGGTCGGTTCCGGCATGAACGGTGGTCGCACGAAGGCCCGTAGGCTGCTGGCCGATCCGGATGTGACGACCGTGGTGGTGGAGCACAAGGACCGGCTCGGCAGGGTGAATACCGAACTGGTCGAGGCCGCACTGTGCGCCCATGGCCGCCGGCTCGTCGTGCTGGATGACGGGGAAGTGGAAGACGATCTGGTGCGCGACATGGTCGAGGTGCTGACCTCCTTCTGTGCCCGCCTGTACGGGCGGAGGTCGGCGAAGAACCGGGCGCAGAAGGCAGTTGAGGCGGCTGAGCGTGGCTGAGCCGAAGAAGCTGCGCACGATCGCTCCGTCGTTTGTGGCCCCGGGGCCGTCCGGTGTAGCGGTACGCGACCGCCTGCGGAGCCTGACCCTCCAGGACGAGAACGTCCTGCGGCTGGTGGGCGAGCATATGGGCACGCTCGCGTCCCGCGACCTCAAGGCCCGATGCGCAGACGGCCTTGAACACGACAGTGAGACGTGGGCGGCCCGCAAACGGGGCCTGACGGCGGTGTCTTCGTCACGGTGGGCCGGATCGGTCACCAAGAGCACGCATGATCAGTGGGCGCTCGCCCGCCGCTGCCTCGCCGCTTGCATCCACAGCCTGGAAGCCGGAATCAAGACGCTGCAACACCGACTGTCCCTGCCCTTGGGGGAGCGCGGATCCAAGCAGGCTCCGGGTGGCTACCGGTCCAAAGGCGAGTGGTTTCACAAGTCCCGGCGCCTGGCCGCTCTTCAGGCCCGGCATGCTGCCGCGCTCGCGGACTGGCAGGCCGGGCGCGTACGCGTAGTACGGGGCGGTAAGCGACTGCTCAACACCCGCCACAACCTGGAGAAGGCCAATCTCACCGCCGAGGAGTGGCGGGACCGCTGGGGAGCCGAGCGCATGTTCTTGTCGGCGGACGGGGAGTCGGGGAAGCGGTTCGGGAACGAAACGATCCGCATCACCCCGCACGGCGAGATCGCCATCAGACTGCCCGTGCCGCTTGCCCACCTGGCCAACGCCGAACATGGCAGGTACATCCTCGCCTGCACCGTCGCGTTCAAGCACCGGGGGCAGGAGTGGGCCGACCGCATCGTCGCGAACCGTGCCGTTGCGTACCGCATCCATCACGACGTCGGCCGCGACCGCTGGTATGTGACCGCCTCGTGGCAGCGCCCACTCCTCCAGACGATCCCGCTCGACGCCGCGCTGTCCTCCGGTTGTATCGGTGTCGACACCAATGACGATCACCTCGCCGCCTGGCAGCTCGACACCCACGGCAACCCGGTAGGTGAACCCCACCGCTTCTTCTACGACCTCTCGAGGACGGCCGATCACCGCGACGCGCAGATCCGCCACGCCTTGACCCGCCTGCTCCACTGGGCCAAGCGGGTCGGCGTCCAGGCCATCGCGATCGAGGACCTGGACTTCACGCAGGCCAAGACCCGGGAGAAGCACGGCCGGAACAAGCGGTTTCGGCGGCTGCTCTCCCGCTTCCCCACCGCGAAACTCAAAGCCCGGCTCATCTCCATGGCCACCGAGCAGGGCCTCGCGATCGTCGCGGTCGACCCGGCCTATACCTCCCGCTGGAGCGGCCAGCACTGGCAGAAACCGCTGACCACCCCAGAACGTAGGACGACCCGTCACGATGCCGCCGGCATCGCGATCGGGCGACGCGCCCTCGGACATCCGATCAGGCGACGGACGACACCGCCCCCGCAACACCAGAGCGATGCCGCGGGGCATCGGACCGTCCAGGCCCGACCGCAGACCCGAGGGCGGGACGGAAACCGCCCACCCGCCACGGACCGCACCCCTGGAGGTACGTCGCCGAACGGGACGAGAAAGCGGAGACCCAATGCATCCAACACCGTTCGGGATGCGCCCAGTTCGCAGCAGTGGGTCCAAGACTCACTTACGCACACTGGCTAGGAACGGTCTCCCCGCAACTCGCCGCTCAGCAGACCACAGCGGTGATTGACGCGCCGGACCCGGTCTCACCGCGCTCGCCTCGGCTCCGGCCGAGTCGGTCACCGCCGCCGGCACCCTGTCCCAGCCGTAGGACATCAGGACGTCAGCCGCGGCCCTCCGACCACGCCGCCAGTTCCTCTCGCGCCGCTTGCAGCAGTTCGGCGGAGGGCGCCGCCGCGCCATTGGTGATCAGGGCGTGGTGGAGGACCGTCGCGTTCGGTGCGGTGAGCAGGAGGCGGCGGCTGCCGGTGCCGCCGGGTTCGGGGGCCGCGGCGATGGGGGTGCCCCGGTCGTACGACGGGAGACCGTGAGCCTTGCCGAGGTCGGAGACCACCGTCGTCCGGGCGGGGTCGAACGAGGCGGGGAGGTGCAGCTCCGTGGGGGCCGCCGAGGCGTTCGACTTCCAGAGGAGCAGGGCGTACTGGCCCGAACCGACGAGCTCCGAGACCCGCGGGAGCGATTTCGGGACGGGGTTCCAGGTGAGTGTGGTGGAGCCGTCGCGGGAGCGGTCCTCGTAGGTGAAGGCGACGGTGTGCCCCGCGGTGGCGCTGGGGTAGAGGCGGTCCAGCAGCCGGGCGTCCTGGCGCAGCACCGCCGCGCCGGAGTCGTCGAGGCGGACGGCCGACAGGTCCTCCTCGTTCCAGGCGTCCGCGGCGGTCAGGACCTTGTCGGGGTTGCCGTTCATCAGCTCGTGGTGACGGCCGTGGTAGATGTCCCACTGCCATTGCGAACCGGACAGCACCGGCCCCGACTGCTCGGGCTTCGACCACCAGGTGGCGCCGGGCAGCCGGGAGTCCAGGGCCTGGTACATCGCTTTGCCGACCGTCGGGGCCTTGTCGGAGACCGTGCCGGTCAGCGGATGGCCGAACTCGCTGACGACCGCCGCTGTCGCGGAGGCGGCCGCGCGGTCACGGACGGCGCCGAAGTGCCCGGCGTACTGGCCGTCGGCGGCCTTGCCCCACATGAAGACGCCGGAGATCGCCTTCTGGTCGTAGAAGTGGGTGTTGAAGACATACCGCGAGCCGAGCACGCCGGCGTCGAGGAGGCCGCCCTCCTGCTTCTGGAAGAAGAGATTGGAGTTCCAGAAGAGGTTCGGCTCCACGAAGGCGGGCTTGTTCTGCCACCCGGCCGCGTCCATGCGCGCCCGGAACCTCGTATAGAAGGGCCAGAGCACGTCCCGCTCCCACATGCGGCTGCTCTGGCCGGAGTCGTACGAGCCGGCGTGCGGCTCGTTGTACGGGTCGAAGCCTGCGACCGCCGCGAACTCGGCGCCGTCGAGGTGTTCGGCGAAGTAGGTCATCGTCGCCTGAGCCGTCGCCAGGAAGGCGTCCTGGACCCCGCCGCGGTTGTGCCAGAAGTCGTACGCCGCCCGCTTCACGGCCTCGTTCTGAGTGATGTTCTGGCCCCAGAAGAGACAGATCCCGCACGACTCGCGTGGATAGCCACCCGCCTCAACCACCCATTTGGGAGCTCCGTCGCCGGTGTACCAGCTGCCTTCGTTGAACAGGTGCCGGGAGTAGAGGTCCTGGTGGAAGTCGGGGTAGACGCGGACGCCGGCCTTCAGGAAGGCCCGCATCTGTGCGGTGGCGGCGGCGAGGTACGCGCGGTCCACCTGGCCTCGTACGGGTTCGGCGTGGGCCCACGACAGCAGGAAGCGCGCGCTGTTGCCACCGCCGAGCGCGCGCAGCGCGGTCGCGGACTTCTCGGCATCGGCGACGGAGGCGAAGGGCAGTCCGCCGTTCTCCTCCAGCTTGGTCTCGCCGGAGACGTTGTAGCCACGGAGTACCACCTCGCGACCGAGGCCGTCGGTGAAGCGTCCGTGGTCGACCGTGAACGCCGCGGCCGCCTGCTCGTCGAACCAGAGTGAGCCGGGCAGCGGCGCGGCAGCGGACGGCGCGGCGGCGGACGGCGCGCCTTCGACGGTCAGGGACGTGGCCAGCAGGATGAGGACACCGATCAGACGCATGCGCATCTTCGACATGCCCACCACAATCTTGACGGACCGTCAGATTGTCAATGGCGTCGAGACCCCCACACACCGCACTTTCGACCGGAATCGACCATTCCGCCCGGGTCCGGCGCAGCTCCGTTATACGGCTATTTCACTTCTCCGGGTGGCCGAACCACTTTCTCCGAAATGGGCACCCATAAGACCGAGTAACACCCTCTCAACACCTGCCGGAAACACTCCCTACACATAGACGCCTGCGGCGCGCGCGACACCTGACACAAGGAGGGGTTCTTCAGTGAATCTGCACACGGAATACGCAGGCGTCACACGGCCTCCGGTGCACCCTCCCCGTGCTGACCTGCCCATCCGTCGTTTGATGCGGGAATGTCCCCTTCGGCGCCAAGGGGGCGCCGGTTCAGCGCAATTGAGCTGTGCGGATACGTGAAGAAGATGACCCCAATCCATGGATGCGCGTGCACGCGACGTTATTCAACGGCCCTGTACCGCCCCGATCGGGAGCTGTCCGATTCGCCGCACAACGCGCCTGCGTGCTTTGATCCTTCGCACTGCGGGAGTCGAAAGACTCCATCGCAGCAATTCGAGTTAGTCATGCGAAGGGAAGCTCATCATGAACTCCACCCCCCAGGTTGAGACCCAGGTAATCTCCGACGCCGACCTGGACAACGTGTCCGGTGGTCTGGTGGGCCAGGCTGCGGGCGCCCTCACCGGCACCGTCGACTCCGTCGTCCCGGTCTCCGGTGTCCTCGGCGCCGCCTCCGGCACCGTCGGCTCCGTCGTCGGCACCGCCGAGGGCCTCACCGGTCTGAACACCGCCGGCGTCACGGGCCTCGTCGCCGGTCTCTGAGCCGGTCCTGTGCCGCTGAGAGCGGCACAGCCAAGCGGTGACTACGGCTCGTCGGCGTTCCCCTCCTGCCGACGCGCCGGACCTCATGCCCCGGATCCCCCACGGGTCCGGGGCATGCGGCCGCCGCCCGCGCGCCACCATGGGTGCGCGCTGACCCCCCGAAGAACCAGTGCAGTTGAGGGAAGAGTGTCGTGCAGTTCCGCCAACAGGCCCTTTCCAAGCTGCAGTCGCCCGAGGACATCGATCTGCCGGTGCGTTTCGCCCGGCCACAGGGCTGGCTCGTCCTGACCGTCACGGTCATCGTCATGATCGGCGCATCCGTCTGGGCACTGACCGGCTCCGTGTCGTCCACCATCGGCGCACCCGGAATCCTCACTCATGCGCAGGGCAGCTACGTCCTGCAGAGCCCCGTCGCGGGCCAGGTCACCGACGTACTCGCCGAGGAAGGCCAGCGGGTTCCCGCCAACACGCCCCTGGTGAAGGTCCGTACGGCGCAGGGCAGCACGGTCGTCCGCACGATCGCCGCAGGCCGGCTGACCACACTCGCCGCCACGATCGGCTCCGTGGTCACGACCGGATCGGATGTGGCGGCCGTGGAGCGGGTCGACAAGGCCGACGATCCCCTGATGGCGATGCTGTACGTGCCGGCCGACAGCGGATCGACGGTGCCCGTGGGCGCGACGGTGGACATCACCGTCCAGTCGGTGCCGACGCAGCAGTACGGCGTGCTGCGCGGCAAGGTGAAGGCCGTCGGCCGGACCGCCCAGACCCGCCAGCGGATCACCGCCCTCCTCGGCAGCAGCCAGTTGGGCGAGCAGTTCTCGCAGCACGGCCAGCCCGTCGCGGTCCTGGTGCGCCTGGACCGGTCGTCGCAGACCAAGTCCGGTTACGCCTGGTCCTCTTCGGACGGTCCGCCGTACGCGGTCGACTCCATGACCCTGGCCACCGGGGCCATCCATCTGGCCGAGCAGCATCCGATCGATTGGCTGCTTCCATGACCGCGCAGCAGCAACTGCCACCGGCGGGCCGCGGCCGGCACCGCCCCGAGAACGCGCCGACCCCTGGGCGCCGTGCGCGCCGCGCCCCCGCCCCTGCCCCCAAGGTCAAGAAACGGAGGACCGTTCGTACGCCCACCGTCCTCCAGATGGAGGCCCTGGAGTGCGGTGCCGCCTCGCTGGCCATGGTGCTCGCGCACTACGGGCGGCATGTCCCGCTCGAGGAGCTGCGTATCGCGTGCGGCGTCTCCCGCGACGGCTCGCGGGCCAGCAATCTGCTGAAGGCCGCGCGCAGTTACGGTCTGCAGGCCAAGGGCATGCAGATGGAACCGGCAGCGCTCGCCGAGGTGCAGGCTCCGGCCATCCTTTTCTGGGAGTTCAACCACTATGTCGTCTACGACGGCATGGGACGCAAGCTCGGCCGCCGGGGCGTTCACATCAACGACCCCGACAAGGGCCGCCGCTTTGTGGCGATGGAGGACTTCGACACCAGCTTCACCGGTGTCGCCCTGGTCTTCGAGCCCGCCGACAACTTCCGCCGCGGCGGCCGCAAGCCGGGAGTCATGGGCGCCGTGCCCGCGAGGCTGCGGGGCACGAAGGGCACCCTGCTGGCCTCGTTGCTGGCCAGCCTTCTGCTCGTCGCGGTCGGCGCGGCGGTGCCCGCGCTGAGCCGTACGTACATCGACATGTTCCTGATCGGCAATCAGACCTCGCTGCTGGGACCACTCTTCGCGTCGATGGCCGCGATGATCGGGCTCACCGCCGTACTGACCGGTCTTCAGCAGGCGAACCTGCTGCGCGGACGCATCATCTCGTCCACGCTCAGCAGCGCCCGGTTCCTGCGGCATCTGCTGAGACTGCCGGTCACGTTCTTCGCCCAGCGCAGCCCGGCCGATCTGGTCCAGCGTCTGCAGTCCAACGACGCGGTGGCCGAAACACTGGCGAGAGACCTCGCCGCCGCGGGTGTCGACGGGGTCGTGGTGATCCTCTACGCCGTCCTGCTGTGGACGTACGACCCTCAACTGACCGTCATCGGCGTGCTGATCGCACTGCTCAATGTGGTCGCGATGCGCATCGTGATCCGGCTGCGGGCCACCCACACCCAGAAGCTGCGCGCGGACAGCGCCAGGCTGACCAACACCTCGTACACCGGCCTTCAGCTGATCGAGACCATGAAGGCCACCGGCGGTGAGAACGGCTACTTCCGGCGCTGGGCCGGCCAGCACGCCACCACGCTGGAGGAACAGCAGCGGCTGGGCGTGCCGAGCGCGGCCCTGGCCGTCGTCGCCCCCACCCTCGCGGCGCTCAACAGTGCGCTGATCCTCTGGATCGGCGGACTGCGGGCGGTGGAAGGCCATATCTCGATCGGTCTGCTCGTCGCCTTCCAGGCGCTGGTGACCCGCTTCACCGCGCCGATCACCCGGCTGAACGGAGTGGCGGGCAGGATTCAGGACTTCGCGGCCGATGTGGCCCGGCTGAAGGACGTCGAGAGCTTCCCGGTCGACTCGCTGTACTCGCGCCGGGAGCGGGATGCGAGCACGCGCAGGCTCAAGGGCCATGTGACGCTGGAGAACATCACCTTCGGCTACAGCCCACTGGACAAGCCGCTGCTCAGCGGCTTCTCGCTGACCGTCGGTCCGGGTCGGCAGGTCGCCCTCGTCGGCGGATCCGGGAGCGGCAAGTCCACCGTCTCGCGGCTGATCTCCGGCCTGTACAGCCCGTGGGAGGGGACCATCCGGATCGACGGGCAGCGCCTGGAGGACATTTCCCGCAGCGCGCTGGCCGCCTCGGTCTCCTTCGTCGACCAGGATGTCTTCCTCTTCGAAGGCACCGTCCGGGACAACGTGGCGCTGTGGGACCCGTCGATAACCGACGAGGCCGTCGTCACTGCTCTGAAGGACGCCGCCCTCTTCGACGACGTGATCGCACGGCGGCCCGACGGCATCCACAGCCGGGTCGAGCAGGACGGCCGCAATTTCTCCGGCGGGCAGCGGCAGCGTCTGGAGATCGCCCGGGCGCTGGTCCGGCGGCCGAGCATCCTCGTCCTCGACGAGGTGACGAGCGCTCTGGACGCGCAGACGGAGCAGACCATCATCGACAATCTGCGGCGGCGCGGCTGCGCGTGCGTCGTGATCGCCCACCGGCTGAGCACGGTGCGCGACAGCGACGAGATCGTGGTCCTCGACCACGGTTCGGTCGTCGAGCGTGGCCGGCACGAGGACCTGGTCGCCGCCGGGGGCCCGTACGCCGAGCTGGTCAAGGAGCACTGACGTGTCATCCGTACATCCGTCCGCTCAACCGTCCAGTCACCCGTCCGCTCAACCGTCCACTCACCCGTCCGGGGTCCTGGGGCCGGGCGTGACCGACGCGGTGACGTACGCGCTCGGTGGCCTCGGCACGCCCGTCGACTGCTCCGGCCTGCGCAGCGTGCCGCTGGAAGGGCCGCTGGTGCTGTGGCTCGTCGTGGGCGGGTCCCTGGATCTGTTCACGGTCGACACCGCTCAGCAGGGGCACTGGCACTTCCTCGGCCGTCTCGAGGCGGGAACGCTGCTGCTCGGCCCGGTCGAAGGCCCGCAGCACACGCTGCTCGGCAGGCCCTCGCAGGACTGTCTGCTGCGCCGGATCGCGCTGCGGGAGCTGTACCGGCCCGAGTACGGCGAATACGGCGGCGGGCACGGTGGGTACGACGGGTACGACCCGTACGCAGCGCAGTACGACACCCAGTACCAGGCGCCGACTCCGCTGGAACATGCCTTCGCGCTCGGCATCGGCCGCAGCCTGGGCGTCCTGTTCGAGGCCCCGCTGGAGGACCGCCCGGCCATCGACGAGGCCGTGGCCGACGACGACATTCTGTGGATGCCGGTCCCGCCGGGCAGCGTGCAGTACGGCGCCTCCTACAGCGCCGAGGCGGCGGGCGACCTCCTGGTCGACGGCGCGATGTGGCAGCAGATGGTCAACCAGCAGTACCGGCTGCTGTCCGCGGTGGACCGCTGGATCGAACGGCTCGAGCGCGCTCACGAGGACCGTACGGCGGCCGGCATCAAGGCGGGCGAAGCCGTCCGCGCGCGGGCCGACCAGGCGCTGCTGGCGTCCATCGGCAAGCGGGACCGGGCGGGGCGGGCAACTGCCGCCGTGGACCGGGCCACCGACGACGCCACGTTCGCCGTCTGCCGCCGGGTCGCGGAGGCAGCCGGGATCACCCTCACCGAGCCCCCGAAGAGCGGCGCGGTCAACGACCGCGTCACTCCGGTCGAGCGGATCGCGGTCGGCTCGCGGATCCGTACCCGCCCGATCAGGCTCGACGGCCGCTGGTGGCGTACGAACTCCGGTCCGCTGGTGGGCCATTGGGCGAAGTCCGGAGCACCGGTGGCGCTGCTGTGGCGCCGTGGGCGGTACGAGGCGGTGAACCCGGCATCGGGGCTGCGACGGCGCATCGGCAAGGACAGCGCGGACGAGTTCGAGCCGCGCGCCGTGATGTTCTACCGCCCGCTGCCGGAACGTCCCATGACCCCGTGGCGGCTGCTCCGCTTCAGCCTGCGCGACTCCGGCACCGACGTACGCAATCTGGCCCTCGCCGGGCTGGTGACCGTCGCTCTCGGTGCGCTGGTGCCGATCGCGACCGGCCAGGTGCTCGGCGTGTACGTACCGACGGCCGAGAGAAGCCTCATCGTCCAGCTCTCACTGGCCGTCATGATCGCCAGCATTGTCTCCGCCGCTTTCATGCTGTTGCAGAACCTGACCGTGCTGCGGATGGAAGGACGTATGGAGAGCGCGCTCCAGCCGGCCGTATGGGACCGGCTGTTGCGGCTGCCGACGAAGTTCTTCACCGAGCGCTCCACCGGAGAGCTGGCCAGTGCGGCGATGGGGATCAGCACCATCCGGCGGGTGCTGTCCGGCATCGGCCCGGTGGCCGTACAGGCAGGCACGGTCGGTGCGATGAACCTCGTTCTGCTGCTCTGCTACAGCGTGCCGCTGGCGCTGGCGGCGATCGCCATGCTGGTCGTCATCGGAGCCGTGTTCCTCGGGATGGGCATGTGGCAGCTGCGGTGGCAGCGGCAGCTGGTCGAGCTCGGCAACAAGCTGAACAACCAGGCGTTCCAGACCCTGCGCGGACTTCCCAAGCTGCGCGTCGCCGCGGCGGAGAGCTTCGCGTACGCCGCCTGGGCCCGGGAGTTCGCCCGCTCCCGCGAACTGCAGCAGCGGGCGGGCCGGATCAGGAACCTGACCACCGTCCTCGACGCGGTCTACCTGCCGCTCTGTTCGCTCCTGATGTTCATGCTGCTGGCCGGTCCCGCCCGCGGCAGCATGTCGGCCGGCGAGTTCCTCACCTTCAACACCTCGGTGACAATGCTGCTGACCTCGGTCACGCAGATCTCCGGGGCGCTGGTCTCGGCCGCTGCCGTCCTGCCCATGTTCGAACAGGTCAAGCCGGTCCTGGACGAGGCGCCGGAGGTCCGCGGCACCAGCGCGCAGCCCGGCGCACTCTCCGGCGGGATCGAGGCCCGAAAGCTCTCCTTCCGCTACTCCGACGACGGCCCACTCGTCCTCGACGACGTGTCGCTTCAGGTGCAGCCGGGCGAGTTCGTGGCGATCGTCGGCCCCAGCGGCTGCGGGAAGTCGACACTGCTCCGGCTCCTGATCGGCTTCGACAAGCCGGCCTCGGGCAGCGTGCTCTACGACGGCCAGGATCTGGCCGCTCTGGACCAGTCGGCGGTACGCCGCCAGTGCGGGGTGGTCCTGCAGAACGCGCAGCCGCTCACCGGATCGATCCTGGACTGCATCTGCGGCGCCGAGGCCTTCAGCCAGGAAGAGGCGTGGGAGGCCGCCGAGATGGCCGGCCTCGCCGAGGACATCAAGCGGATGCCGATGGGTCTGCACACCATGATCGCCGGCAGCGGTGCGATCTCCGGCGGCCAGCGCCAACGCCTGATGATCGCCCAGGCCCTCATTCGCCGCCCCCGCATCCTCTTCTTCGACGAGGCCACCAGCGCGCTGGACAACGAGACCCAGCGCATCGTAATCGAGAGCACCCGCAGGCTGAGCGCGAGCCGGCTGGTGATCGCCCACCGGCTCTCCACGGTCATGGATGCCGACCGCGTGATCGTCATGTCGGACGGGCGGATCGTCGAGGAGGGCGCACCGTCCGAACTGCTCGCGCGTGCGGGCGGCCATCTGCACGAACTGGTGCGCCGCCAGATGACGTGATGGCCGCCCGCACCGACGACAACGGTCGGCCCAGCCCGCTCCGGACGCCAATGAGTGGCACCACCGGCTCTATGACCGAGCCGTGTTCGGAGGTCTCATTGACATGGTCAGGTAATTCGCCTGCCGTTTCTCTTCGGGCGAATCCAGAAGCGCTGTGCCCGATGTGGCGCACATCGGCTGTTCAGGCGGAACTGAAGGCGAACGCACCGTCTGCAACAGGAGGAACGCCACGAATTTCAGCGGGTGTGGACCATCAAGCAGAGCATCGGACCCGGCGTCGAGTTCGACTTGTCGCGGAACGATCCGTGGCCGCGCATACGCCGGGGGCGGATCCCCGCAGGAATCCGCCCCCGGACCGGCCGCATTGCGTTTTCGTCAGTGACCGGAGCTGTAGTAGCCGCCGAGCTGGTCGCGGTAGGCGGGGTCACCGAGGTGCTTTTCCTTGTCGAACTCGGGCGATGCCTTGATCTCGTCCTTGGAGCGGGAGACCCGGATCGTCCTGTCCTCGTGGTCGATGCTGGTGATCGTGCCGGCCGGGAGCATGACCTCCTTGCCGAATATCCAGACACCGGTGTCGACGACGATGTACTGCGAGCCGACCTCGGTGGAGTGCTTGTCGACCTTGCCGATATGCCCGTCGGTGGCCTCGACCTTGTAGCCCGTCAGATCGTCGTCCGGGGTGTGGCCCGCGGTCGGAACGTAGCCCCAGATGTGCTCACTCATGGAAACTCCCTCATATTGAAGACGCAGGGAAAACAGTTGAATCGGTAACCGCCGCACATCGGCCGAGAAGATGCGCTTCCCTTCGGTGCGGCGACTCCAGGCGAGTTCCCTGCATCTTCTTCCTCACACCGAATAACGAGCTTCTTTCTGAAACGGGCGGGGGGGCGGCGAACTGGAGGCGCAGATCCCGGGGGCGCACCGCTCTGCGCCGGGCTGGAGCATGGCCGAAATCGCGCCTCGATTCCCAGAATCGCGGGTGCGCGAGTTTGCGGCCACGTATCGAGGTCACACGGAGGACGAACTGCTGATGTCGATTGTTGGGATGTGAGCACTGTGGCTGCCGATGAGAAGGCCAAGGCGAAGGCCGAGCAGGCCAAGGGCAAGACCAAGGAGGCGGCGGGCCGGACGGTGGGCAACGAGCGGATGACCGCCGAAGGCCGTGCCGATCAGGTCAAGGGTGACGCCCGCCAGGCGAAGGAGAAGATCAAGGACGTCTTCCGCGACTAGCCGAGTACGTCCGACGCCTCACCGCGCATGAAGCACGGCTCTCGTTGGTCCGTTTGTGAACGGCGGACCTCGAAACCTCGCAACTGCACTGTTCTCCGTGCCAGTTCTGCAAGCCGGAGACCGTGCTGCGCGCGAGGGAGCCGGCAATGTCGTCCAGGGGCCGGCTTTGGGGTCGGCCCCTGGAAGACATGCCGCTGCTGGTCGCGGCGCCCGGGAATCTCGCCGGACAGACCGTCCGGCCACAAGCCACTCGGCCGTGCCCGCACCCAGTCGGAGATCATTTACGGAACGGGCCATTAGACTCGGTGAATGGCGAAGTACTTCGACGTGCACCCCGAGAATCCTCAGCGGCGCACCATCAGCAATGTGGCCGACAGCATCCGATCCGGCGCGCTCGTCGCGTACCCGACAGACTCCTGCTACGCATTGGGATGCCAGCTGGGCAGTCGTGACGGCATCAGCCGGATCCGGTCGATCCGGAACCTCGACGATCGTCACCACTTCACCCTTGTGTGCCAGAACTTCGCGCAGCTGGGTCAGTTCGTGCACATCGACAACGACGTGTTCCGCGCGATCAAGGCAGCGACGCCCGGCAGTTACACCTTCATCCTGCCTGCGACGAAGGAGGTGCCGCGCCAGTTGCTGCACCCGAAGAAGAAGACGGTCGGAGTCCGGATTCCTGACCATGTCGTTGCTCAGGCTCTGCTCGCCGACCTCGGCGAGCCGCTGCTCTCCAGCACCCTGCTCCTGCCCGACGAGGACGAGCCGATGACGCAGGGCTGGGAGATCAAGGAACGACTCGACCACGTGGTGGACGCCGTGGTCGACTCGGGCGACTGCGGCACCGAGCCGACCACGGTCATCGACTTCTCCGGCGGCGAACTCGAGATCGTACGCCGAGGGGCAGGCGACACCACACGGTTCGAGTAGCCGCGAGGACAACCCCTAACCGTCGGCCGCGCCGTCCAAGTGCGGCAAGAAATGATCGAGGCGTTCCCGCTTGGTCCACAAGTAGGCCATGTTCTCTTCGCGCGGCGGGATCAGCAGCGGAACCGGCTCGGCGATTTTGATGCCGTACCGCAGCAGCGCTTCGCTCTTGAGCGGGTTGTTCGACAGCAGCCGCACGGATTGCACACCGAGGTCGTGCAGGATGTCCGCCGCGACCCGGTAGTCGCGGGCGTCGGCCGGGAACCCGAGGGCGAGATTCGCCTCGACCGTGTCAAGACCCTCCGCTTGGAGCTTCATCGCCCGGAGCTTGCCCAAGAGACCGATTCCTCGCCCCTCGTGCCCCTGAAGATAGACGAGAATGCCGCGCCCCTCCGTCACGATGGTGTGCAGCGCGGCGGACAGTTGGTCGCCGCATTCACAGTGCTTGGACCCGAAGACATCTCCGGTCAGGCACTCGGAATGCACACGGGTCAGCGCTCCGTCTCTCTCGATATCGCCGTATACCAGCACCATTTGTTCATCGCCGCTTTGGCGGTCCAGGTAGCCGATAGCGAGAAACTCGCCGTGCATGGTGGCCAGCCGCACTTCCACCACTCGTTCGACACCTGATGGACGAACACTGTCAACGAGCACGCCATCACTTTCTGTCATGACCCTGATCCTATCTGGCAAACTTCTGGCAGTGTGAGGGAAAATGGCGAAGGTACATCAACTGGCTGCCCGTTTCATCACGTTCGACCACGGGCGCGCAGAGTGCACAACGAAAGGCCGGAAAGACATGAGCGGTTCGGGAACGCCACAGCCATGGGGCCTGTGGCCACTGGACTCCACGGAGGACGTGAGGACCCGGCGGGCCGATGTCGCCGTCCTTCCCATCGGCAGCTTCGAGCAGCACGGGGCGTTTCTCCCCCTGGTGACAGACACGGTCATCGCCTCCACCATCGCCGGGGAGGTCGCTGCCGCCCATCCGGTTCACCTCCTTCCTCCGCTGACGTTCTCCTGCTCGCACGAGCATGCTGCCTGGCCCGGAACCGTGAGCATTTCCGCCGCGACCCTCTACGCCGTCGTACGGGACATCGCCGACTCGCTCCGCCGGTCCGGTGTCGGCGCCCTGATTCTGGTGAACGGGCACGGCGGAAATTACGTACTGCGCAATGTGGTTCAGGAATCCGCCGGCAGCGGAATCCGTATGGCGCTTTTCCCGGGCTCGGCGGACTGGGATGCGGCACGGGTCAGGGCCGGTGTCCAGACCCCGTCGCACAGCGATATGCACGCGGGTGAAGTCGAGACATCGATTCTGCTGCACGCCCACCCCGAACTCGTCCGCTCCGGTTATGAAACCGCCGATTTCCTTGCCGACGACCGTAAGCATCTACTCACTCTGGGCATGCCTTCCTATACGGAGTCCGGTGTCATCGGCCGTCCGTCAATGGCGTCCGCCGAGAAGGGAAAGGAGCTGCTGGCCGGACTTGTCGACTCCTTCGGTGAGTACGTCTCACTTCTCACCCCGCGGGAGACGCGATGACCGGCCGCAGCACCGTACTCGACGCGGCAGAGGCCTGGGAGCGGCTGCGGGGCATCCGGTCCGAGCCGGACGCCGAGGCCGCCGGGCTGGTCCGGGGAGCGGACGGCGGACGGCTCTGGAGGCAGGAGGCCTCGCCCGAGGCGGAGTTGCTCGCCGACCGCTATCTGCCGCTGTGCCTGGCCGGTCCGCACCTCACCTTCGCCCAACTCGGGCAGAGCCTGGACGGGTTCATCGCGACCCGTACCGGCGACGCCGACTATGTCACCGGCGAGGAGGACCGCTGCCATCTGCACCGCCTGCGCGCGCTCGCCGACGCGGTGGTCGTCGGGGCCGGCACCGCTGTCGCCGACGACCCCCAACTGACCGTGCGTGCCTGCCCCGGGGCCAACCCGGTGCGCGTCGTCGTCGATCCGCACGGCCGCGTACCGCTGAGTCACCGGGTGTTCACCGACGGGGCAGCACCGACCCTGTGGGTGGTGGGCGCGGGCAGTGACCACCGCGAGGCCGTTCCGGACGGCGTCGACATCCTGACGCTGCCGGACAGCGACGCGTTCGCCCCGAACCGGCTGGTGCAGGCGCTCGCCCGGCGCGGCCTCGGCCGGGTGCTGATCGAGGGCGGCGGTGTCACCGTGTCGCGTTTCCTGGGCGAGGGCGCACTGCACCGGCTCTACGTCACCGTGGCACCGGTCCTGCTCGGCGACGGCATCCCGGGGCTCCGCTTCGCCGGTCAGCCGGTGATGCGGGACGCCCTTCGCCCGCCGGTACGACGCGCCGTCCTCGGCGAGGACACGCTGTTCGAGCTGGAGCTGCGGGCGCCGCAGACGGACGAGCCACTGACCGGCGATCACCCCGATACCGGGCAGGCTCGCGGCGAAGGTGAGCACTCCATAGATCACGGCGACGGTCAGCCCCTGGGCGGCGCCCAGGCCGGCGGCGCCGAAGGCCCAGGCGGTGACGCCTTCCCTGGGACCCCAGCCACCGACGTTCAGCGGCAGCGCCATGGCGAGCAGGGCCAGCACCATCAGGGGCACGAGCTGGGCGAACGGAGCCGTTGACCCCGCTGCCCGGGCGGCGAGAAGGAACGTGCCGAGGTGCCCCGCGAGCACCACGACCGACGACATCACCACTCCCGGCCAGCTTCTGCGGGCGAGCAGTCCGAGCCGCGCTTCCGCCAGCGCGGCTCGGACCGCCCGGCGCCATCGGGATGTGCCCGGCTTCCTGCCGAGACGTACGGCTGCCGTGATCATCAGCCCGCCCACCACGGCGAGAGCCAGAGCGACCACCGGTGACGTGGCGAGGTGATGGGTCTCCGCCAGGGCCGGGGACGGCTGGGCGACCAGTACCGTCACACCGACCGCGATCAGGACCAGCTGGCCCGCGGTCCGTTCGAGGACGACCGCGCGCACGCCGCGGCCGACGTCACCCGTGTTCTGCCCGTGCCGCACCGCGCGGTGCACATCGCCGAGTACGCCGCCGGGCAGCGCCGCGTTCAGAAACAGGGCCCGGTAGTAGTCGGCGACGGCCCGGCCCAGTGGCAGCCGGATGCTCAGGCCGCGGGCGACGAGGCGCCAGCGCCAGGCGCTGAACACGGTGGTGAGCAGACCGAGTCCGAGAGCGGCCAGGAGGGTCGGGCCGTCGATCCTGCTCAGCCCGTCCAGGAATGCGCCGGTGCCAAGACGCCACACCAGCACCGCGAGGATGCCCGCTCCGGCGATCGTGCCGACCCGGGCCCGGACCGTCTGCGCGCTCATGATGTCCCGCCCGCAGGCCGGGGCAGCGCCAGGAGATCGCTGTGGTACACCACCACCCGCAACTCCCCCGCCGCGCACGCCTCCAGGCGGCGGCGCAGATACGCGTCGGCGCGCTGCGCCAGGGCCGGGCGCTCCTCACAGGCCGCGCCGACCCAGCCCCGTAGCCACTCCGCCATCAACGCCGACTCATCGGCGCCGAGCCGCCACGGGCTGGCCAGCACCCGTACCATCGCCCCTTGCCGTGCGAAGGCCACCGAGGCCACCGACACGGCATCGGGTCCGAGCAGCCCGCTGCGGCGCTGGTGGGCGTCGAAGGCGTCGGCGAACTCCGCGTCCAGCGGATCGGCCGGTGTCAGCTCGACCCGCCCCACCACGGAGAGGGCCAGCAGGGCCGGACAGCCGGCTTCCGCGCAGGCCGCGGCGATCCCGTCCACCTCGTCGCGGGTGAGCACGTCCAGCAGAGCGGAGGCCGTCAACAGCGAGGCGCCGTCCAGGTCTTCCGCGGTCAGGCGGTCGATGTCACCTCGTTCGGTCGCCACCGTCACGCGGCTGCCGTCTGCCGCCGTACGGGGCGTTCGCACGGCGGCCAGGTCGAGCAGAACGGGGTCGCGGTCGTGCAGGATCCAGTGCTGGGGACCGTTCAGCCGGGGTGCGAGCCAGCGTCCCATGGAGCCGGTGCCGCAGCCGAGATCGCGGATCACGATCCCGTCGGGCCCTCGCTCCTGACCCGCCAACCAGTGTTGGAGCGGCTCGAGGAGCCCGGCTGCGCGGGCGTCGGCGTCGGCGCCCTCCCGCAGCTCCAGCCACTCGGGTGCATAACCAGGCGCGTCGGTCGTACTCACGCGGCCCTCCGGGGTTCGAGTCGGAGTTGTTCGAGCGCGCCGGCCAGATTCCGCGCCGTCGTCTCCCAACCGTCCAGCGCGGTGCGCCGGTCGTGTGCGGCTGTCTTCAACCGGCGGCGCAGGCCGGGCTCGCCGAACCAGCGACGCAGTGCCGTCGGGAGTGCCGCGGGGTCTTCCGACGGTACGAGCATGCCCGGCACGCTGCCGTCGGGCGCGCGCCCGACAGCCTCCGGGAGCCCGCCGACGGCCGTCGCCAGCACGGGAATACCGCGCGCGAGTGCCTCGGTCACGGCCATGCCGTACGTTTCGGCGTACGAGGTGAGCACCATGAGGTCGGCGGCGGCGTAGCTCGCGTCCAGCTCCGCGCCGGCCTGCGGTCCGACGAGGTGGACCCGGTCGCCGAGACCGGACTTCTCGATCAGCTCCCGCAGACTGGCGACATAGCCGGGATCCTGGTCGAGGCCGCCGACGCATACACAGGTCCAGGGCAGGTCCGCGACGGTCGCAAGTGCCTTCACCAGCCGGTACTGCCCCTTGCGCGGGGTCACCGAGGCAACGCACAGCAGCCGCGAGGCTCCGTCGGTGCCGGGCGCCGAAGGCTCGATGTCGGCGCCGGGGGCGGCGACATGGACCCGGCCGGAGGCGAGCCGGTGGTGGGACACGAGCCGGCGGGCCGCCCAGTTGCTGGTCGCCACGACCGCCGGAACGGCGCGCAGAGTTTCGCGCTCCAGGGCGTCCAGGTCCGCCGCCCGGGCGGGGACGAGTCCTGTCTCGTCGCCCAGCGGCAGGTGCACCAGTACCACCAGGCGCAGCCGTTCGGTCTCTCGGACGACGATGTCGGGAACGGCGCAGGCGACGAGTCCGTCGAGGAGGACGACGGTGCCGTCCGCCGCCTCCGCCAGGATGCGGGACAGCTCGGCGCGAGCGGCCGCTCCGGGCTGTGGCCAGGTGCCCGCGACGGTGTGTTCGTAGACCTGCCAGCCGATGCCGGGCAGGTCCCGGCACACGCGGCGGTCGTAGACATTGCCGCCACTCGGCGCGGCCGGGTCGTCGACGCCGCCGGGCATCACGATGTGCACGGAGCGTGCGGTCACGGTGGTAACGGCGGCGCGGTTCACAGGGTGCGCTCGTAACTCGCCCAGGCGATATGCGATTCGTGCAGGGTGACCGCGATGCCGGCCAGGCCGCGGGCGCCCTCGCCCAGTGCCCCTGCGTGCACCCGGTCGGCGAGGCGGTCGGCGATGATCTTGGCCAGGAATTCCGTACTGGTATTGGTGCCGGCGAAGTCGGGTTCGTCGTCGAGATTGCGGTAGTTCAGCTCGCCGACGACGGTCCCGAGCTCCTGAGTGGCCAGTCCGATGTCGACGACGATGTTGTCGGCGTCCAGCTCGGCGCGGCGGAAGGTGGCGTCCACGAGGAACGTCGCTCCGTGCAGGCGCTGCGCGGGTCCGAAGACCTCTCCGTGGAAGCTGTGAGCGATCATGATGTGATCACGGACGGTGATGCTGAACAACGGGCGACCCTCCAGGTGCGGCGCGTCCGGCCCTTTTTTGCCGGGGCCTGTCGTGTAGTACGGCCGACCTGGCCTCCTTGTTCAGGCCAGATCTGCAGCTTGTTCAGGCCGGATCCGCGGCGGCGTCGTACAGAACCCGGTGGCACAGTCCGGGCAGCTCTCCGGAGGCGAGCCTCGGCAGCACCTCCGGCAGTTCGTCGAAGGCGCATTCACCGGTGACCAGTGCGTCGAAGGCGGGGTCGGCGAGCAGGTCGAGCGCGATCGCGAGCCGGTCGGCGAAGGTCCGGCGGGAGCTCCGGGCCGGGGACACCGTCCCCACCTGGCTGCTGCGCACGACCAGGCGGCGGGAGTGGAAGGCCTCGCCCAGCGGCAGGCTGATCCGCCGGTCGCCGTACCAGCTCAGTTCGAGAACCGTCCCCTCCGGGGCGAGGAGTTCCAGTGAGCGCGCGAGCCCTGCCTCCGTGGCGCTGGCGTGGACGACAAGATCGCAGTCGCCCGCGGCCTCCTCGGGGAGCGCGAAGTCGACGCCGAGCGCCCTGGCGATGCCGGCGCGCTGAGGATCCGCGTCGACCAGTTGGACGCGCACGGCCGGGTACTGGGCCAGGACGGCGGCGACGCTGCAGCCGACCATGCCCCCTCCCACGACGGCGATACGGTCGCCGATCAGCGGCGCGGCGTCCCACAGGGCGTTCACCGCGGTCTCCACCGTGCCGGCCAGCACCGCTCGCGGGGCGGGGACGCTGTCCGGGACGGGCGTCACGGCGCTCGCGGGGACGACGTACCGAGTCTGGTGCGGGTAGAGGCAGAACACCGTTCGGCCCAGCAGGTGCCGCGGTCCTTCTTCGACAAGGCCGACATTGAGATAGCCGTACTTGACGGGCCCGGGGAAGTCGCCGTCCTGGAACGGTGCCCGCATCGTGGAGTGCTGGCTCTCCGGCACGCCGCCACGGAAGACAAGGGTCTCCGTTCCACGGCTCACACCGGAACACAGGGTGCGCACCACAACGTCGCCGTCGCCGGGCTCCGGCAGGCGGACATCCCGCATCTCGCCATGACCCGGCGAACGAAGCCAGAAGGCTCGGGCCTCACGTTCCATTGGCGTCTCCTGAGCAATCGGGCGACGATTCGCGTACTGATCTTTAAGAAGCCGCGCACACGGTACGCGGCGCTCATGGATCTGTCACTCGGCCGGAGGATGCACGGTGGCCTTGAACAACGCGTACGACACGAGGCTGCTGCGGCACGAGCTGCTGCGGCACGAGACCGCCGTGGGAGCGGGCGCTCAGGTCCTCCTGTTGGCCCTGCTCGGCACGGCAATCGGTCTGGGGCCCGCGGGCTGGCTGACGGGCCTGGCCTTCGCGGTCGGCACCTGGGCCGTGCTCACCCGCGCCCTGCGCCGGTCGTGGCTCCAGTCCTTCGGAGCGGCCAACCGCGTCACGCTGGCCCGCGCGACGCTCGTCGGGGGTGTGACCGCGCTGGTCGCGGACTCCTTCGAGAGTCCGCCGCCGGTCACGGTCCTGGTCGCTCTCACGACGGTGGCGCTGATCCTCGACGCGGTCGACGGCAAGGTCGCCCGGCGCACCGGCACGTCGTCCGCCCTGGGGGCACGCTTCGACATGGAGGTCGACGCGTTCCTCATCCTGGTGCTCAGCATCTATGTCGCCACCTCGATGGGCCCATGGGTGCTGCTGATCGGCGCCCTGCGGTACGCCTTCGTGGCGGCGGCCCGGGTGATGCCGTGGCTGTCGTACGGGCCGCTGCCCCCGAGCACGGCCCGTAAGACGGTGGCCGCGCTGCAAGGGATCGTGCTGCTGGTGGCCGGCGCGGGAATCCTCCCGCCTCTGCCGGCATTCGCGGCGGTCCTCATGGCGCTGATGCTGCTGATCTGGTCCTTCGGACGGGACATACGGTGGCTGTGGCGCGTCAGGGTCCAGGAGCCGACCGCCGGCTGACGCTTGATGTGCCCCGAAACTAGGCAAAAGTGCTTCCGACAGGTACCTTTCGCTCCCTGAGTTGAACAGTGCGGCGCCCCAACTCGGGGAAGGGAGACGCCAAATGCCGGGTATCGGTCCTCCGCGCCGTACCGAACCTCCGCGGTCGGGGAGTCTCGCCGACTCGGTCTACGAAACCGCTGAGCACGACCCCTCCCTGGTGCAGTTCTCCCGCCGGGCGTCGACACGGTCGGACGACTGGGAACCGACGACCGCAGAGCAGTTCCGCGACGAAGTCCTGTCCGTGGCAAAGGGATTCCTGGCCAACGGCATCCGGTTCGGCGACCGGGTCGCGCTGATGTCCCGTACGCGCTACGAGTGGACGGTGCTGGCATACGCCCTGTGGTCCGTCGGCGCAGAGATCGTTCCGGTCTACCCCACGTCGTCCATCGAGCAGGTGCGCTGGATCCTTTACGACGCCCAGGTCCGGGCCATCGTGGTCGAGCACGAGAACCATGCGATGACCGTGGCGGCGGCATCCGACGCGGAGATCCAGCTGTCCGCGATCTGGCAGATGGACCTGGGCTGTGTGCCGGCCCTGATCCACCAGGGCCTCGGTACGGACGACGACCTGATCCACCGTCACCGCGCCGCCGTACTGCCGGACCAGGTCGCCGCGATCTGCTACACCTCCGGCACCACCGGAACGCCCAAGGGCTGCCTCATCACCCACGCCAATCTCGCCGCCGAATGCGACATCCTCCTCGAGGGCTGGGGCGGGATCATCGCCGAGCCGGGTGTGCAGCCGGCGATCCTCAACTTCCTCCCCGTGGCCCATATTTACGGACTGATGGTCGTGGTCGCCTGTCTGCGTGGCGGCGTCCGCCTCGGCCACCAGCCGGATCTGACGCCCGAGACGCTGCTCCCCGCCCTGGCGTCCTTCCAGCCCACGTTCCTCTTCGCCGTGCCGTACATCTTCGAGAAGATCTTCCACAAGGCCCGCCGCGCCGCCGAGGATGCGGGTCGCGTCAGCCTCTTCGACAAGGCCGCGGCCGTCGCGGTGCGCTACGCCGAGGCCGTGGAACGCCACTCCATCGGCTCGGGCCACGGCCCGAGCCCGACCCTGAAGGTCCTGCACTCCGTTTACGACCACCTGGTGTACAGCAAGCTGCGCGCCGTACTGGGCGGCCAGGTACGCAACGCGGTGTCCGGCGGCTCGACGCTGCGGAGGGAGCTGGGGCTGTTCTTCGCGGGCATGGGCGTCACCGTGTACGACGGGTACGGCCTCACGGAGACCGCGGGCGGGATCACGGCCCAGCCGCCGGGAGCGGTCAGATTCGGCACGGTGGGCCGGCCGATTCCGGGCTGTGCGGTACACATCGCGACTGACGGCGAGGTGTGGGTACGCGGCGACACGGTCTTCGCCGGCTACCTCAACAACCCCAAGGCCACCGAAGCGGTGCTGCGCGACGGGTGGTTCGCCACCGGCGACACGGGCCACCTCGACGACGAGGGCTACCTCGTCATCACGGGGCGCAAGAAGGACGTCATCATCACCAGCGGCGGCAAGAGCGTGGCCCCGTTGCCCCTGGAGGAGCAGCTGCGCCACCATCCGCTGATCTCGCAGTGTCTGATCGTGGGCGACGACCAGCCGTACATCGCGGCACTCATCACGGTGGACCCCGAGGCGCTGGCGCACTGGCAGGCGCTGAAGGGGAAGCAGCCGTCGGACATGACGGCGATGACGGACGACGAGGACCTGCGGGCGCAGATCCAGCGGGCGGTCTCGCGGGCCAACACCCGGGTTTCGAGGGCGGAGTCCATCCGGGCGTTCCGGATCCTGCCGAACGAATTCAGTCTGGACGCCGGTCTGATGACACCCACGCTGAAGCTCAAACGGCGGGCGATCGCAGGGGCGTACGCGGCGGACATCGACGCGCTGTACACGCGCTGATCTTGTCGTTTATGGTCCGGATTCGAACGGGACATCCAACCGGCACTGCATGCTCACCCCTGAGAACCTGGGCAGCAGGCGGAGACGGTCTGATTCCGTTTCGCCATCCGAACAACCACCGGCAAGGACCTTCATGGACCACATCGTCGAGACCTCCGAAGGCTCAGTTGCTGTTCCCTCACCGGATCACAGGTGGACCGTGTTGTTCTTCATCACAGAGCCGGGCATCGGAGAGGTGCTCCCTGAGCTGGCCGGCTGCACGACCGGGCTGTGCTCCGTGCGCGACGCTTCGGCGCGTTTCGCACGGGCCGACGCCCGTGTACTCGGCGTCAGTGCTCACACACCGGGCCATTTGTCCGCCTTCGCAAAGGAGCGCGACCTCGGCTATCCGCTCGTCGGTGACAGCCAACTGACGCTCGGCCGCGCGGTGGGGGTGCCCGAGGTCCAGGTGGGCGACCGGATCCTGTTCTCCAGGGCCGCCGTTGTCCTCGACCGCTCGGGAGAAGTACGGGCGCTGCTGCACCCGGTCCCGGACCCCGCGCAGCATGCCGCCCTCGTGCTGGACGAACTGGACAGGCTTGACGGCCTCGCCGGGGAGAGCGGCGCCTGATGGGGCTGCTGATCTGTTCGTCCCCGGGTTGAGGATTGGGTGACGGGATAAGATCCGTCCTCCGGACAAGGGGGCAACGCGAGTGACCAGACCAAGCTTTCTGAGCCGCCGCACGTTGTTCGTCCTGAGTGGGGTGGCTGTGCTGGGCGGCGGGACTGGCGTCTATGCGGCCAGCGGTGACTCGCCCGTCCCTGATCGCCAGAGAGTGCGCAAAGACGCTGAACCCCTGCTGCGTCGATTCCGTGCCGTCGGGCAGCTCTCCGATCCACATTGGCTCGGCTACAACCCGAACGACTCCGGACGTGAGCCCATCCCCAACCAAGATCCTCAGATCCGGGTTGTCGGAATCGCTCAGCTGCCGGCAGGCGCAGCCACATCGATCGTCAGGAGTCCGGCGTACGGCTTTGCTCTCGGCGGCCCGTCGAAGGTGCCCGAGGCGCTGGCGCAATTCCTTCCTGAGCACCCTGAGTGGATGAGCAGCCCCCGCTATGACCAGCACATCACCAAGTCGGCCTACCAGGGACAGTTCCACTTCGACCCGAGCACCGACTGCGTCTACTTCGACACGCTCAACCCCGAGGTCGCGTAGGAGCCGGACCCAACGTCGGTGAGGCAGTGCCCTCGCCGGATCGCCGCCTGTCATCGGCGTCGACGACGGAGTCTTGCCCTTCCCGCGTGCGGTCACCCCGGTCGATGTGGGCCAGCTTCAGCACGAGGCGGACATGATGTCCGAACGGTGCCTGCTGTTCGTCGCCCATACCCCAGGCCACCGGATCACGGCCGGCGGCCAGGAGACCCCTCCCCGTAAGCCAGGCACCTGAGTCGGCGCGGTCGAGCGTTCGGTACAGGACGCCGAAGCGGCCTTGGCCGACGTCCTTCCCTGCGTGAACAGAGACCTGCCTGAGAACGGTCGTCGGCCCGGCCGCCTCAGCCCTCGCGGGTCAGTCGGCGGCGGGCATGCTCTGCCTCTCGAGGACGTACAGCACCTGCTGTTCACCCCATTCGACGAACGTGTCGACCAGGACGGCGCCGAGTCCTTCGAGCAACCGCCGGGAGCGGCGGTTGGCCTCCTGGGTCACCGCCACCACAGTGGCGGCGACCGAAGGCACCTCGTCCAGCGCCCAGTCGACGGAGGCGGCCACCGCTTCGTGGGCATAACCACAGCCCCAGTACTCCGGGAGCAGTTGATACGAGACCTCCGTCCGGCCGTCCCGTGCTCCTGGCTGCACTGTCACCAGTCCGACGACGACGCCGTCCGCACGCCGCACCACGCTGAACGCACCTGGGGCAGCGACGCAGCGCTGCTCGCGGACGCGGACTTCGTCCTCGGCTACGGGCCCGCCGAGATGGCGGCGCACCTCTGGATCCGTCCACAGACGCGAGATAGCCGGCACATCAGAGGTCTCGATGGGACGCAGAACCAGACGGGCCGTCGTGAGAGATGCCGGCCAGTGGACACCCACAACCGCGTCAGGGGCTCCCCTACTCACTGATGCCGTCCTCGGCGAGCAGTTCAGCCGCCGACGGCCAGACCCGACGCGCGATCCCCGCGAGGTAGTGGCCTCGCTGCCGGATGAGTTGTTCGTCCCACCCTTGCCCCCAATGCTCCTTGGCGGCGCCGGGCGGCGGAGTGAGCAAAGTGCCGTGAGTGAGCCGCAGCAGGCTGTGCTCGCTGAGCCAGTTCCGCTTGTCGTCCCATCCCATGTTGCCGAGTGCCGGATTGAGCTTGCCGGTGGCGAGGGTGAGGTTGCCCAGGGTGTGAACGAGCTCATCACGAACCGCCCACCCCTCGGTGCTGTCGTCGCTGATGGGCCAGTGGTCCTGCCAACTCTGTGGCATGACGTGCTCGATGGTGAGCTTGGCGCCGAAGTGTTCCCCGTTCGGCACGGTGAGCTGTTCCGTCAGATCCGAACGCAGCGCATCCTCCAGCGCCTCAAGGAGGATGCGGACACGGTGCCGGTACAGGCGCGCATAGATCGGATCGTTTTCGAGGACGGACTGGAAGGCCTCGTCCGACGGCCACTGCCGGTGGTGGCCCTGCATGCCTGCCAGCGTCTTGACGATGGCTTCGTCCGCCCGTTCCGGCTGCAGAGACGCCGCCGTCACAAGCTCCCGGAAGACGTGGTTGTAGTCCTTGTTGCTGAGGTTGAGGACAGCGCGTCTCACCAGATAGCTGTCGAGGGCCCGAACAGCCCGTCGCCGGCGCGGTACGGAGAGCTGGTCACCGAGTCCGTACAGGCAGAGGAGCAGCGGCATGGGCGTGGAGACCTGCATGACCTTCATGCGGTAGAGAAATCGGCCCTCGACCCCGTGCGGGGTGTGGGAATCGAGCTCGTCGTAGATGCCCGCATAGCGCGACAGTTCGGCAAAGATGTCCTCGACAGCCCCCTTGCGAGTGCGCTGCCAGCGCTCGAACTCCTTGAACAGGGCCGGGAATGTGAACTCCCGCTGCGTGCGCATGCTCAGCCAGTGGGTGAGGAAGACATCAAGCCGGCTGCGGGTGATCCGTCCGGTGGTCTGGTCGGTCCGCCACTCGTCCTGGTCGAACGGCGCCCAGTACGAGTCGTAGAGGCGGTGTACGTCGGCACCACCATGTTCTGCCTCGCGAAAGAGCAGGTTCTTCACCAGGTCCGCGTGTTCCAACGGCGTGCCGCGGCTGTTGAGCGTCTCGAAGACCACCTGGGCGTCATCGTGTTCCTCAAGATCAATGATGACAAGACGCAGATGTTCGCGCAGGGTCTGCACGAGGCCGTCGATCCGCTCCTCGGGTCGGGAGACTTCCGCGACCCAGCTGCTGATGCCCTGCTGGAAGTAGAGCACCGCTCCGGCCAGGCGGCCCGTGCCGCCATCTCCGCGCATGACCGAGCGGAATTCGTCCCGGTCGGCGTTTGTGGGCCACACCTTGAACCGGTGGTCGGGGTCCTTGACGCTGTCGTACAGATCCTGGTCGTTCTCGAGGAACTTGCTGAGGAGGCGTACGGAACGGTCGTGCTTCAGCTCCTGGGCCACCAGCCTGAGGGCACACACGAATAATTGAAGGGTCGTCAGCCGCTGCTGTCCGTCGATGACCTGACGGGCTTCGAGATTCGATGACAGGTAGGGGATCTCATCGAAGACGACGGCCCCGAGGAAGTGCGGAAAAACGGCGTCCCCCGTCTCGGCCGCCAGCTCAGCGTGTTCCGCTGTGCGGCGGATGTCCTCCCAGAGCGCGGTCCAGTTGTCGTCCCTGTTCCAGACGTACGGACGCTGGAACAGGGGGACCATGTACCGGATGTCCCTGCCGAAAATCCGCTTGAGATCGACCGTGTCTGCACGCATGTGCGCCCCTCCCTCGGCATACGAGGGATCACCGTATCGATCAGTTGAACCGCTTGCAGATGCTTTGCACCAGCCCGCTACAGCCGACCGGCGGCACAACGCAGAAGCGGATCGTGACGAGTAAGTCACGATCCGCATATCCCGCAATGTGATGGTGTCCGAGGGGGGACTTGTACCGGGAGCCCACGGATCGCGCCACTCAGCGCCGAATTGGAGCTGGCTCTGCCGTAGTTGCCGACCGGAGTCTGGGCGAGGGGAAGTGTTGGTCGTGCGTCCACGCAGGTGCGAATCCCCGGCGGGGGACACGGAACATGGGAACGGGGGGAGCCGGTGGTCGGGGGTGGGCAGCTCGTGATCCGGACGGTCGTTCGGCTCAATCGGTAGGCCGTCAGCGCTTGGCCGCAGGTTCGAGTCCCTGGCGGGAGCCGCCGTCAAGGGCTGGTCGTGCCGCATCCGCCGTGACCTGCGGAGATTCGCCGGTCGTGCAGATGGCGACGCATCTTCCTAAGACGCGCGTTGTCTGATCGCGACCGCAAGATGTGCCTGGTCGGGTCTACGGCGCTGACTGATCACTCGGGCCGGGGGACGGGCTGAGCGGCGGTCCCGGCCGGTGCCGGTTGGCCCCGGAGCGATGGGTGTGCGTGGCCGTTGCTTCGTCGATCGCGGCGGGTGAGGGACTCCAGAATCCTGTCACTTCTCCCGGGCGGCCGTGAGGTGGGTCGTGAGCTGTTGGAGGGCGCCCCAGGTGGTCGCGCTGTCGCCGAGGGGGTAGTGCAGGGCGGGCGCTGCGGTGGGGCCGAGCTGTATGGGGTGCAGGTTCAGAGGTGGGCGACTGGCGTGGGCGAACCCGATGTCGCTGACGGGACCGGCGCCCAGAGTGAAGGTGACCGGGACCGGTGGCTTCTCGAAGTGCGGGGGGACAGTGAGGTCGCGGCGCCCCGGGCGGAGGGAGGTGAGCATCGAGGTCAGGTTGTGCCTGCTCACGAGCGCCTCGGCGAGGGGCTGGATGGTGTCGAGGGGCGGAGTTTCGACGGGGCCGTAGCCGAGGGCGAGGGTGATGTCTTCTTCGACTCCGGCGGTGGTGCGGGTGATGCGCTGGGTGGCGATGGCGGGGCGGTCGGGGTGGCCGACGGCGATCAGCCAGGTCGGGCGGGGGGCCCGGGTGCGGGCCAGGTCGGTCAGCTGGCGTGTTGACCAGGGGAGGTTGACGGGTTCGGCGGTGCTCCAGCCTGTCGGGGGCGCGCCGGTGAGGTGTTGCCAGGTGGTTTCCAGGGCGCCGCCCAGCAGCAGGCCCGCGTCCGGGGCGTGCTGTGTGCGCAGGGAGACGATCAGCTGGCGGTCACCGGACACGGGCTGCTCGGTGAAGGCGGGGACCGGGCCGGGATGCGTACGGATGGGGGTGAAGGCGCCGTTGTGCCAGCGGAGTGCGGCGCCGGAGAGGCCGTCGTAGTAGCCATGCTCGGGGTCCTGGACGATCCAGCGGTTGGGGTGGCCCTGGAGTGCGGTGCGGGTGGGGACGGTGAGTCGAGTCGTGTGGGGGGTGACGATCTGCAGCGCGCGGTTGGTGGTGGCCGCGGTGCGCAGGGCGTCGGAGAGCCAGCTGCTCATGGCGACGACGGGCCGGTCCTGGATGACCACGGCAGCCTGATCGGTGAGGACGTCAATGCCAGGAGGCGAGGTGTCCGTTGCCGGGGCTTGGGCGTTGTCGGAGGTGAGCGGGACGACATCAGTGGTCACGGGGCCGGGGGGCCAAGTGGTGCCGCCCAGGACGGAGACGAGTCGGCCGGCGAAGGCGCGGGCGAGGGATTCGGCGTCGGGGACGGCGGTGGTGGACCGCGTCTCGGTCCACCAGAACGGACCTTGGGCGTCATCGATGGCCGTGCCGAGGAGGCGTGAGGCCTCGCCGGGGACCTGGACGAAGATGGGGGCCTCCACTGAGATGAGGGGATGTCCGCCGGGTGCGCGGAGCTGGACGACCGCGCCGTCGCCCGCGGAGTCCACCCGCACGTCGGGGCCGCCCGCGTAGAGACCCGCAAGCAACGTACGGATATCCGGCATCGTGGGCGTGAGGGCGATGACGTCCTTGGTCACAGAGTGGGTTCCTGGTCTGCGAGAGCGGTCTGGATGAGCTGGTGGGGGCGGCCGCGGCGGACCAGCACACCGCGGCCCGGCGGCTGGGCGGATGCGTACAGGCCGGGGAAGAGCTGGCCCTCGGTGCGGTCCCCGGTCATGACCAGGGCCGCGGTGCCGGTCTCGCGCAGGGCGGTGAGGAACGGTTCGTACAGGGCGCGGGAGGAGCCGGCGGTGCGGCGGGCGACGACGAAGTGCAGGCCGATGTCCTGGGCGGAGGAGATGTAGGGCAGGAACGGGGCCAGCGGCTGCTGGCCGGCGGTGGTGAGGATGTCGTAGTCGTCGACGAGGATCACGATGCGGGGGCCGGTGAAGCCTGAGTGGTCTGCCAGCGCGTCGAAGTCCACGCTCCCGTCCGGCAGCCGCTTTTCCAGTTCGGCGGCGATGCCGGTGGCCAGCGCCGCGGCGAGTTTCGCGTTGTGGGCGTAACCGCCGCGATACGGCTCGGGGACGACGGCGCGCAGTCCCCGGCGTGGGTCGAAGACGGCGAAGACCAGTTCGTCTTCGCTGTAGCGGGCGGTGAATTGCCGGGCTATGAGCCCCAGCAGGTTGGTCTTGCCGCATTCGTTGTCGCCGAGGATCAGCAGGTGCTGGTCCTGCTCGAACAGGTCCAGCAGGACGGGTGCGAGGGTGTCCTGGTCGACGCCGATCGGGATCTTCTTCGGCTCGGCGGCCACCGACGGGAGTCGCTGTGCGGGCAAGTGGGTGGGCAATACCCGTACGGGGGCGGCGAGGTGGCCGTTCCAGGTGGCGCGAATGGTGCGGGCCGCGTCTTCCAGTGCCGGGCCGAGGCCGTCGGCGGTGGGGACGGTATCGATGCGGGGCAGGGCGGCCTGGGCGAAGAGTTTGCCACCGGTGAGGGCGCGGCCGGGGGTGTCGGGGCTGAGGGTCTCGGAGAGTTTACGGTCGATGGAGGAGTCGGTCGGGTCGTTGAGCCGGAGCTCCAGCTGGGTGCCGAACAGGGACTGGGAGGCGATGCGGACGTCGTTCCAGCGGAGCATGCCCGCGACGATGTGGATGCCGTAGCCGCTGCCGCGCTTGAGGAGATCCACCACCGCGTCGTCGAGATCCGCGAACTCGTCGCGCAGAGCACCGAATCCGTCGATGAACAGGACGATGTCGGTGGCGCCGAGCTCGGGAAGTCCGCCCTGGGCGCGCAGGTGGCGGAGCTGGTCGAGGGAGTCGATGCTGTGCGTGCGGAAGGCTTCTTCACGGGCGCTCAGCATGGCGCGGACCTCGGCGACGGTGCGGGCCGCGCGTTCGCGGTCGGCGCGGCCGGCGATGCCGCCCACATGCGGCAGACCCGCCAGGGCGGCAAGCCCGCCTCCCGACAGGTCCAGTCCGTAGAGAGCGACTTCGGTCGCTGTGTGGGTGAGGGACAGGGAGAGCGCGAGGGTGCGCAGCAGGGTGGTCTTGCCGGACTGCGGGCCGCCGATGACCGCTATGTGGCCACCGGCCACGGTGAGGTCGAGGATCCACTGGCCCTGCGACTGGCGGCCTGGATCGTCGAGCAGCCCCAGGGGTACTCGCATGGTGCCCGCCCGGCGGGTCAGCTGCATGCCGCGTTCGGAAACGTCAAGGGGGCCTGCGGCCGCGTCCAGGGAGATCGCGTGCGGCAGCGGGGGCAGCCAGATGCGGCGTACCGGCTCGGCGGCGTCGCGAAGTTGGTCGACCAGGGTCGACATCACGGTCGGTCCGGTCTCGCGTTCTCGCATCGCGGGCGCGTCGACCGCTGCATCCGAAGCGTCCGCCTGCGTGGGGGAGTTGAAGGCGGGATAGGGCAGGGCGAGCGGTCGCTCTTCCGCAGATTCGGGCAGGGCAGGTCCTCGGTAGGCGCCGGAGACGTAACCCGCCTTGAAGCGTTCGTATGTCGAGGTGTCGACCTTGAGGTAGCCGAAGCCCGGCAGTGGCGGCAGGTGGAAGGCGTCTGTGGTCTCCAGGACCGTGCGGGACTCATCGGCGGAGAAGGTGCGCAGGCCGAGCCGGTAGGAGAGGTAGGTGTCCAGGCCCTTGAGCTTGCCGCCCTCGATGCGCTGGCTGGACAGGAGCAGGTGTACGCCGATGGAGCGTCCGATGCGGCCGATGGAGAGGAACAGGTCGATGAAGTCGGGTTTGGCGGTGAGGAGTTCGCCGAACTCGTCGATGACGACGAACAGGTGTGGGAGCGGCTCCAGTTCGGGGCGCTGGGCGCGCAAGGCTGCGTAGTGTCCGATGTCGGCGACATTGCCGGCGTCCTTGAGTACTTGCTGGCGGCGCTTGACCTCGCCGGCGAGGCTGGTGTGGACGCGTTCGACGAGCCCGGCCTGGTTCTCCAGGTTGGTGATCACTCCGGCGACGTGGGGCAGGCCGGCGAAGGGGGCAAAGGTCGCGCCGCCCTTGTAGTCGACCAGGACCATCGCAAGATCCTCCGGCGGGTGGGCGGCGATCAGGGCCAGGACCAGGGTGCGCAGGAGTTCGCTTTTGCCGGAGCCGGTCGCGCCGACGCACAGGCCGTGCGGGCCCATGCCGAGTTCTGAGGACTCTTTCAGGTCCAGCAGTACCGGTTCGTGGCGGTCGTTGAGGCCGATGGGTACGCGCAGGAAGTCGCGTTCGCTGCGGGGCGCCCAGAGCCGGTCAAGGTCGAGGGCGGCCGGGTCGTCGATGCCGAGCAGGGCGGGGAAGTCGATGGGGCCGGACACCGGGGTGCCCTCGGCCACTGACTCGGCTGACAGACGCAGGGGGGCCAGCATCCGGGCGATGCCCTCGGCCCCGGCGGTGCCGATGTTGTCCGACGTTCCGGAGGTGGTGGGGGCATCGGGGGTACGCAGGTCCTCGACCACGACCTGGTCGCCGTCGACCGTGATCCGCACCGCCACCTGGTCGGGTTCGTGCACCTGATGCTCCAGCAGATGCAGCACGGTCACACCCATGTCCGTGAGGCCAACTGCCACGTCGGGGCGGGGCAGTTCATCGGCGTTCTGCCCGTACTCGTCGCTGACGACCAGGAGCCGGTCGATGAGCGCGAGCGCGTTTCTGTCGGACAGCCCGCGCCGGACCTCGGCCGCGTACGAGGCGCGCTGCCGCAGATCCGGTCCGATGAACCGCGCCAGCTGCGGCAGACTCGGTGCGATACGGCGCGCCGCGACCGGCCCGTCGTTCGTCTGCGTATCCAGGATGTGGGGCAGCCACTTGACCCACTCCCACTCCTCAAGCCGCTCGCCGGGCACGCCGAGCGCGAGTGCCAAGTCGTCGGGCGCGTGGGTGACGGCGGCCTGGATCAGCAGGGCGCGGGCGACGCGCAGCACGCCCTCCCGGTCCCCGACGACGCTGACATTCCCGGCCCGGTCCAGGGGGACGGTCAGGGGGAAGTCGGTGGTTGTGGTGAACCGGGCCACCAGGGCCCGCGCCTCGTTCAGCATGAACGGATCCGGCGGGGTGAGGACACCCCCGGTGCTGTTGCGCCCCACCGACAACTCCTGGGTGAGCACGTTCCCGGTGCCGATACGCACCCGCAGGAAATCGGAATCGCTTCGACGCCGCTCCCACAGCCGTGCCGGATCCTGCACCAGGTCGTACAAGGCCTGCGGTGGTGGATTGAGCAGCCGCGCCTGCCGCCTCAACTCGCACTCGATACCCCCGAGTTCCTCGCGCTGCTCCTCCAGGTATTCGAGGTAGCGCTCGCGCTGGGTGCGGCGGGTGCGCTGGGCCTTGCCGCGCTGGGACAGAAACAGCGCCACGGCACCGAGCAGCGCGACGATGAGGACGATGGCGCCCAGGCCGGCGAACTGGCTGTTGCGGATCACGGTCATCATCACGACCGAGCTGAGGACACCAGCCATCGGCAGCAGCGCGGTCGCGGGGGTGCCGATCTTGCCCTCGGGAAGGTTGGGCGGCGGCTCGACCGTACGGGCGTGGGGCGGGGCGAGGGGGCGGGTGGAGCGGGCCGGGCGGTGGATGAGCTGCTGGGTCATCGCACGCGTACCGCCCGTTCCATCGCCTCGGCGGCCAGTCGCATGGCTGACTGCCGGACGGCCTCGCCCAGTTGTGCGGTGTGGATGGGGCCTCCCTGGGCCAGATGCCGGTCATAGGGCAGCGGCACGACCGTGACGCCGGTCTCCCGCAGATGGGCGGTGGCCGCCTTGAGATCAAGCGTCATGTCCGGAGAGTGGGAGGTGAGGGCGACCACTGTGGTGGCGAGCGCCGAGTGCGGCAGCTGGGCCAGCCAGTCGAGCACCAGGCGGGTGCCGCCGACGCCTTCCGCGGTCATCGGGGCGACCACGATCCGCGCGTGCGCGGTATCCATCGCGGTGCGGGCCACCTCCCCCGGCAGGCTCTCGCAGTCCACCACCGTCACCGCGAAGTAGCGTCGCAAGGCGAGGGTCACCGTCCGGTACGTCGGCATGTCCAGCGGTGCGCCGACGCGCCCCTGGCTCGCGGGCAGCAGCCACCCCCCGTCTGCCACCGGGACCAGGTACCCGGTGATGTCGGTCAACTGCATGGCCGGGGTGAGGATTTCCGCGAGCTCCCGGCACGACCAGCGCACCGACTCGGCCCCGAGCCGCACCGGCAAGGTGCCGAGCGCTGCGTCCGCCTCCAGGGCGAGGACGGGGTCGTGCCGGTAGTGGTTGAAGGTACGGGCAAGCAGCGCGGAGGCGGTGGTCTTGCCGACCCCGCCGCGGATCGCGGTGACGGCGATGACCCGCCCGGTTGTCACCGGCTGCTGGATCTCCCGGGCAAGGTGCGACCGGGCGGTCACATCCTGGGAGGCGGACGCGGCGAGCTTGCGCAGCGAGCGCCCGGTGCGGCGGGTCAGTGAATCCCCGTGCTGGGCGCGGCCCAGGGCAATGGCCAGCCGCGGATCCACGGTCGGTACGGACTCGGGGGTGGTCATCGGGAGCCGGGGCGCCGAGGAGGCGCGCGGCGCAGGTGATGGGGTGCTCGGGTCAGGCGTGCGATGCGCGGGCCGTGCCTGGGCCGGTCCCGATACGGGTTCGGGTGACAGAGGCGGCACGGCGGCCCCGACTTCCGGTCCCGCGCTCTCTGCCGGGCCCCCTGCGGCGGGCATCACGGGGGCTGTCTGCTGCTCCAGCTCCCGCACCAAATCCCGCTGCCAGTCGCCCTGCCCCATGCCCGACCCCCTACTCGAAGGTGCCGAGCAGACGCCCGTACACACCGAACGCCCCGAGCAGCAGCGGGAACAGAGCGATCACGCCGACCGACTCCACCGCATCCCAGAACCGCCGCAGCCGCACCCGTACATGCTCGGCCGGCTGCACGGACAGCAGGACTAGCGGCATGACGACCAGCGCCACCAGAAGTACCAGGGCCCCCACTGTCCCGGAATGCTCCAGCCACACCCAGGCCAGCCGCCCGGTCACCGCAGCCGCGGCCGCCAGCAGCGCCACCACCTCGGCGACCAGCGGGAACGCCCGTGCCCGCAGCGCCAGTACGACACCGAGGACCACCGCGAGCGAAACCGTCCACACGGTCGGCTCGCGCAGCACCAGAACCCCGGCCATGGCCGCAGAGACCGCCAGGACAATGGTGGCGAGTGCCAGCCCGCGATGGGTGGCTGCCAGCGCGGTCGACACCTCATACCGGCTCACCGAAGCCCCGCCCGAACGCCGGTCATCCAGCCCCGACAACCCCGAAGACATCAACGCGAGCCGGGGCAACAATCCCAGCACCGCCGCCGACACGACAGCGAGCACCGCACCTGTGCGTGCCTGCCCCATGGCTGTTCCGGCTCCCGACTGCGCCGCGAGGGCGATTTCCCAGCAGACCGTGGTCACGGTCACCGCTCCGGCGCCGGCAATCCCGCCCCGCCCGAGCGGCGAGACCCAGCCGAGCAGCAGCAACGCCACAGCCACAGACCCGGCCACGCCCGCGAGCCGCAACCCGCCCTGCCAGCCGTGCGCGTCTGCGAGGGTCCAAGCGCCGAGCACCCCGAGGGCCCCGCCCATGACAAGGAGAGGGGTGGCCAGTGCGCCCCGACCGGCCTTCCCCAGCAGGGCCCCGACCAGCGCAGCCACAGTGGCGACGGCCACGAGTACGCCACCCACAGCCGACAGTCTGAGCTCACCTCGGGCCAGCACACCGGCGGCCAGCGCCCACAGCACGGCAGCCGTTCCGGCCACCACCCGCCGCGCCGCGGGCCGCCACCGCCAGGCTCGTACATCCAGATCATCCGCGGCCTCATCGGTGATGTCATGCACGACTGGCGCCGACGGCGCATCCTCCGCCCGCACCAGCCGCAGCACCGCACCATCTGGCACACCCGCCGACTCCAGCGTGGCGTCATCGGCCAGCGCCGAACCGTCCGCCCTCACCAGATGCCGCAACTGCGGCCGGGCCGAGGTCTGATCGTCCAGGACCCGGATCACTTCGGGCAGCAGCAGACCGACCGGCTCCCGGGAAGGCAGTACGAGATCCACCCGCCGCCGCTCGCCGACCAGAGTGACCCGACTCAACGCTGTACGGTTCAACGATCCCGCAGATATCACGCGTTCGAACCTATCATCGAGAAGAAGAAGCCTTACTGGGCGCGGAAGTCTGCTGCACCGAGGGCCCGTACGGACTCTTCCCGATGAGCCGATGCGAAACGAACGACCACCCCACACACCCCGCACACAGCACAGCCGCGATCACAATCCCGGCAAATGCCTTGCCGAGCCGCTCATCCAACGTACGGCGCTGCCGCTGCCCGCCGAACAACAACGCGTCCCGCAACCGGCGGCGCCGCACCGACACAGACTCCAGCAACTGGCTGTCATAATCCTGCGCCGCCACCACTACCCATCACCTACCTCGTGCTGATCGACTGTCATGTCTCGAACTCGCCTGGCCAGCTACGCTCCAGCAGGTACTTGGGCAGGCGCTCGGACCCGACCTCAACGGCAAATCCGGCATCGTAGGCTATGCAGGCGATGGCGAGAGGGCCGAGGGAGCGATTGCCGTCACGTGCGCCTCAGGTGGGGAACTCACCGAGCCAGCCGTGCTGGAGCAGGTGCTTGGGCAGGTACTCGGACTCGACCTGGATGGGGATTCCGCCGTCGTGGGCGAGGCAGGCGATGGCGAGAGGGCCGAGGGCGATGGTGCCGTCGAGGTCCGCCTCCCGGTCCTCGTCCAAGGTCCAGTACGCCTTGTGCAGCTTCAGTGCCTCCACCAGGGCCGGACTGAAGCCCTCCTCGTCCTTGCGCACGAAGTGGTAGAAGAGGTTGATCGGCGGATAGAGCAGACCCTGCAGCATGTCCCGCGGGGCGACCCGCGCCACAGCGGGATCCGACACCTGGAACGCGGCGGTGAGCTTCTCCACTAGCCCCGGCCGCTGCAGCCAGTACGTCTGCAGAGTGTCCACCCAGTAGTAGATGTACTCGTCGTACTGCCCCTCCGGCGAACGCAGCCGCTCCAGCGGAATCTCGCACAGCTGCGTCATCCTCTGCTGCTCACGGCAGACGACTGCCAGCCAGAATGCCGTCAGCCAGTTCCCCGCGTCGGCGAACGACCGTGGTCCGATAGCCGGAAGGGTCCGCATCTTCCGGTCGATACGGCACTCGACGGTGCCCTCGCTCGCACTCGTCACGGCGAACAGCGCCGAGCCCAGCTGCATCGCCTTGACTGCGGCCTCCCACGTCTCCGCCGCCGCCGCTCGTGGATCGACGATGCAGCGAGCGCGCAACGCCATGACAGCTGTGCTGAACGCGAAGTCGATCATGTCCGCTGACTCTTCGAGATCGTCGATTCGGCTGGCCACTCGCCGGCCCAGCCGCTCCGCGAATCGCTCGGCGTCGGGTCCTGGCGCACCATGCCGGGCAACAGTCACAGTCACGGAAGGGTCCCCTTGCTGATGTCGAACCGTCGATACTGATAGCCAGTATACGTTCCCGTGTTCCTCTCCCCCTTGACGACAACGTATTCCAGTTTGCCCTCCTTGAGCGCCTTTTCCAGGGAATCTACGAGCTCGAATTCACCTCGCTTTTCCATGGCGGCGAGGATGTCGGAAAAGTACTCCCGGCTTCCCTGGGACACTTGCCTACCATCCGGAAGGGTGCGCCTGCCGAGCTCGGTGCCAGGACTGCTCTTGGCCTCGATGACGACCACTCGGCCGTCCTCGTGCTTCCACACCTGGTCGAACTGGTCATTGCCGTTCTTGGGCCCGAGGAGGGTCTCCTTCTCGAAGTCCGCGTAGCGCTCGGCGATGTAGTGATGTTCCGCTGCCTTCTCACCGAATTTCTCCGTTGCTTCGCCCATCGCGGTGTGGGATTCCTTGTACGTCCCCCTGGCTTCTCCCCACTGCGCGGCCGAATCGACGGTGCCTTGGATTTCGTGGGCCCTGCCGGTCTCTGCCTTCCAGTCCGCGACCTTGTTGTCCCACTCGACGGCGAAGTGGCGTGTCTGCGCGGCCTCTTCCAGGACCCGGAGCCTCGCCTTGCTCTTGACGGTGTCCGCCCCCACGCTGATGTACTCGTCATCTAGGAAATGCGGTTTGGGCGGCGCAGGAACGTCCCTGGCGCGAATCAACGGGGCGTCGTCCGACAGCCGGGTGAGCTGAGGCGGAGTGAACCCGCTTTCGTCGTGGATCTCCAGGCTTCGGCGCGTGCCGTCCTTCCTGTAGTAGCGCTCGAAGTATCCGGGCTCATGGTTGGCCCGGTAGAGCTGGATCTCCTCGATCTGCTTCAGCGTGAGCGACCCGCGAGGGCCATAAGGGTTGGCTCCCTCACGTATGAAGCTGGGGCGTTGGACCTCCGTGTGCCCACCGGCGATGTCACTGTCCGGCCCGGTCGCGCCATCCACACCATCGCCGGTCGCGTCGTCGCCGGTCCGGCCGAGGTCGTCCAGTCCGCCCCTTCCGTGGCTACCGGAGCCAGTACCGGCATGGCCATTGCCGACCGTTCCAGCACCCGACCTGGGCGTCTCGGAACCGACAGCGTGTGCGGCTCCGACTCTGCCCGATGCCTCTCCCGGGCCGCGAGGGGTATGGCTGCCGCCCCCTCTGGTCGCAGCGTCATGACTGGCCTGTGGCGGGAGGTTTCCGCCCGCAGGGGCTGGATCCTCAGGCGCCCGGGCGCCGGCGCCGACCAGGGCAGGCTCGCGCTGGGACGGTACTTCTTCAGGGCCTGTCCGCTCGACGGGGGGCTTCTCCTGGTGAGGAGCGGTGGTGTTGACCTTGCCTTCCGCGTTGACGGGGATGAACTTGCCGTCCTTGATGAGGACTTTGGAGCCGTCGGGGAGTTCGATGACGCTGTGCAGGCGCTGCGAACTCGCCGTGGTGTCGAAGACGTTGCGGATCCCGGCCGTGACCTCGGACAGCTTGGGCAGAGCGCTGATCGCCTTCCCCCCGACCGTGAGGCCTGCTGAGAGCGGGTCGAGGTAGGTGCCGACCTTGGAGGCCGTACCGGCTGCTTTGGCGAGCGCGCCGGCCTCGCCTCCCTTGGCCGCCATCGCGGCTGGTCCCGCGCCGAGGGTGAGGAGGTTGAAGGTGACGGTCGCCGACGCGCGGGCGGGGTTCTCGCCCCACATGTCCCAGGCGACCAGGCCTTTGCCGAAATCCTTGGCAGCGTGCTTCTGCCGGAGCTCGTCAGCGCTCTCCTCGTCCGGGCCGATCGTATGGTCCATGACCCAGTCGTAGGGTTTGGCGGTGTACTGGCCGATGCCCCCGACCATGTCCCAGATGTGGCCCCAGGCGTCGCTGGTGTCTTCCGGGCCTATACCGACCAGGGTCCCCAGGCCCTTGATGCCGCCCCAGATGTTGTCGACGACCAGCCCGTCCCACACGTAGCTCTTGGCCCAGTAACCGACCTCCCAGGCGTGGTGGGATTCGGATTCGGGCGTGCCCCAGGGCAGTTCCTTTGCATGCTTGAGGGCTTCGAGGCCGTAGCCGTACATCACCGACTTGTCGTTGACGGTGTGGCTGCCGTCGTCGACCACGAACCGCGGACCGCCCACGAGCGCCGAGATCTTGCTGGCGGCTCTTCGCTCGGCGTCCCGAAAAGCGCTCTCCGCAGCGCTCACGCCATCGATGAGCTTCTGATGGCGGTCGATTTTGTCCTCGTCGTACGTCCAGTCGTCGTCGCCCGCGACACTGTCGACGAACGCGAGGGCATCCGCCTTGAGCTGGGCCAGCTGCTTGGCCAGCGGCCGGGCCTCGATGGAGAAGGTGTCCAGTGCGTCGGCCACCGTCTCCAGCTTCGTCGCGAACGCCTCGGCCTTGTCCATGACCGGACGGGTGGTGTCGAACAGCTGGGTGTCCTCGGGCGCCTTGTAGACGCCGGCCAGTGCCTGAAAGCGGGAATGCACGTCCTTGCCGCCGTTGCGGACGCCGATGGCATCACTGCGCAGCGCGGAGACGTCCTTCTCCAGCTGGTCGAGGTTGCCGACGAACTGGGGTATGCCAGACGGCTCGATCATCGCTACTTCTTCCCGCCCTGTGAGCCATCCGGCTTGGGCAGTTTGACCTCCGGCGCGGCCAGGGCGAGATGCTCCGCGTTCGCGGCATGCTCAAGATCCCCAGCAACGTAGTACGCGGTGGCCTCACGCGCGCCGTTCACGGACTTCGCCGCACGCGCCCCGAGAAACAGCACATCGACAGCCGTCTTCTCGACGAACAGCGCCAGTGCCGCCCCGATCGGACCGGTCGGCGTCGGCCCGCAGTACGCCTCGCTTATCGTGCCCGCCGAGCTTGCCGCGCTGTCGATGTTCGTCCCGTACGACTTGGCGCTCTTGGCCACGTCGTCCATCGCCAGCCCGACCAGCGACGTCACCGACGAGACCCCGGACGGCGAGATGTCCCACCCCGACATGCCAATCCCCCATTTGCTGTTCTGCCCCCGTTACCCTCGCCCGCCGATTCGGTCAGCCGATGGCGTCGACCGCAGCCTTGGCCTTGGCCAGCGTCGACTGCGCCGTGCCGTCGTTCTGCTCCAGCGTCGTGCGTACGAGTCGGATGATCTCCCGTACCTGGTGCGCCGCCTTGTTCCAGCGGATTTCCTTGCCGTGGTACTCGTCGGAGACCCCGTCGGCCTGGAACTCGGTCATCGCGGCCTTCACCGCACGGTCCCGATCGCCTAGCACGGCCTCCAGCTGCCCGACGATCCCGTGCAGCCCGCCCTGCACCTCGGTGGAGGCGCCGGTGTCGTAGCTGAGCCGGTCCAGGTTCTGCCCCATGACTTAATCCCCCTATCGCCCGGAGAACCGGGCCGCGTCGAAATTCGCCCCAGCCATGCTCTGGTGGGCGTTGGACTCTTGCTCCTGGTCGCCGGTGCCGAACGCGGTGTTCATGCCGGACTGCCCGCCAAGGATGTCGTGCAGCGAACCGTTCAGGTCCGCAGTGATCTCGTCCGCATGAATCTTGAAGGTGTCGAACGCGACCTTCCCGGCCCCGTTGAACTTCCCCTCCAGCGGCTCCGCCGCCGCGATCAACTGCCGGATCAGCGTGCCCAGATCAGTACCGGACCCCTCCGTGGCCTTGCCGAGGTCGGACAGCGTCGTACTGCCCATGTCGAACTTCATGCACCCACCCCCGAATCGTCGTATGCGTAGCGGCCGGGCATCCGTCGCTGTGTGCACAAGTGCCCCGCGCGCCCCACTGCGCAGAACTCATGTGTATCGAAAGCATGTTGCATACGCAATGAGGTTCAGCGCCTATTGACAGGAATCCGGCCACGTGTGTGTGGTCAGGGCAGCGGATCGTGGTCGATCAGCTTGAGTAGGTTGAGAAGCTGCTTTGTTGCGGCGAGGGCTTCGGTCTTCTCCTCGGGGGCGTCGACGCGCCTGCAGGACAGGCCCAACCCTCCGGCTGACGGCAAGCCCCAGCACTATCAGGGCGGGACCGCCTTCCGGCTCGGCGACCGAGTCCAGCAAGTCCGCAACAACCCCCATCGCGGCGAAGCCGGGGTCTTCAACGGCAGCAGTGGCACCATCACCGCCCTCGACCAGGAGACCCACCAGCTCACCGTCACCTTCCAAGACGGCGAGGCGGCCGCCTACCCCTTCACGGACCTCGACGAGCTGGTCCATGCCTACGCGCTGACCGTCCATCGCTCCCAGGGCAGCGAATACCCGTACGTCATCGTCCCCATGGTCAACGCCGCCGGAATGATGCTTCTCCAGCGCAACCTGCTCTACACCGCCGTCACCCGCGCCCGCAACGGCGTCATGCTCATCGGCCAGAGTGAAGCCGTCGAACGCGCGATCGCCAACAACCGGACCCAGCGCCGCAACACAGCCCTCACCTATCGCAGTACCCACGCTGAGGCCGCCATACCGGAACCTCGCCCCCAGACCCGGCCGGGCAACTGGCCTGGGACTGACACCCCGCTGGACGCCGCTCCACCACCCAGCCTCGCCCGCTCTTGCCTACGCGGACTTGCGAAATCCCGGCCCAGCGTCGGCCGCGAGCTCCGATTCCGGGATTCCGACGACCTCCACCGTCACATCCCACGGCTACACGTCCAGTGTTCACATGTGCCCGAGATAAGTCGATCAACGTCCAACGATCGTCGAATTACCGACTGTTGCCGCGCAAGCACCCGCGATAACCTGCCCAGTGCGGCACAACCGGCCACACGCGAGGGGCACGAGGGGGATCGTGGAGGGGCGCGATGTGCGAGGGCACTACAAGGAGTTGGCGTCCGAGTACGACGAGCACTGGGTCTACGGTCCGGACTACATTCCCTGGATGTCCGGCCGGATCGTCGAGGCACTGCAGCTCGGCCCTGCGGGCCGGATCGCCGACATCGGCTCCGGTACGGGCCTGTTCGCCAGGGAAGTGGCCCAGCAGCTCCAGCCTCGCCATCCCATTCTGTGCGTCGATCCTTCCGAAGCGATGCTCAGTCAGCTCGGGACGCCGCCTCCGGCCGACCTGACGCCAATCGTTGCTTCTGCCGAGGACATCGCCGAAGGACGTACGCAGCTGCCCTACGAACAGCTCGATGCGATGTGGCTGAAAGAGTCGGTGCATCACGTGGCCGATCCGGCGCACACGCTTCGCGGCCTGGCCGACCGACTGGCGCCCGGAGGCTGGCTGCTGGTGGTGATGCTCCCGGCCACCATCCAGTACCCGCTGTTCGAGGCGGCACTCGCACGCTTCGAGGAACTGCAGCCGGATCCGGCCGTTATCGAGGGACACATGCGAGCTGCTGGGCTGGAAGCCGGTCTCAGCTATGTCGAGCATGAGCTGCGCATCGACCGGGACAAGTACCTCGGCATGGTGCGCGCCCGCTACATGTCCCTGCTCTCCACCTTCAGCGACAGCGAGATCGAGAAGGGCATCGAAGAGATGCGAGTCGCTCATCCGGAGCCAGTGCTGGTGTTTCCGGACCGCTTCGCGTTCATCCTCGGCCAGCGAGGTGGGGAGTCCTCTAGGGTCTGTTGCGAAAGTGCTGGTCAAAGCCATTCGTTGATGGCTGCGACCAGCACGGTGGCTTCGTAGCGGACGGCGAGTTTGTCGTACCTCG
>NZ_JBHWWF010000022.1:0-156562 GCF_042736455.1 Streptomyces sp. NPDC060064
CTCCAGAGGAGCCCCGCCGGCGATTGAGGCGCGGGTCCGGGGCGGAGCCCCGGGTTTCGGCTACGGGCGCAGCGCGCGCAGCAGCATGTCCGCGAGGTGGTCGGCGACCTGCTGCGGAGTGAGCGGACCGTCCGGGCTGTACCAGGTGGACAGATGGTGGACCGAGCCGAAGTGGTAGTCCACCACCAGGTCGGCGGGGGTGGCCGAGGAGAACACCCCGCTCTGCTGACCCTCCTCGACCAGCGCGCGGAACCGCTCGTGGTAGCGGCGGCGCTCGGCGCGCACCTGCTTGTGCTTCTCCGGGCTCAGATGGTGCATGGACCGGAAGAAGATCGCCGCGTCGTCGAGGTTGTCGATCGTCGTCACGACCACATCGGCCGCGGCACCGCGCAGCCGCTGCTCCACCGGCTCGTCGGCGTCCGCGAAGGCGTCGAGCCGCTCCTGCTGGATCCGGAGCACCCGCGCATAGACCTCCTGGAGCAGGTCTTCCTTGGAGCCGAAGTAGTGGTAGAGCGCGCCCTTGGTGACGCCGGCCGCCTCGACGATCTCCTGCACGGAGGTGCGGTCGTAGCCGCGTTCGGCGAAGAGTCGGGTGGCGGCAGCAAGCAGCCTCTGCGGGACAGGGGTGCCGTCCCCGTCCGTCGTCCTGGCCATTGCCGCCACCCGCCTCTCACTCGGTACCACTGAGTAACTTACCTGGGGAAACGCAGTTCCCGCCGGAGGATCTTCCCACTTGTCGTTTTCGGCAGCTCCGGCAGGATCTCAACCACGCGCGGGTACTTGTACGCGGCCAGCCGCTCCGCGCAGTAGGCGGAGAGCTCGGCCGTTTCCGCACTGGCCCCCGGGCGCAGGCTGATGTAAGCCTTGACCGTTTCCCCACGGTAGTCGTCGGGGACGCCGATCACGGCCGCCTCGCGCACCGCCGGGTGGGTGTAGAGGACGTCCTCGACCTCACGCGGCCAGACCTTGAAGCCGGAGGCGTTGATCATGTCCTTCTTGCGGTCGACGACATAGAGCCAGCCGTCCGCGTCCATGAAGCCGATGTCTCCGGTGCGCAGCTCGCCGTCCGGGAACGTCTCGGCGGTGGCCTCCGGCAGCCTCCAGTAGCCGGGCACGACCTGGGGGCCGCTGACCGCGATCTCGCCCTGCTCGCCGAAGGGCACCTCCTGGCCCTTCTCGTCGATGATCCGCACGATGGTGTCCGGTCCCGGCAGGCCGACGGAGAGAGTGCCGGAGGCCGGGTCGACCGGGGCCTCCTTCTCCGGCGGCACGGAGGCGCAGGGTGCGGTGCACTCGGTGAGGCCGTAGCCGTTGCGGATGTACGGGCCGAAGCCGGCGCGGAACTTCTCGATCAGCGCGGGCGGTACCGGGGCCCCGCCCGAGGAGATCACCTGGAAGGAGTCGAAGTGCTCGCGGGTGGCAGTGGGTTGCGCGGCGAGCGCCATGAAGGCCGTGGAGGGGCCGACGGTGTAGGCGGGCCGGTGCTCGGCGAAGGCGTCGAGGACGACGCCCGCCTCGAAGCGATAGGCGAGAGCCAGGGTTCCGGCGTTGGCGATACAGGCGGCGAGCTCGCAGACCATGCCGGTGATGTGGAACAGGGGCGCGAGCGCGAAGTAACAGGAGCCCTCGGGCAGGGGGTGACCGGTGCGCTGGCGCTCGGCGTTGTGGGTGATGCCCCCGTGGAGGTTCATGGCGCCCTTGGGGGTGCCACTGGTGCCCGAGGTGTAGCTGATCAACGCCACGTCGGCGGCGGCGAGTTCACGGTCCACCGGGGCAGTGTGCCCGGCGCGGGCCACGCCCACCAGGTCGTGGGCGTCGTCCGCCTGCGGCAGCCGCTCGAAGCCGAGGACGCGGGCGTCGTTCCTGGTCTGCAGATCGAGTTCGCAGGCGGTGAGCGCGATACGTACGGACGAGGCGGCGGCGCTCTCGCGCAGATACGTCTCCCAGGCGCGGTCCGAGCAGATCAGCGCGGTGACCTCGGCGTCGCTCAGTACGTGCGACACCTCGGCCGACTTGTACATCGGGTTGAGCGGGACGACGGTGGCGCCGGCCTTCCATGCGCCCAGCAGCGCGATCACGAAGTGCGGCGTGTTCTGCAGCATGATCGCGACGCGGTCGCCGCGCTGGATGCCGCGCTCGGCGAGATGGCCCGCGACGGAGTCGGAGAGCGCGTCGGTCTCGCGGTAGCTGAGGCGTCCGTCGAAGTAGGCGAGGGCGGTGTGCTCGGGGGCCCGGTCGACGGCGGCACGGAAGGAGTGCACGACGGTCGCCGGCGGGGTGATGTCGGCGCGCTGGGCGTCAGTGAGCTGGGAGAGCCACGGCTTGGCGGCGTAGATCGAGGTCACCGCGCCGCCCCTTCCCACTTCTGCTGGATGTGGTTCATACCGTTGAGCCAGCGTTCGGGCGTGGCGGCGCGGGCCTGGTAGTACTCGGCGACCTCGGGGTGCGGCAGGATCAGGAAGCGGTCGGCCTCCATGCCCTCGAAGAGCGCGTCGGCGACGTCCTCGGGCTCGATCGCGGTCGGCGCGAGGACGAGCTCGCCCGCCGACCCGGCCGCCGTCAGCATGTCCGTACGCACGCCCTGGGGGCAGATCGCATGGACCTTGATGCCGCGGTGGCGGTAGGTGAGCGAGAGCCACTCGGCGAAGGCGTACGCGCCGTGCTTCGTGACGCTGTACGGGGCCGCGCCGACCATGGTGAGCAGCCCGGCGGCGGAGACGGTGGAGACGAAGCGGCCGCTGCCGCGCTCCAGCCAGTCGGGCAGCAGGATGCGGGCCGCGCGGACATGCGCCATGAGATTGACGTCCCAGGCAGCCGCCCAGACCTCTTCGTCGGCGAAGGCGTCGCCGGGCGACGCGAGGCCGGCGTTGGCGCAGTACACGTCCACGGTGCCGTCCAGCGCGTCGCGGGCCGCTTCCACGATCTCGGAGGCGTCGCCGGGTACCGCGGTCGCGCCGATCTCGTCGGCGATCGCCTTGGTCCTTGTGGCATCGAGGTCGTTGACCACGACGCGGGCGCCCTCCGCCGCGAACCGGCGGGCGAGTGCCGCGCCAATGCCGCCGCCCGCGCCTGTGACCACAACTCCAGCGCCCTGCACCGTACCCATCAAGCTCCGCCTCTCTGCGTGCCGACTACGACAACAGACTAACCAGTCGGTATGTAACGAGGGAAGGGGCCGGGCACAAGGGCGTGGCCACAGGACGGGAAAGGCCCGATGCGCGAACCTGGAGCCGGGGTCGTTCCCCGCGGCCGGTGCGCGCGCTAGCGTGCGTGGCCATGACAGACGGCGGTCACGGAGGTGGCGCGATGAGCCTGTCCAGACGAGGCTTGCTGGCTGCGGGCGGCGCGGTGGGCGCGCTGGCGGCGACATCCGGTTGTGCCGAGGCGCAGTCCGGAGCGACCGTCGAGCAGTCCGGTGCGTCGGTCGCGCGGTCCGGCCACGGCAGCCGGGTCCGTACCGGATTCGACCGGCTGGCCGCCGACGGTTACGCGCAGCTGTCCGGACAGCGGGTCGGGGTGGTCACCAACCCCACCGGGATCACCGAGGACGTGCGCCACATCGTGGATGTCATGCACGCCGACGAACGGGTGAACATCGTCGCCGTCTTCGGTCCCGAGCACGGCTTCCGCGGTACGGCGCAGGCGGGCGGTTCCGAGGGCCGCTACGACGACCCGGCGACCGGGCTGCCCGTCTACGACACATTCGGCAAGAGCGGGCAGCCGCTCGCCGACATCTTCACCACATCGGGCGCGCAGACGCTGGTCTTCGACATCCAGGACGCCGGCGCCCGTTTCTACACGTACATCTGGACGCTCTACGACTGCATGCAGGCGGCGGCGCTGGCGGGCAAGCGCTTCGTGGTGCTCGACCGGCCGAACCCGGTGACGGGCCGGGCCGCCCTCGGTCCCGTGCTCGACAAGGCCTTCGCGACCTTCGTGGGCCGCGAGCCGATCTCGCAGGCCCACGGCATGACCGTGACCGAGCTGGCGGGGCTGTTCAACGGTGAGTTCCTGGCAAAGCCGGTGGAGCTGGAGACGGTACGGATGTCGGGCTGGCGGCGCTCGGACTTCTTCGACGGGACGGGCCTGCCGTGGGTGCCGCCGAGCCCCAATATGCCGACGCCGGACACCGCGCTCGTCTACTCGGGGACCTGTCTCTTCGAGGGCACGAATCTGTCGGAGGGGCGCGGGACGACACGGCCGTTCGAGCTGCTGGGCGCGGAGGGCATCGACCGCAAGTGGGCGGAGGCCGCGAACGCGCTGGGGCTGCCCGGCGTCCGCTTCCGCGAGGCGTACTTCGCTCCGACGTTCTCCAAGTTCCAGGGCAAAACGATCGGCGGGGTCCAACTCCACGTCCACGACCGGAAGTCGTACGACCCGGTCCGCACAGGGATCGCGCTGCTGGTGACGGCCAAGCGGACCTGGAGCGGTTTCGCCTGGCGCCCGGACAACTGGATCGACAAACTGACGGGCTCGGCGAAGGTACGCACGATGATCGACGCGGGCGCCGGGACGGACGAGGTGGTCGGGGCGTGGCGGGGCGAGCTGGCCGCGTTCCGGGCGGTACGGAAGAGGTATCTGCGGTACTGACGGGGCCGGCCCCACCGTACGACCGGCTCCGACCGACCCTGACCGTCTTCGACCGACCGCGGCCGACATATGTAGCGGGTATGGCCGTCCCTCCCTTCCCGCAGGATGCTGTGTCATCAGGTGACAAAAACGGGGAGGGCCGGTCATGCCGGATATGAGTGTGGAGCCGTACCGGGACATCACCTTCGACAAGGACGGCGATGTCGATGCCCGGCAGCGCGACCGGCTGGCGGAGCTGGATGTCACCGATCTGGTGATGTTCGCGCACGGCTGGAACAACTCGCCATCCATTGCCGCCCAGTTGTACTCGGCCTTCTTCGCGCCGTTTCCGGGGCTGCTGGCGGCCTCTCCCGGTGTACGGCTCGGATACGCGGGTGTCGTGTGGCCGTCGATGAAGTTCACGGACGAGCCGGTCCCCGACTTCAGTCCGTCCGTCTTCGGCCCGCCGACGGAACCAGGGCTCGACAAGGCGACGCAGGACGCCCTGGTCGAGCTCTTCCCCGGACACCGGGCGACGGTGGAACGGCTGGCCCGGCTCCTCGACGAGCAGCCCGAGTCGGAGGCCGCGTTCGCGGAGTTCGGCGTACTGGCCCGGCAGTTGGCCGAAGTGCCGGCCGGCGGTCTCGAGTCCGGCTTCACGGACGATCTGCCGCAGGCGGAGCAGGGCCCGCCGGCTGTGCTGTACGAGGACGCGCTCACGATGTGCCGGAAGTTCACCCTGGCGCTGGAGGAGACCGGCGCCGTGACGGAGAAGCCTGCCGTTCAGTCCTTCTCGCTCGGCGGCGGACTGAAGAAGGCATGGAAGGGCGCGAAGGAGCTGCTGCGGCAGACGACGTACTACGCGATGAAGCGGCGCGCCGGCACGGTCGGCGAGCTGGGCCTCGGCCCGCTGCTCGGGCAGCTGGCCCGGTCCTCCCCCGAGGTACGCATCCATCTGGTCGGACACAGCCAGGGGGCTCGGCTGGTCTCCTTCGCGCTGCGCGGACTGCCCGACGGCGTACAGAACGTGAAATCGCTGACGCTCCTTCAGGGTGCCTTCTCGCACTATGCGTTCGCGCCGAGCCTGCCGCACTCGACGCACAGCGGCGGGGCTCTGCGCAGTATGGAGCACCGGGTCGACGGTCCTGTGGTCGCCTGCTATTCACGGCACGACATCGCGCTCGGGGTGATCTATCCGCTGGCGTCGAGCCTGGCCGGGGACGACGCGAGCGCGGTCGGGCTGGACAAGCGGTGGTGGGCGATGGGACACGACGGCATACAGGCCGTCGGGCAGACCTCGCGGCTGACGCTGGAGCAGGCGCTGCGCGACGGGATTCCGGGCTCGGGCTGCGTCAGTGTGGACACGGCGTCGGTGGTGCGGCGCGGCGGGCCGCCGGCCGGTGCGCACAGCGACATCTGCCATGAGGAGCTGGCGCGGGTGGTGGTTGCCGCCGGCCGCATCGGGCGCTGAGTCTCCTCAACGCCCGTGCGACACACGGTGGTTGCCTCGCCCGGTCGACGCCGGCCGACCGCCATCGGTGAGCGTCACGATGAGTGGTCACCGCTGAACGGTCACCTATGCGGTCACCGATGCGTGGTCACCGGTGTGATGGGAACTCCACGACCTGCTGATACGTCGGCCGGTTCTGCCAGTTGACCGCCGGGTGGGTGATGCCGCCCAGCGCACGGTGGATGATCGAGTCCGTGCACCACTGGTTGCCCGCACCGCAGCTGCCGTCGCCGGGGTAGACCTCGGTCGCGGGCTTGGCCGTGGCCTGCTTCAGCGTGGCGAGGAGTGCGTCACGGCAGACGGCGAGGTCACCGTTGCCGCAGTACGTCTTCGCCAGCGGGCCCTGGACCGGCTCGCCCAGTACCTGACGCAGATCCTTGTCGGCGAAGGCCCACCAGCCGTTCTGGAAGGCGGAGCCGCTGTGCGCGCCGGTCGCGCCGTGGCTGGCCGCCGGGGACTCGTCGATCGCGAGGTTCCCGGCCAGAGCCTGGTAGAGACCGTCGCCGAGCCCGGGTTTGAACTCGGCCTCGATCAGCAGCGCCCACCAGGCGTCCATGATGCGCACCGCGTCGGCATGGGTGTAGCTGTGCGAGCCGGGCGCGGTCTCCCTGCGCTGCGAGCCTGCCGCCCGCCAGGACTCCAACTTCTGGACAGCCGCGTCCAGTTGGGGATCGGTCACGGGCCGGGAGCGCAGCACCTTCAACAGCTCGGGCAGCAGCTGCTCGCCGCGCAGATCGGTGACGGCCGCGTCCGCCATCGCCCGGGTGAGCGCGGCGCGGGTCACTGCGCCGTCCGCGACGAGTTTCGCCACCCGGTCGTCGAGCAGATCGCCACGGTGCACGGCGCCGAAGCCGAAGGCCGCGGTGGCGTATCCCTTGGCCTGCCGGTTGTTCCAGGAGATGTAGTAGTCCTGGCCGATGGACTGGGGGTGCTGGGCGAAGGGCGTGTACGAGGCGGTGTTGACCGCCGGGTCGAAGCCCTGCCACTCGTACGGCTGCTCCGCCTTGACCGGCAGCGCCGGGTCGACGTCGGCCGCCCGCACCGGGTTCATTCCGCTGTTGAAATAGGCGGCGGCGCGCGAGTCGGCATAGAACCAGTTGAAGGCGTAGTCGATGTTGTGGGCGGCCTGCTGGAAGGACTTGGCGTCCGTCACGTACGACGGGTCGTTGAGCATCTGGAAGCCGATGATCGAGTCGGCCTCGTGGCGGTAGGTGGTGCGCAGCGAGGTGTACGCGACGGGCTTGCCGCCCACCGTGGCGCGGTGGGTGACCATGCCGTACTTGGTGCGCCAGACCTGCATCCGGTAGGAGCCGGCGGCGGTGGAGTCGGCCACCGTCGGCTTCCACGCGTTGCGGCGCTCCAGTTTCTCCATGGGAGTGCAGACGCCTCGGTAGAGGTAGTGGTCGGCATCCTTGCCCGGGGTGCCGCCGCCCGGTGCGCACAGCTCGATCGCATAGGTGTCGGTGATGTCCTGGGCGGCGGAGGTGGCGGACCAGGCGTAGTCCTGGCCGCGGCCCATCTGGACGTACATGCCGACGCCGGCGAAGGAGACCCCGCGAGCGGAGATGCCGGGGCCCTGGAGCTCCTGGAGCATCATCAGCTGTGGCGCGAAATAGCCGGTTTGCGGGCCGAAGACGGCGATCGGGTTGCCGCTCGCGGTGTTCCTGCCGGAGACGACGAGCGCGTTGGACATCCCGCGCCCACCGCCGATCGAGCCGGGCGCGATGACTCCGTCGTCGTACATGCCCTGTGCCGGCCTGAGGCTCTTCGGGACCCGCAGCGGGGACTTGGCATCGGTGCCCGCGGCGCCGGTTCTGTCATGGACAAGCTGCTCGGGGACGACGGATCCGGTGTCGGGCAGTGCGGTACCGCGCGGGTTCGCGGGCTTGTTGGCGTACGGGAAACTGGTGCCGTCGTGGACGGTGAGCACGGCCTCGGGGTCCTCGCGCTGCCGGAAGGACTCCCAGACCCTGGTGCCTTCCACCAGGCCGTACTTCTGCTGGGCGGCGAGCAGGGAGAGAGCTGCCTGCACCTCGCCGCCGCCTCCGCCGCCGAACTGGCCGCCGACCACCGAGGCGATGGAGATCAGGTCGGTGAGCTTGAAGGGCTGGATCTCACCGACGTTGGTGATCGAGTCGATATGGCCGGTCAGGACGTACTCGCCGGGGAAGTACCGTCCGTTCTTGGACTGCACCCGGTAGGCGTTGATGCCGTCGACGTACGCCTGGGCGTCGGCCATGGCCTGCTCGCCACGGGCGCCCTCGGTGGCGCGGATCCGCTCGATCTGCGCCTCGTAGTCGGCCTCGGTGTACGGGGCGGAGGGCCAGAACTGCTGCTCCAGGCCCTGGTTGGCGAGCGCAACGCCGGCGAACGGGGTGAGTTCGCCGCGGCCGATGTGCCGGAAGAGGTCCATCATCCACAGCCGGTCCTGGCCGGCGGCGAATCCGGCGCCGAACTCGGTGCCGTAGCGGGTGGTGCCCTTGATGTGCGGGACGCCGGTCTTCTTGTCGCGGGTGATCGTGACGTCGGGGCGGGGGGTGCTGACGGACTCGGCCTGGCCTGCGGGGACACCGAAGGAGGAGTCGTTGAAGAAGTCGGTGAGCTTGGCATCGGTGAGTCCGCCGTAGCCGCCCACCAGGGAGTCGTAGCGGCCGAGTTGGTCGGAGCTGTGGGCGGGGCGGGTACCGAAGACGCGGTGGGCGAGGATATCGGCGAGGGTGGCGTTGCCGTTCTCGCCGGGCGGCAGGATGTCGGCGCACTGGCTCTGGCAGCGGTCGCCGTCGGCGGATGCGGTGGGGGCCGCGGCTTCGGCCGCGGCCTGCGGCAGCGGGGCCGGCAGCCCCGCGGCGAGCGCGAACACCGCGGCAATGGTGGCAGTTCTGAGTCTTCCGGTGCGTCGTCGCATGGATGCTCCTCAGGGAGGCCGATGCGCCGGAGGTTACCGACGGTACGACTCGCGAGTAAGGTGAACATGCGTCACCTTTTCCGAATCGCCACAAGGCGAGGCGCCGTCCCGCTGATGGCCGCCATCGAATTTTCGATGGAGCCGGATCGGGTACTCGTACGTCCACTCTTTGACGCCGATGTACCAGCGACGGAGGTGGCAGTGCGATGGCCGGTTTCCGGAGTCTCGCGAGACAGGTGCGCGACCCACGGTGTGATCTGGCGCTTCGGCGCTATTCACTGCGCAAGTGCCTGGAGCGGTTTGCCCCTTATGGGCACCGGGCGACCTGGGATCATCTGTGCGGGAAGCACAGAATCGAGCCCGAGGACAGGGCTCCCGATCCGGCGCGGCTGGTGGCCGCGCTCGAGGAGTTGGAGGAGGCGCGGGCCGTCTGGCTCGCGTACGAGGAGAGTTTCGCCGACCGTCGGAAGCGCGAGAAGCACGACGGGCTGCGGCGGCCCGGATTCATCGACGACTGGCACCGCCGGACCTGGGGCGGGAACGGGGTCGCGCGCTGCGACATCCCGGCCGCCCATCCGGCGGCACCGCTCGGTGAGGTGCTGCGCCGGCTGATATCCGCGCTGGAGACCGATCCCGGTGCGGCCTGTCCGGTGTGCGAGGGAACGAACATCATTTGGCGACAGGACCTTGCCCATGAACCGTGGTTCGGGCCGGTCTGCGCGGGCTGCGGCATCGTCGTGCCGCAGCCCGTTCTGACGTCCGAGGCCGTGGCGGCGGCCAAGAGGGCCGGGCGCAGGGAACTGGCGTCGGTGGCATGAGGAACGCGGGGGCGCCACGGCGGCGTTGCGCCCCCGCGTTGCCGGCCCGGGGACGGTGCCGTTGTCAGTGGCGACCGGCACCATCGAGGGCGTGATCCAGGTCTGTCCCAACGGGCCCCGTTCGGCCGGTGACGGCGTCGCCGCGCCGCTGCCCCCGGGCGAGGGCCAAGTCCGCGGCCGAGGCTGTCGCGGCCGGCGCCGCCGCTGTGCGTGTGCACCCCAAAGCGCCGTGCCGGGGACGAGGCAGGCGCATCCCCTCTTCCCGCCGGACGGCCGACGTGCCGCGTCCGGTGCCCAACTGGTGTGCGCCGCCCCGGATGTCGCCGATATTGGGTGGCCCCCACCGACGGCAGCCCTCAGAGTGGTGACCGCAATCCGTAACCGAGGAGGCGCCGATGTCGACGCTGCGAGTCACCGCAGAACTGCTCACCGTCCACGAGCACCCGAACGCCGATGCGCTCGAACTGGCCCAGGTGGGTCTGTACCGCGCGGTCGTCGCCAAGGGCGCGTACCGCAGTGGCGACGCCGCCGTGTACATCCCCGAACAAGCCGTGCTGCCCGCGGAGTTGATCGAGGAACTGGGACTGACCGGGCGTCTTGCCGGCGGGGCGTCCAACCGGGTCAAGGCGGTGCGGCTGCGCGGCGAGCTGTCGCAGGGCATCGTGTGCCGGCCGCGGGCGCTCGCGGACCTCGATCTGGCGCAGGCGGCCGCCGACGGCACGGACTTCGCGGAACTGCTCTCGATCACCAAGTGGTCGCCGCCCATCCCGCCCACGATGGACGGGGAGGTGGAGCGGGCGCCGGAGCTGCTGCCGTGGGTCGACATCGAGAACATCCAGCGCTACCCGGAGATATTCGAGCCGGGCGAGCCTGTGGTGCTGACCGAGAAGCTGCACGGCTCGGCCTGCCTCCTGACGTACAGCGTGGCGGACGGCGAGCGAAGTGGGACGGAAGTCCCGCCGGCCGAAGGCGGGAGGGTCCAGGTGTCGTCGAAGGGCTTCGGCTCCAAGGGCCTGGCGCTCACAGAGGATCCGCGGAATCTGTACTGGCGCGCGGTGCTCGGCCATGACGCCCCCGCGGTCGCGGCGCGCCTCGCCGAGAAGCTGGGGGCCAGCCGGATCGGTCTCTTCGGCGAGGTGTACGGCGCCGGGGTGCAGGACCTCGCCTACGGTGCCAACGCACGCTCCGAGGCACTGGGTTACGCCGTCTTCGACGTATCGGCGGAGATCGACGGCCAGGTCCGCTGGCTGGACCCGGCCGAGCTGCTGGAGGGTGAACTGCCGCTCGTGCCACGGCTGTACGAGGGCCCGTACGACATCGAGAAGGTGCTGGAGCTGGCGAGCGGGCGGGAGACCGTGTCCGGGCGCGAGCTGCATCTGCGCGAGGGGGTCGTGATCCGTCCGGCCACCGAGCGCTACAGCCCGGTGGTGGGCGGCCGGGCGATCGCCAAGGCGGTCAGCCCCGCGTATCTGACGCGCAAGGGCGGCACGGAGTACGAGTAGGTCGGCCCTGCGCGGCCGAGGGGAAGAGGCGGGCCCGTCACGGGGGTGCGGGCCCACCGTCCCTCGGCCGTGCTCAATCGCCGGACGGGCTTGATTTTCAAGCCCGTCCGGCGATTGTCAGCAGCAGTCCTGCGCGGGCCGGCGGCGCTCCGGCAGCAGCCGCGAGCCGGTCATCCGCTCGCCGGAGATGTCGTCCGGGTTGGACAGCACACAGGTCTCCAGCGAGAGACAGCCGCAGCCGATGCAGTCGGTGAGATGGTCACGGAGCCGGCCGAGCTGCTTGATGCGCTCGTCGAGTTCGGTCCGCCAGGCCGCGGACAGCCGCGCCCAGTCCTCACGGTCGGGCGTGCGCTCCTCGGGCAGCTCGGCGAGCGCGTCCCGGATGGTGGCAAGCGGAATACCGACGCGCTGCGCGGCGCGCACGAATGCGACGCGGCGCAGGGCGTCCCTGCTGTAGCGGCGCTGGTTGCCGGTGGTCCTGCGGCTGCTGATCAGGCCCTTGGACTCGTAGAAGTGCAGGGCGGACACGGCCGCGCCACTGCGCGCGGACAGCTGGCCGACCGTGAGCTCGTGGATCTTCTCGGGAATCTGTGGCACTCCTCGAACCCTACTGGTCGAGGGTTCACGGTCGTCCGTTGACAGGAGTGCGTCTGCGCAACCATGCTGAGCAAGCGCTTAGACAGAAGCTTGTGAACGCTTGAGAGGCAGGGACCAGGGACATGGCCGAGCCGAGGATCTTCACCTCCGCCGATGAGCTGCGCGCCGGAGTCGGCGAGCAGCTGGGGCACAGCGAATGGCTGGAAATCGAGCAGAAGCGGATCGATCTCTTCGCCGACGCCACCGGGGACCACCAGTGGATCCATGTGGACCCGGAGCGGGCCGCGAGCGGCCCCTTCGGTACGACGATCGCGCACGGCTATCTCACACTGTCGCTGCTGCCGACCTTCGTACCGCAGATCCTGCGGGTCGAGGGCATGAAGATGGGCATCAACTACGGGGCCAACAAGGTCCGTTTCCCCTCCCCCGTGCCGGTGGGCTCGCGGCTGCGCGCGTCGGCGGTCCTGCAGAACGTCGAGGAGGCGGGCGGCGGTGTGCAGGTGACCGCCCTCGTCACGGTGGAGCGCGAGGGCGGCGACAAGCCTGTGTGCGTGGCCGAGTCGGTGTCCCGCTACTACTTCTGAGCGTCGGCCGAGGCCGCTGCTGAACTACTTCTGAGCGGCGACCATACGCAGGACGAGGTCGGCGTAGAGCGCGCCGACCTCGTCGGGCGTCCTGCTCCCCCGCACGTTGAACCAGCGCGCCACATCGATGCAGAGCGACAGCACGGCGACCGTGGTGCCGGGCACATCGGGGACGTCGAACTCCCCCGTCTCCACGCCGTCGCGCAGAATGCCCCGCACGACGGCGTCGCTGCGGCGCCGCAGCTCCACGATCTCGGTGCGGTGGTCGTCGGAGAGCGCGTCGATTTCGTACTGCACCACGTGCGCGGTGTCGTGCCGCCCGGCGTGCCAGCGTACGAAGGAGCGCACTGCGTCGGCGAGCCGCTCGGACGGTGTGCCGTCGCCGGCGGCCGCCGCCGAAAGGATCTCCAGCGCCTTGTCGTGCCCGATCCGGCTGATCCGGTGGAGCAGCTCTTCCTTGGTCTTGTAGTGGATGTAGAGCGCGGCCGGGCTCATCCCGGCGCGGCCGGCGATGTCCCGGGTCGTCGTCGCGTGGTAGCCGCGTTCGGCGAAGGCCTCGACGGCGGCGACGAGCAGCTTTCTGGCCGCCTCGGGCGTAACCTCGCCCCACGGCATGTCCTCGTCGGCCGTGTCCTGCGCCGTACTCATCCACTCGCCCCTTCCGTTCACCAGAACGAACACCATACCCCGCCGGTGAGCAAGCGCTTAGGACTTCTGGTCAGAGCTTCTGGAAGGGGTCGTGCTCGGCGAGCATCTTCTCCAGCCGTGCCTGGTCGACGCGGCTGACGATCTGCCCGGCCTCCTGACGGTCCCTGATCACCTTGGCCAGGGTGAACGCCGAAGTCGTGAGGTAGAGGACGGCGATGGCGAGGAAGCCGCGTACCCAGGCGTCCGCGTCGAGATAGAGGATGCCGAGGCCGACTGCCGCCAGGGCGACGGCGAAGGAGGCGACGGCCTGTCCGTAGAAAGCCGCCGTGTTCTGCTGCTTGACCGGTGTTTCACTCATGCCGGTCAGCATCGGCCGGTGTGGCCGGTGCGGCATCCGCTCCCGTACTCACCCGCGTACTCAGAAGCCCGGAAACCACAAGCCCACAACACAGAGGCCGGGGAACCGCCGGCTCAGAACGCGGAGACTCCGGTGAGCGCGCGACCGATGATCAGCTTCTGGATCTGACTGGTGCCTTCATAGAGGGTCATCACCCGGGCGTCGCGCAGCAGTTTGCCGACCGGGTACTCGTCGATGTACCCGTAGCCGCCGAAGACCTGCAGAGCGTTGTTGGCGCATCGCACGGCGGCCTCGGAGGCGAAGAGCTTGGCCTGGGACGCGGCGGTGGCGAACTCCTCGCCGCGGTCGACGAGGTCGGCGACCCGCCAGGTCAGCAGCCGGGCCGCGTCCACGTCCACCGAGATGTCGCTGATCAGCTCCTGGACCAGCTGGTACGAGGCGATGGACCTGCCGAACTGCTCGCGCTCGCCCGCATAGCCGACGGCCGCGTCGAGGGCGGCCTGCGCGATGCCCACGCAGCCCGCCGCGACCGACATCCGGCCCTTGGCGAGCGCGGACATGGCGATGGAGAAGCCCTTGCCCTCGGGGCCGAGCAGGGTGGCGGCGGGGACACGGACGTCCTCGAGAACCAGCTCGGCGGTGGCCTGGCCGCGCAGGCCGAGCTTTCCGTGGATGGTGCGACGGCTCAGCCCGGGGGTGTCGGCCGGCACCAGAAAGGCGGAGACTCCCTTGTGGCCGGGCGTGTCGTTGGTACGGGCGAAGAGGAGCACCACATCGGCCCAGGTGCCGTTGGTGATGAACATCTTGGAGCCGTTGATGACATAGTCGTCGCCGTCGCGCACGGCCCTGGTGGTCAGATTTCCCGCGTCGGAGCCGGTGTCCGGCTCGGTGAGCCCGAAGCAGCCGATCGACTCGCCGGCGGTGAGCCGGGGCAGCCACTCGCGCTTCTGCGACTCGTCTCCCCAGGCGGCGATCGTCTTGGTGACCAGGCCGAGGGATACGGAGACGATGCCGCGCACCGAGGAATCGCCTCGCCCGAGCTCCTCCGTGACCAGGCAGTACGCCAGGTGGTCACCGCCGGAGCCGCCGTACCGCTCATCGATGGTGAGCCCGAGGAAGCCCAGCGCGCCCAGCTTCTTCACGATCGACTTGTCGACGTTCTCGGCGCGGTCCCATACGACGACATGCGGGGTGATCTCACGGTCGACGAAGTCCTTGGCCAGCTGCCGGACGGCTGCCTGCTCCTCGCTGAGCTCCAGGTCCATATGCGACCACCCCACTTTTAACTATCACTGCTAGTTTCCTGTTGGCAGGCCCTACTATGTGCCGCATGGCCCGACCGCGCAAGCCCCTCCTCAGCAGAGAACGCATCGTCGAAACGGCGAGCGCACTCGTGGACGCGGAGGGTCTGGACGCCGTCTCCACCCGACGGCTCGCCGCCGAGCTGGGCGTCAGCGGGCCCTCCCTGTACAACCACTTCCGCAATAAGGACGAGATCCTCGAAGCGGTCGCCGACGCGGTCAGCGCCCAGGTCGATCTGTCGATGTTCGAGGAGGGCGACGGCCGCGACTGGCGCACCGCGCTCCACGACTGGGCCGTCTCCTACCGCGCCGCCCTGACCGCCCACCCCAACACGGTCCCTGTCCTCGCCCGCGGCCCCGGCCGCCGCCCGGCCGGTCTGCGGGTGGCCGACGCCGTCTTCGGCGCGATGGTCCGCGCCGGCTGGCCCCCGGCCCAGGCGACTCATATCGGCGCCCTGATGCGGTACTTCATCACCGGCTCGGCGCTCGGCTCCTTCGCCCGCGGATTCGTCGACGACGAGACGGCGTACGACCCGGCCGACTATCCGCATCTCGGCCAGGCCCATCTGCTCGCCGACCGACAGCAGAAGGTGGACGAAGGCGCGTTCGAGACAGGGCTGCGGGCGCTCATCGACGGCCTCGCCGTCCAGTACACGGCCCTGGTGCGCGCATAGCGGGCGGCGCGCCCCGGTCCAGGCGCCCCCCATACCGGATGCACCGGGACAGTTCGGCCGCTGCCGAAGGAGGAATGGCCGATCCTGGAGTCATGCAATCCGGAGACCTGGCCGCACTCGCCGCGCTGCTCGCCGATGAGACCCGCGCCTCCTTCTGTCTTGTACTGCTCGACGGGCGGGCCTGGACCGCCGGCGAGCTCGCACGGCATGCGGGAGTCGCGGCGTCGACCGCCAGTGAGCATCTCGGCAAGCTCGTCACGGGCGGGCTGCTCGCCGAGGAGCGGCAGGGCCGGCACCGGTATGTGCGCCTTGCCGACGAACGCGTCGCGCATCTCGTCGAGGAGCTCGCCTCGTATGCCGCGCCGGCAGCCGATCCGGCACCGCGGTCACTGCGGGTGGCCAGTGCGCGCAGCGCCATGGCGCGCGGGCGGACCTGCTACGACCATCTCGCCGGGCGGCTCGGAATCGCGATCACGCAGGCCATGACCGTACGCGGGCTGCTGCGCCAGGACACCGGGTTCGCGCTGACCGATCAAGGGGCGGCCTGGTTCGGGGAGTTGGGCATCGAGCTGCAGCGGCGGGGGCGACGTCCGCTCGTACGAGGATGCCTGGACTGGACCGAGCGCAAACCGCATCTCGCGGGGATCGCCGGGGCGGAGCTGTGCCGGCACGCGCTGGATGCGGGCTGGTGTGTACGGATCGGGTCCGAGCGTGCGGTGAAGGTGACCGCGGACGGCGAGCTGGCGCTGGGCGAACTGCTCGGCATCGAGCCGGAGATATTGCGGTGAGCGCCGAAGGGTCGGGGACGTACGGTCGCCCCATGACGAACCCCGCGCACCCCGCCCCCCGCCCGCAGTGGCCCGCGCTGGCCGCGGCCGGCGTCACCGTCCTGCTGTGGGCCTCGGCCTTTGTGTCGATCCGCAGCGCAGGCGGGGCGTACTCTCCCGGCGCACTCGCCCTCGGACGGCTGCTCGCCGGGTCCCTCGTACTCGGCGTCTTTCTGCTGATACGGCGCGAGGGGCTGCCGCCGCGCGCCGCCTGGCCCGGGATCGCCGTCTCGGGGCTGCTCTGGTTCGGCGTCTACATGGTGGTGCTCAACTGGGGTGAGCAGGAGGTCGACGCGGGTACGGCCGCGATGGTGGTGAACATCGGGCCGATCCTCATCGCGCTGCTCGGCGCACGGCTGCTGGGCGAGGCGCTGCCGCCGCGGCTGCTGGCCGGGATGGCGGTGTCGTTCGCGGGAGCGGTGACCGTGGGGCTCTCGATGTCGGGCGAGGGCAGCGCCTCGACGCTGGGTGTGCTGCTGTGTCTGCTGGCTGCGGTGGGGTACGCGGCCGGGGTGGTCGGGCAGAAGCCGGCGCTGGCCCGTGCGAGCGCACTGCAGGTGACGACGTTCGGCTGTCTGGTCGGGGCGGTGGCCTGTCTGCCGTTCGTCGGGCAGCTGGTCGACGAGGCGAGCCGGGCGCCCCTGTCGGCAACGCTCAACATGGTCTACCTCGGCGTGTTCCCGACCGCGCTGGCTTTTACGACGTGGGCCTACGCCCTGGCACGTACGACGGCGGGACGGATGGGCGCGACGACGTACGCCGTCCCCGCACTGGTCGTCCTGATGTCCTGGCTGGCGCTGGACGAGGTGCCGGCCGGGCTGACGCTGGCAGGGGGCGCGCTGTGCCTGGCCGGTGTGGCGGTCTCCCGCTCCCGCGGCCGGGCGCGGAAGCCGGCGGCGGGAGGGGGAGAGGACGGGAAGGAGGGTCGGCTCAGTCCCGGGCGGCGGCCCGTGAAGCCAGGATCTTGATCGAGACGAGGGCGATCACCGCGAGGCCGATGATGTAGCCGGCGACGGCCATCGAGGTGCCGGTCGCCTCCAGCAGCAGGACCATCATGAACGGGGCCAGGCCGCCGCCGAAGACCGCGGCGATCTGGTAGCCGAGCGAGGCTCCGGTGTAGCGCATCTCGGCGGTGAACAGTTCGGCGAACAGCGCCGCCTGCGGCCCGTACATGATGCTGAGGAAACAGCTGGTGACAAAGGTGCCGACGCCCAGCCAGAGCAGCGACTTGGTGTCGATCAGCAGGAACATCGGGATCGCCCAGACCAGCAGGCCGACCGCGCCCGCGGCGTAGATGCGCAGCCGTCCGATGCGGTCGGAGAGGGCTGCGGCCGCGGGGATCAGCGCCAGCTGGGTGAGGCTGACGCAGAGCGAGACGGTGAGCACGGCGCTGCGCTTCATCTCGAGTTCGCGGGTCGCGTAGTCGAGCACGCCGGTGATGATGATGTAGAAGGTCGCGGTGTTGACCGCGAAGGAACCACCGGCCAGGAAGACCGTGCCGAGGTGCTTGCGCAGGATCGTACGGAGCGGTGAGCGGGACTCGTTCTTCTCCTGTGCGGCCAGGGCCTGTTCGGCCTCGCGGAATGCGGGCGTCTCCTCGACCCGGGTGTGGATGAACCAGGCGAGGGCGAGGACGAGGAAGCCGACGAAGAACGGGACCCGCCATCCCCAGGCGGCGAAGGTCGAGTCACTGGTGACGGCACCGGCGACCAGGAAGACCGTGTTGGCGGTCACCACCCCGATGGGGACGCCGAGTTGGACCAGGCTGCCGTACAGCCCGCGCTTGCCCTCGGGGGCGTACTCGGTGGCCATCAGCATCGCGCCGCCCCACTGGGCGCCTACCGCGATGCCCTGGACCACGCGGAGCAGCACGAGCAGCACAGGCGCTGCGATGCCGATCGTCTCGTACGTCGGGAGGAGGCCGATTCCGGTGGTGGCGACGCCCATCAGGGTCAGCGCGAGGACGAGCATCGGCTTGCGGCCGTGCTTGTCGCCGAGCTGGCCCGCGATGATCCCGCCGACGGGCCGGGCGAGGAAGCCGACCGCGAAGGTGGCGAAGGCGGCGAGCACGCCGGCCGAGGAGCTGCCGGAGGGGAAGTAGAGGTCGCCGAGGACGAGAGCCGCGGCGATACCGAAGACGAAGTAGTCGTACCACTCGACGGCGGAGGCGAGGGCGGCGGCGGTGGCCACCCTGCGTCGGTTCGGGTCGGCGGGGGCCGGCGTCGTGGCGCCGGTGAGCTGTGCGGCCGTGTCCATGCTGTGCACACTCCGATGGGTGCGGGGACGAGGAGTGCGGGGAACGTACCGACCGGGTGGTATGGAGGTCAACGGTTCGCGCACCAGGAGTTTTTACTTGATCATGACCCGTGAGCGAGGGGTGAAAGGGCAGCACCGACACCCCGGCCGCGCACGGGCGGCCGGGGTGCTGCGGGAGCGGGATCTAGAAGACGACCAGGGCTCGTCCCCCCTTGCCCGCGAGCATGTTGTCGAAGGCGGCGGGGATGCCGTCGAGCGCGATCCGCTCGGTGACCATGGAGCTCAGGTCGAGGCGTCCGGCGCGGATGTGTGCGGCGAGGACGGGCAGGTCACGGGCCGGATCGCTGTTGCCGTAGACACAGCCGGAGAGCGTACGGCCCCAGTGGAAGATCTCCAGTGCGTTAAAGCTGACCTGCTGGTCCTTGCCTCCGATGCCGACCACCGTGGTGCGGCCGCCGCGGCGGGTGGAGTCCCAGGCGGTGCGGATGGTGGCGGCCCGGCCGACGCACTCGATGGCGACGTCAGCGCCCTGGCCGCCGGTGAGCTTACGGATCTCCTTGGCGGTGGTGTCGGAGGCGATGACGTAGTCGGTGGCGCCCGCCCCGCGGGCGAGTGACTCCTTCTCCGGGGAGACATCGACGGCGATGATCGTCGCCGCGCCGGCGATACGGGCGGACTGGAGGGTGGCGAGGCCGACGCCGCCGACACCGAAGACCGCCACCGACTCTCCCTGACGGACTCGGGCGGAGTGATGGACGGCGCCGTAGCCGGTGAGGACCGCGCAGCCGAGCAGGGCGGCATCGGCGAGCGGAACGCCGTCCGGGACCGGCAGAACACAGTTCGCGGCGACGACGGTCTCCTCGGCGAAGGCCGCGACGTTCAGGCCGGGGTGGAGTTCGGTGCCGTCGGCGGTACGGGCGTAGACGCTTGCGGCGCCGGTGAGCGCGTTGGCGCACAGCCACACCTCGCCGATCCCGCAGTGGTGGCAACTCCCGCACGACGGCGCCCAGTTGAGGACGACACCGTCGCCGGGGGCGACATGGGTGACACCTTCTCCGACGGAGACGACCGTGCCGGCGCCCTCATGCCCGAGGACGGCCGGGACGGGGACGCGCATGGTGCCGTTGGACAGGGACAGATCGGAGTGGCAGACCCCGGCGGCGGCGAGGCGGACCCTCACCCTGCCGGGGCCCGGCTCGGGCAGTTCGATGTCGGTGATCTCCAGCGGAGAGCCGACGGCGGGCAGTACGGCGGCGCGGACCATGATGCGTGAGGCTCCCGGCTCAGAACTGGAGGGACTTGGTCTGAAGGTACTCGGACAGACCGTGCGAGCCGAGCTCGCGGCCGACGCCGGACTGCTTGTAGCCGCCGAACGGTGCAAGGGGGTTGAAGCGGCCGCCGTTGATGTCGACCTGTCCTGTGTCCATCCGGCGCGCGAAGGCGACGGCCTCCGCCTCGTCGCCGGCCCAGACCGCGCCCGCGAGACCGTAGACGGTGCCGTTGGCGATACGGAGCGCGTCCTCCTCGTCCTCGTACTTGAGTACGGAGACCACCGGACCGAAGATCTCCTCCTGCGCGATGGTCATGTCCTCGGTGACATCGGCGAAGACGGTCGGGCTCACGTAGTAGCCCGTCTCGTGCGGGGCATCGGGGCCGCCCGCGACCAGGCGGGCGCCCTCGGCGACGCCCTTCTCGATATAGCCGCGTACGCGCTGCTGCTGCTTGGCGTTGACCAGCGGGCCGACCCGCTCGCCCGGCACATACTTGGCGACCGCGGCGGCCGCGAGCGCGACCGCCTCGTCGTACTGGTCCTTGTGCACCAGCATCCGGGTCCAGGCGCTGCAGGTCTGGCCGGAGTTGGACATGACGTTGGCGATGCCGACACTGACGGCCTTGGCCAGGTCGGCGCTCGGCAGGATGACATTGGCCGACTTGCCGCCGAGCTCCAGGGCGACCCGCTTGACAGCGGCGCCGGCCGTCGCGCCGATCTGCTTGCCGACCGCGGTGGAGCCGGTGAAGGAGACCAGGTCGACACCCTCGTGCGCGGCGAGTGCCTGGCCGGCGACCGGGCCGAGGCCGGTCACCAGGTTGAACACTCCGGCGGGCAGGCGGGCCTCGTGCGCGGCCTCGGCGAAGAGCTGCGCGGTCAGCGGGGTGTCCTCGGCCGGCTTGAGTACGACCGTGCAGCCCGCAGCGAGGGCCGGGGCCACCTTGGCGACGACCTGGTGCAGCGGGTAGTTCCAGGGCGTGATGGCGCCGACCACACCGACCGGCTCCAGCAGCACGGTGGAGTTGCCGATCTTCTCCTCGAAGGAGTAGGAGGCGGCCAGTTCCGCGTACGAGCCGGCGACCAGGACCGGCACTCCCGCGTGGACCATCTGCGAGAGGGCGAGGGGTGCGCCGAGTTCGGCGGTGACCGTCTGGGCGATCTCGTCCTTTCGGGCCACGAGTACGTCGCGCAGCGCCGCGATCCGCGCCGCGCGTTCGGCGGGCGGGGTGGCGGCCCAGGCCGGGAAGGCCTCGCGGGCGGCGCGTACGGCGGCGTCGACATCCTCCGCCGTACCGGCCGGGACATGGGCGATGACCTGCTCGTCCGCCGGATTCACCACCGCGATCGTGTCGGGTCCGGCGGCCGGCCGCCACTGGCCGCCGATATACATGCCGTCGTGAGCCTTCATCGCACTCCTCCAGAACCTGCGGTAGTCGTCCGGACCCCAAACTAGCGGTGTTAGTTTTTGGGCGCCAGGGGCACCCGGGGTGAGGAGACCGCCGCAGGTGTCAGGCGTCCAGCCCGAGGAGGTCGGGGGGAGCGGGACAGATCCGTCGTCCTTGGTGGTCGAAGACGTAGAGATGCGCGAGGTCGACCAGGAGCGGCACCTGCGCGCCGGTACGCAGCCGGACGTCGGGGCCGGTCCTGACGACCAGGTCGCTCACGGAACCGGCTTGACGCTCGTACGCGGGAGCGGCGGGCTCCGGTGCCGGTTCCGGGTCGTCGAGCACCACGACAGGACCCGAGACATGCGCGGCCGCACGCTCCTTCAGCCAGGTCAGGACGCTCGGGCCGCCGCCGCTTCTGCCCCGGCGCCGGCGCGCGGTGGGCTGCGGCTTGGGCGACTCCAGATCGGCCACCACCGCGGGCTGCGATCCGGTCTTGAAGTACACCAGCGCTTCGTGCCCCTGGTACTCCATGTGCTCGACGATCCCGGTCAGCGCGACCTCGCCGGGGCGCGCCTGGCTCGGCGGAGCGATCCGGGTCGCCTCGGAACGCAGGCCGACGATGATCTGCCGGCCCTGCTGGATACGGAGCAGCTGGTGGTCGATGCTGAGGGGCTCGGGCAGCGGCAGCCGCTGCTTGCCCAGGTCGATCGACATACGGCCGTCCAGCGGCGCGTACACGACGGCCTGCAGCAGGTTGATGCGCGGGGTGCCGATGAACGCGGCGACGAAGACATTCTCCGGCAGGGCGTAGGTCTCGCGCGGAGTGCTCACCTGCTGCAGCACGCCACCCCGCATCACCGCGACCCGGTCGCCGAGCGACATCGCCTCGGCCTGGTCGTGCGTGACATAGACGGTCGTCACGCCCAACTCGGCGGTGAGCTGCGAGATTTCGGCGCGCAGATGGTTGCGCAGCTTGGCGTCGAGGTTGGACAGCGGCTCGTCCATCAGGAAGACGGACGGCCGCCGGGAGATGGCCCGGCCCATCGCGACCCGCTGGCGTTCGCCGCCGGACAGCTGGTTGGGATAGCGGTCGAGGACGTCCTCGATACCGAGCATCCGGGCGGTGGCCTCGACCTGCGGGCCGCTGTCCAGGCGGGGGTTCTCCAGTCGCAGCGGGAAGCCGATGTTCTCGCGGTTCGTCATGCTCGGATACAGCGCGAAGTTCTGGAACACCATGGCCATCGCACGGTCGCGGGGCGGGATGTGGTTGGCGTACTCGCCGTCGAGCAGCAACTCCCCCTCGGTGATGTCCTCGAGGCCGGCGATCATGCGCAGCACGGTCGACTTGCCGCAGCCCGAGGGGCCCAGCAGCACCACGAACTCTCCCGGCTCGATGTCGAGGGAAAAGCGTTCGACGGCACGGGTGGCGCGTCCGTACCTCTTGCTGACGCTGTGCAGTGAAATGGCGCGACTCATATGGTTCCGCCAGGAGAAGAGGAGGAGCGACTGAGACGCCTGAAACTAGCCGACTACTCCCCGTCGGGGAATGTTTCGCGCGAAGGTTGGGGGTGGGCTCTTTGTACGGAGCCGTCCGTCACCAGGAGACGACCTCGGCCATGGTCTCGTCCGTCGCGAACCCCGGTCTCCGCCGGGTGGGTTGACCGCCGGGCGCCCAATCCGGCCGCGACCAGCAGAAGCGTGCCCAGCATGACGAACGGCGCGGCCGTGCCCGCGATCCCCGCGACCAGTCCGGCGGAAGCGGGAGCGGCGACCTGGCCGAGGCGGTTTCCGGTCAGCCTCAGGGCGAGTGCGGTTGAGCGCGCCTCCTCCGGGGCGGCCTGGACGACCGTCGTCATCGACAGCGGCTGACCGACGCCCAGGCAGAAGCCGAGGACAGCGAGCATCACGGCGAGCGCCCAGACCGGGACGGGCAGCGCGATGCCCGCGCACAGGAGACCGCCGAGCAGACAGGTCACGGTCATCAGCATCGTACGGCCCAGCAGCCGGATCATCGGCGTCATCACAAGGCGGCAGGCGACGGTCGCCGCCGCGCGCAGGCTCAGCAGCAGACCGATGGTGGCGGGGGCGATACCGCGGTGCTCGCCGATCACCGGCAGATAGGCCGTGAGGATGTCGGTGGCCGAGAGCACGGCGAGGCTGATGAAGATCCCGGCAGGTACGCCGCGGGTGCGCAGAATGCGGTGTACGGGGACCTTGGACCGCGGTTCGCGGGCCGGCCGGCCGGTGCTGCGGTGCTCGATGCGCCAGAGCGAGGTGAAGGAGACGGCCGCCACGGCCGCCGAGACGACCAGGGCGAGTGCGCTCGTACGGCCCATGGCGCCGTCCTGTTCGGAGACCAGGAACCCGGCGGCGATCGGTCCGACGAGCTGGCCGAGCGAGGCGCCGATGGTGAAGTGCCCGAAGTTGCGGTCCTGTTCGTGCGGGGCCGACTGGCGGGCGACGATCGACTGGGCACCGATGACGAAGCAGAGATGGCCGAGGCCCATCACTCCGCTCCAGGCCGCCATCGCGGCAAGTGAGACCGCCGTACCGCTGAGGGCACACCCGCCGGAGATCAGGACGACACCGATGGGCAGCAGGGGTGCACACCGCCCGTGGTCCGTCCTGCGCCCCAGCGGTACGGCGGCGAACAGGGGAAGCAGCGCGTACACGCCCGCGATCACACCGATCGCGCGCTCGTCGGCGCCCAGGGCAAGAGCCCGGTAGGAGACGGCCGGCCGTGCCATCGACACCGCGCCCTGCGCGAAAGCGAAGGCGATGACGAGGCGCAGCAGCCAGCTCCTGCCGGGCTCTTGAGAAGCAGGCACCATCAGATGATGCCGAAGAGGACTCCGGCACCGAGCACCACCAGTGAGGTGAGCGCGGCCCATTTGACCGTGAACCTGGTGTGGTCGCCGAACTCGACCTTGGCCATGCCGACGAGGACGTACACGGCGGGGACCAGCGGGCTCGACATGTGCAGGGCCTGGCCGACCAGCGATGCGCGGGCGATCTCCAGCGAGGAGACGCCGTGCGCGGAGCCCGCTTCGGCGAGGACCGGCAGAACGCCGAAGTAGAAGCCGTCGTTCGACATGAAGTACGTGAGCGGGAGGCTCAGCAGGCCGGTGACGATGCCCATGTGCGGGCCCATGCCCTCGGGGATGGCGCCGACCAGCCAGTCAGCCATGTGCTTCACCATGCCGGTGCCGGTGAGGACGCCGGTGAAGACGGCGGCGGCGAAGACCATGCCGGCGACGTTGAGGACGTTCTCGGCGTGGGCGGCGACCCGGGCCTTCTGATCGGCCATATTCGGGAAGTTGACCGTGAGGGCGAGAGCCGCGCCGAGGAGGAAGAGCACCGGGATGGGGAGGTACTCCATGATCATGGCGGCGAGGAGGGCGACGGTGAGCCCGGCGTTGAACCAGTAGAGCTTGGGGCGGAGGGTGACGCGGTTCGGGTCGAGTCCCTGGAAGCCCTCGTCGTCCCCGTCGTTGTCGTCGGTCCCGTCCTTGCGGTCGTCTGCGTCAGCCTTCGCGGGTTCGGCGTCGGCGCCCGTACCGGTGCCACCGGTGAGGCTCTTCTTCGTACCGTTGCCGGCGCCGCCGCCCGACGTGACCAGCACAGCCTCGGTCTCGGTCTCGGTGTCGCTCTCGGTGGCGGTCTCGGTCCCCAGCACGTCGTCGAGGGTGAGCACACCGAGGCGCTTGCGCTCGCGCCGGCCCAGCACATAGGCGAGGACGAAGACGAAGAGCAGTCCGACGCCGAGCGCCGGGATCATCGGGACGAAGATGTCGGCCGCGTCCACCTTCAGCGCGGTCGCCGCACGGGCGGTGGGGCCGCCCCAGGGCAGGGTGTTCATCACGCCGTTCGCCGTGGCGGCGACACCGGTCATCACGACCAGGCTCATCTTGAGGCGCTTGTAGAGCGGATACATCGCCGAGACGGTGATCATGAAGGTGGTGGAGCCGTCGCCGTCCAGCGAGACGATGGCGGCGAGCACCGCCGTACCGACCACGATGCGCAGCGGGTCCGCCTTGCAGAAGCGCAGGATGCCGCGGACGATCGGGTCGAAGAGGCCGACGTCGATCATGACGCCGAAGTAGACGATCGCGAACATCAGCATCGCCGCGGTGGGGGCGAGATTGCCGACGCCTTCGATGACGTAGTCCCCGAGGTGCGCGCCCTTTCCGACGAGTACGCAGAAGAGTGCGGGGATGAGGACCAACGACGCGATCGGCGACATCTTCTTCATCATGATCAGGACCAGGAAGGTCGCAATCATGGCAAAGCCGAGGATTGTCAGCATGGGGGACACCTAACGTTCATCCTTGAACTCCCACCGGAGCGGCGGTTCGGATGACGTTAGGTGGCGCCAATTGCCGTTAACAAGATGTTGACGCGTGAGCAATACGAGCAAAACCCCAGGTCATCGCGCAGGTGATAGTTCGACCGGGAAGCCGTTGAGCACAGCGGTGCCGGACAGCGGGTCGAGCCGCGAGCCGTCGAGCAGCTGATTGACATTGACTCCGGGACGCGCGGCAGCCACCGACATCCGGGTGCCGGGCCGGTCGTGTCCCCAGCCGTGCGGCAGGCTCACGACTCCGGTCCGTACCGTGTCGGTGATCTCCACCGGCGCCTCGAGCTCTCCTCCGTCCGCACCGATACGGACCGGGGCGCCGTCCTCGAGACCCAGCCGGGCCGCGTCGATGGGATGGATCTGGAGGGTGCACCGGTTGGAGCCGCCGTTGAGCGTGGCGACGTTGTGCATCCAGCTGTTGTTGGAGCGCAGATGGCGGCGGCCGACGAGGACGAGTGTGCCGGGCCGCTCGTCGAGGGCGCGCCGCAGCCTCGGCAGATCGCCTGCGACGGGTTCCGGCAGCAGCTCGACGCGTCCGCTGCGGGTCTTGAGGATCTGCGGGAGGCGGGGCTGCAGCGGGCCGAGGTCGACGCCGTGCGGGTTCTGGAGGAGATCCTCGAGGATGAGGTCGTACGGCCCCATGCGCAGCATCAGGTCGAGGCGTCGCTCGGGTCCGGTGCTGCCGATGAGCAGACGGGCCAGGTTCTCGGGGTCTCCGCCGTGGAGCGGGGAGTGCGGGTCGGCGACGGCCTTGGCGAGCGAGCTCTCGATGACCATGTCGTCGACGGCCGACGGGGCGGCGCCGTGCATGCCGGCCACGGCGAGCACCAGCCGGGCCTGGATCTCGCACTCGCCGAGCCTGCCCTCCTCCAGAGGGACGACCGCCGGGCTGTAGCGCGCCTGGTTGCGTACGGCGAAGTTGTTGAAGGAGAAGTCGAAGTGCGCGCTCTGGGAGGGCGGCGGCGGGGGCAGCACCACATCCGCGTGCCGGGACGTCTCATTGAGATACGGGTCGACGCTGACCATGAAGTCGAGTTCGGCCAGCGCGCGGTCGAGGCGGTCGCCGTCGGGGGCGGAGAGCACCGGGTTGGCGGCGATGGAGATGACCGCGCGGATCCGTCCGTCGCCGGGGGTGTCGATCTCCTCGGCGAGCGCTGCCATCGGCAGTTCGCCCTTGGCCTCGGGGTGGCCGCTGACCCTGCTGGCCCAGCGGCCGAGCGTGAAGCCCTTGCCGGGGGCGGCGGGGCGGGGGGCGCGGTCGGTGGCGGCGAGCGGGAAGAGCGCGCCGCCGGCGCGGTCGAGATTGCCGGTCAGCACATTGAGCACGTCGACGAGCCAGTTGGCGAGGGTGCCGAACTCGACGGTGCTGCTGCCGACGCGGCCGTATACGGCGGCGGTGGGTGCGGCGGCGAGCTCGCGGGCGATCGTACGGATCTCCTCCGCGTCCATGTCACAAGTGGCGGCGACCGCTTCCGGTGTGAACTCCGCTATGGCTTCCCGGAGTTCATCGAGGCCCTCGACCTGCGCCTCCAGCGTCCCGAGGTCGGTGAGCTTCTCCTCGAAGAGGACTTGGGCGAGGGCTGCGAGCAGCAGGGCGTCAGCGCCGGGCCGGATCGGGACGTGCCGGTCGGCGAGCTGAGCGGTGCGGGTGCGGCGCGGGTCGACGACGGTGAGTGTGCCGCCGCGCTTGCGGAGTGCCTTGAGCTTGCCGGGGAAGTCGGCCGCGGTGCAGAGGCTGCCGTTGGAGTCGAAGGGGTTGGCGCCGAGGAGCAGCAGATGGTCGGTGCGGTCCAGGTCCGGGACGGGGATGGCGATGGCGTTGCCGAAGAGCAGTCCGCTGGAGACATGCTTGGGCATCTGGTCCAGGGTGCTGGCGGTGAAGAGGCTGCGGGTGCGCAGCAAGGAGAGCAGTACGGGGGGATAGAGGGCGCCGGCCATGGTGTGGACGTTCGGGTTGCCGAGGACGACGCCCACGGCGTTCGGCCCGTACTCCTCGATCAGCGGCCTGATCCGGGCCGCGACCTCGTCGAACGCTTCCTCCCAACTCGCCTCCCTCAGCTCGCCGTCCTTGCGCACGAGGGGGGTGCGCAGCCGGTCGGGGTCGCCGTCGAGCTCCCCGAAGGACGCGCCCTTGGGGCAGATGAAGCCATGGCTGAAAACGTCGTCGCGGTCTCCGCGGGCACCGGTGACACGGGTGCCCTCGATGGTGAGGGTCAGCCCGCAGGTGGCTTCGCAAAGGGGACAGACGCGCAATGCGGTACGGGCCGCCTCGGGCGGTGCGGCAGGGGTGCTGTCCGTCGGTGCGGTCTGGGCGGCATTGGTGCGGGACATGGGCCCTCCCCGGGGCGACGGCGGTGGCGCGCGATTCAGGGCCGAGCATACCGACCGGTATGCATGAGCGGGAGGGGTCTAGCCGTGTACGCCCTCCGGGCGTGTCCTCAATCGCCGGACGGGCTGGTTTTCCAGCCCCTCCGAAGATGGAGGAGCGGGTCCGGAGCGGAGCCCCTGGACAGCAGCCGTCAGTCCAGCAGCCTCGCCAGATACGCGCGCAACAGCTCCCGCGTCTCCCCCACGATCTCCTCGTCCCCCGCCGGGTCCACCCGGAAGGCGAGTTGCAGAAGCGCGTCCGCCGCCTCGACGGAGACCAGGACCGTCCGGCGCAGCTCGTCGTCGGCACCGCGGCCCAGATGACCGGCAAGCAGCTCGGCGAGACGGTCGGCGACCTGGTGGTTCGCCCCGGTCGCGGGCGTGCCGACCGGGATCTGGGAGCCGAAGTCGATCAGCGCGAACCCGGGGACGGTCCGCTTCATCTCCAGGTACTCGTCGAGTACGACATCGAGGACACCGCGCCAGTCGGCCGCCGGGAGCGAGGCGAGACGGCCGCCGATGCGCTCGGCGTAGCTGTCCAGATTGCGGTGCGCGAGGGCATCGGCGAGGGCGCGCTTATTGCCGAAGAAACGGTAGACGGAGCCGATGGGTACACCGGCTCTGGCAGCCACCGCGCGGGTGGAGAGGTCCTCGTAGCCGGTCTCGTCGAGGAGTTCGGCGCAGGCGTCCAGTATCCGGGCGAGCCGATCGGCGCTGCGCTGCTGCACGGGCATACGGCGGAGATGCGGGGCGGGGCCGGCGTGGGACACGCGGTCCATCATGCCGCCCTGTTCCCGTTGACGGGGGCGGCCCTGCAATCCTACGGTGATGCATAGGAATCCTTCAGCACCGGGGAGCGGACGATGAGCGGCATCGAGCAGGCGCGGAAGACGGCCGAGAGTCTTGGCCACTCCCCCGGCTTCGGCAATGAACACACTTCCGAGGCTGTGCCGGGCGCACTGCCGCACGGACGCAATTCGCCGCAGCGCGCGCCCCTCGGGCTGTACGCGGAGCAGCTGAGCGGCTCGGCGTTCACCGAGCCGCGCGCCCACAACCGCCGCTCATGGCTGTACCGGATCCGCCCCTCCGCGGCGCATCCGCCGTTTGTACGCATCGACAACGGCGGGCTGCGCAGCGCACCCTTCACCGAGTCCGTGCCCGACCCGAACCGGCTGCGCTGGAATCCGCTGCCGGAACCCGCGCCGGGAACGGACTGGCTGGCCGGTCTGTGGACACTCGGCGGCAACGGCGACACGACCCAGCGCACCGGCATGGCCGTGCACCTCTACCACGCCAACTCCTCCATGACGGACCGGGTGTTCAGCGACGCGGACGGAGAGCTGCTGATCGTGCCCGAGCGGGGTGGGCTGCTGCTCCGTACGGAGCTCGGGCTGCTCGCCGCCCGGCCCGGCGAGGTCGCGCTGATTCCGCGCGGGGTCCGCTTCCGGGTGGAGCTCCTGGACGAGAGCGCGCGCGGATATGTCTGCGAGAACTACGGGCAGCCTTTCCAGCTGCCGGATCTGGGGCCGATCGGTGCGAACGGACTCGCCAACGCCCGGGACTTCCTCGCGCCGGTGGCGGCGTACGAGGACGAGGAGCGGCCGGTGGAGGTCGTCAACAAGTTCTGCGGGAACCTCTGGGCCGCGACGTACGACCACTCGCCGCTCGACGTCGTCGCCTGGCACGGCAACCACGTTCCGTACGTCTACGATCTGCGGCGCTTCAATGTGCTCGGCACCATCAGCTACGACCACCCGGATCCGTCGATCTTCACCGTGCTGACGTCGCCTTCGGACACGCCTGGGCTCGCGGGTGTCGACTTCGTGGTCTTCGCGCCGCGCTGGCTGGTCGGCGAGGACACCTTCCGGCCGCCGTACTTCCACCGCAATGTGATGAGCGAGTACATGGGGCTCATCGAGGGCGCATACGACGCCAAGGCGGAGGGCTTTGTTCCGGGAGGCGGGTCGCTGCACAACATGATGTCCGCCCACGGGCCGGATCGTGAGACCTTCGACCGGGCCAGTGCTGCCGAACTGAAGCCGCAGAAGATCGACGACGGGCTTGCGTTCATGTTCGAGACACGGTGGCCGGTGACGGCGACCGGGCAGGCGATGAGCGCGGGGCATCTGCAGACGGGATACGACGACGTGTGGCAGGGGCTCCAGCGCCATTGGGGATCTGAGGGATACTCCCCCAGAAATGACAGCCGGTCCTGATACGGAGTCCCCGTGACCTCCTCCTTCGCCCCCGACTCGCTGGTCCTGAACCGCAAGCTGCCGCTGTGGTACCAGGTCTCGCAGTCGCTGCGTGCCTCGATACTCGGCCGAGCGCCCGAGGCGTCGCTGCGGCTGCCCACCGAGGAGCAGCTCGCCGCGCACTACGGCGTCAGCGTGCTGACCATGCGCCAGGCCCTCAAGGAGCTGGAGGAGGAGGGCCTGATCAGCAGGCACCGGCGGCGTGGCACATTCATCGAACCAGGGGCGTGGCGGGGTGCGCCGAGGCGTCTGCTGGGCTCGATCGACGCGATCGTGGCCCAGCAGTCGGGCGAGCGGACGACGATCCTGGGGCACGGGCCGGAGCCGGTGCCGGGCGAGCTCGCGGAGTACTTCCCACAGGCGGCGGAGGTCGTGATGTACAGGCGGCTGCGCTGCGACGGGGAGAGCGGTGAGCCGACGAACTGGGCGGAGAACGCGGTCCGCTCGGATGTGGCGGCAGGGCTCGACCCCGCCGACCTGGAGCGCTGGCCGATGACGAAGGTGCTGCGGGATGTACGGGGCGTGCGGATCAGCAGGATCACGGACACGGTGGAGGCACGGCTGGCGGATCCGCCGACGGCGGAGCTGCTGAGGGTGCCGTTGCTGAGCCCGATCCTGCATTACACGGGGGTGACGTACGACGAGGGCGGGCGGGTGGTGGATGTGGCGCGGATCCGGTACCGGGGGGACAGGTTCTCGTTCTCGGTGACGGTGGACGCGGATTGATCCTCACGGGGGGCGGTCGGTGCGGGGCGCCGGGGGCGCGGGGGCGCGGGGTGCGGGTCTTTGGTCCCTTGGGGGCAGACCAGTCCGCTCGGGCGCAGGTGTGGGCCCTTGGTCGCTGGGGGGCAGCCGGGTCCGCCAGGCGCGGGTGCGGGCCGCTCCGGGGCTCGTGTCCTGGACTGCTTTCCTCACCGCGCTTCGCGCGAGTTGCGACGCTTTACGTCCAGAACACGACCCCTGCGGGCGCGACTACCATTCCCCGCGGTACGGGCCCATGGTGAGGGGGAGGATGTCCGCATGCCGATGCTCGATGAGCTGATGCCCTGGAGCGCGCCTCCGTTGCGGCTGGGGCGCGAGTGGGTGATGGCCCCGGATGCTGCCTCCCTCAGGGCGCGGTGGGATGTTCTTGTGGGGGCCGAGGCCGACGAGCGTGACGCGTTGTTCGGGTGCACCCGGGCGCGTACGCCGCGGAGTGCCGTCAGTCAGTTGCCCGGCCAGTCCACCGGCACCGGCAGGTTGGTCCGGGAGGACGGGCGGTGTCCCGCGCCGGTTCGGGTGTTGCACGGGGCCTTCGACGAGCAGTGGCTCATACCCGACCACCGGCTGATCGACGTGGCTCGCCCCGAGTTGTGGCGCGTCGCCGACCAGCAGCAGGTGTTCGTCGTCGAGCAGGGGTACGTGACAGGTGCGCCGGAGGGCGCGGTGGTGGTGTCCGCCTTGCTGCCGGACGGGCGCTCGCCTGCCGGGAGGCCCGGGCGGATCCGGCCGCTCTACCGGCGGCCCGGTGGGCTCGAGCCCAATCTCGCGCCGGGGCTGCTGTCCGCGCTGAGGTCCGCGTACGGGCGCGAGGTCGACGCCGACGAGGTGGTCGCCTGGGTTCTCGCCGTCGCCGAATCGGCGCCCGCCGGATGTGTGGTGCCCCTGCCGGCCGACCCCCAGGTGTGGCTGACCGGCGTGGAGCTGGGGCGTCGGATCATGGAGATCCAGCTGCGCGGGGCCCGTGGTGGAGCGCGGCCGCGGCTGCCCGGGGGACGTAGACCGTACGTCCGTGCCGCCGTGCCCGCCCGGCCGGGTGCGATCGGCTACGACGCGGAGGAGGAGGTGCTCAGTCTCGGCGACGGGCGCATCTCACCCGTGCCACGTGAAGCCTGGGAATTCGAGGTCTCCGGCGTACGCGTGCTGGAGCTCTGGTTCGAGCGCCGGACCGGCGGGGCCGAGGCCGGCACGCTGGACGCGATACGGCCCGCCTCGTGGCCGCAGGAGTGGACCTCCGAGCTGCTGGAGCTGATCACCGTGCTGGCACTGCTGGGCGAACTGCGGGAACAGCAAAGGGAGTTGAAGGTAGGGGCGGAGATCACCCGCGACGAGCTCGGGAGTGTGCTGCCGCCGTCCGCCGCGGCTCGGCGGCCCGCCTCCGTGCTCGACCATCACGAAGAAGGACCGGAGGGTCAGTTCGCCTTGCTGTGAGGGTCGAATGAGTCCAGGACCCGGGTCAGCACGCGGTCGAAGACCTCGTCCGGGTCGATCGGGCCGACGCCCTCGCCGAGTACGGCCGCCAGCCGCGGATACGCGCCGCTGGCGACCTCGCGGGACAGATACGCGCCGCGCACCGCCTGCTCCTGTTCCTCGGACCACGGGAGCCCGCGACTGCGCTCGGCGATGGCCAGTTCGTTGGCCACCGACGTCATGACCGAGCCGTTGACCGTCGCGATCAGCTCCATCTTGGTGCCGTACGGCGCGTCGAGACCGTCCAGGCAGCGGAGGCAGGACTCGAGATAGCGCAGGGCGTTGGGGCTGAAGCCGTAGACCGTCGACATGAGCCGGGGCAGCCAGGGGTGGCGCTGCATGATCGCCCGGGTCTGGCGGGCGAGGGCCAGCATGTCCGCGCGCCAGTCGCCGCTGGACTTGTCGGGCAGTTCGTACTCACCGCTGACCGCGTCGACCATCAGCTCGTACAGGTCTTCCTTGCGCGGCACATAGTTGTAGAGCGACATGGTGCCGCAGCCCAGCTCGCCCGCCACCTTCCGCATGGAGACCGCGTCGATGCCGTCCGCATCGGCGATGCGCACGGCCGCCGTCGCGATGTCGGCGCGGCTGTACGCCGGTTTCGGGCCACGGCCCGTGCGCTCGGGGCGCGCCCAGATCACTCCCGGTTCGGCCGCTCGGCCTGCCATGGATTCATCACCTCGCCCACCATCCTAGTTACGTACAGCGTACGCAGTGGGGTAAGGTCGCACCATGACAACTACGTACGCTGTACTTAGTGAAGGTCTGAAGAAGCGGTTCGGTCAGGTCCACGCGCTGCGCGGGCTGGATCTCGCTGTGCCGGAGGGCACGGTCTGCGGGGTGCTGGGGCCCAATGGCGCCGGAAAGACCACTGCCGTACGGGTGCTGACGACTCTGCTCACGCCTGATTCGGGCACCGCGCGGGTCGCCGGGCACGATCTGCGGCGCGATCCGGCGGCCGTGCGTCGCCTGATCGGCGTCACCGGGCAGAACACCTCGGTCGACGGCGATCTCACCGGCGCGGAGAATCTGCGGCTGTTCGCGCGGCTGCTGCGGGCGCCCAGGTCTCGTGCGGCCGAATTGCTGGAGCAGTTCGAGCTGGCGGATGCCGCGGACCGTCCCGCCCGCACGTACTCGGGTGGTATGCGGCGCCGGCTGGATCTCGCGGCAAGCCTGATCGTCCGGCCGCAGGTGCTGTTCCTGGACGAGCCGACCGCCGGTCTCGACCCGCACAGCAGGGGCGAAATCTGGGACGTCGTAAGGGAGTTGGCGCACGAGGGCACCACCGTGCTGCTCACCACGCAGTACCTCGAGGAGGCCGACCGGCTGGCCGACGACATCGTGCTGATCGACGAGGGCCGGGCCGCCCACCACGGCACGCCCGCCGGTCTCAAGGCCAGGATCGGCAGTTACGCGGAGGTTGTCGTCGGACATGTCTCGGGGCTGCCCGCCGCCGCGGCCGTGCTCGACCAGCTGACCGGCTCGGAGCCGGTCCTCGACGCGGAGAGGCACACCGTGGGGGCGGTCACGACCGACCCGACGCTGACCCTGCCGCGCATCGTCCGCGAGCTGGACGCGGCCGGTGTCCTGGTCGTCGACGCCAGTCTGCGCCCGCCCACGCTGGATGAGGTCTTCCTCCGCCTCACCGACCGCAAGGAGCTCGTCGCATGAGCGCGATCGTCTACGACAGCACTGCCGTACTCGGCCGCCATCTCCGGCGAATCCGGCACGCGCCCGCCATCATGGTGATGACGCAGACGATGCCGATCGTGTTCCTGCTGTTCTTCGGGTATGTCTTCGGCAGCGCGATGGCGATGCCGGGCACGGAGTACCGCGCGTTCCTGGTGCCCGGACTGCTGGTGGCGACCGCGGCGAACGGCATCATGACGGGGATGTTCGCCGCCGCCCAGGACTCCCACCGCGGAGTCATGGACCGCTTCCGCACTCTGCCGATGAGCCGGACCGCGATCCCCCTCGGGCAGGCCGTCGCCGATCTGCCGGCCACCGCCGTCGGGATGGTTCCGCTGCTGCTCGTCGGCCTCGCGATGGGCTGGCGGATCGAGGGGAGCCCGCTCGAAGCGATGGGCGCCTTCGGGCTGTTGCTGCTGTTCCGCTTCGCGACCACCTGGATCGGGATCCTTCTCGGCCTGGCCTCGCGGAGCGAGGAGGCGGCCGGCCAGCTGGGCGGCGCGACGTTCATGCTGCCGCTGCTGTCGAACGCGTACCTCCCGACGGACAATCTGCCGGCCTGGCTGCGTACGGTCGCCGAGTGGAACCCGATCTCCGCGGTGACGGCGGCGGTACGGGATCTGTTCGGCAACGCCCGGCCGCCGGCGGACGCGGCCTGGCCGGTGGCCCATCCGGTCCCCGGAGCGCTGTGCTGGTCGCTGGCGCTGCTGGCGCTGTTCCTGCCGCTCGCCGTACGCCGTTTCGCGCAGAACGACCGGTGAAGGGTCCGGGGGTGACAAAGGTGGCCCGTACACGATAGGTACGGCTGTCATGAACCATCAGCCCCTTCCGCTCGACGGGATCACGGTCGTCGCCGTCGAACAGGCCGTCTCGGCGCCCTTCGCCACCCGCCAGCTCGCGGATCTCGGCGCCCGCGTCATCAAGATCGAGCGTCCGGACGGCGGTGACTTCGCGCGCGGCTACGACACCGCCGCCCGCGGGCTCGCCTCGCACTTCGTCTGGTGCAACCGCGGCAAGGAGTCCCTCGCCGTCGATCTCAAGGACCCGCGCGGCATCGACATCGTGCGGCAACTCGTCGCGGACGCCGATGTGTTTGTGCAGAACCTCGCTCAGGGCGCGGCCGCGCGGCTCGGCCTGGACGCCGCCACGCTGTGCGCGGCGCATCCGCGGCTGATCGCCGTGGACATCTCCGGCTACGGCGCGGAGGGGCCCTACGCGCACAAGCGGGCGTACGACATGCTCGTGCAGTGCGAGGCGGGCCTGGTGTCGGTGACCGGGACCGCGCATCAGCCGGTCAAGGCGGGCATTCCCGCGGCCGATATCGCGGCGGCGATGTACGCGTTCTCCGGTGTGCTCGCGGCACTGCTGCGGCGGGCCACCACGGGCCGCGGCGGTCCGGTGGAGATCTCCATGCTGGAGTCACTGGCCGAGTGGATGGGGCATCCGCTGAACTACGGGATGCACGGAGGTGAAGCCCCGGCGCGCGCCGGGGTCGCGCACGCCGTCATTTCGCCGTACGACGCCTATGCGACGGCCGACGGCGGACAGGTACTGCTGTCGGTGCAGAACGACCGGGAGTGGCGGCGGCTGGCCGAACAGGTCCTCGGACGGCCCGAGTTGGGCGAGGATCCGGTCTTCGCGACCAACACCGCCCGTACGGCGAACCGCGCGAGGACGGATGCGGTGGTGACCGAGGCGCTGGCGGAGCTGGGCACTCAGGAGGCGATCGGCCGGCTGGAGGCGGCGGGCATCGCATGTGCCCGGCTCAACAGCGTGGCGGATGTGGCCGGACATCCACAGCTCGCGGCGCGGGACCGGTGGCGGGAAGTGGAGTCACCGGTCGGACCGCTGCGGGCTCTGCTGCCGCCGATCACCCTGCCGGGTGGAGCGGAGGCACGGATGGGCGCGGTTCCCGCGCTCGGCGAGCACACCGACGCACTGCTGAAGGCCCTGGGGATGACGGATGAGGCTACAGCGGCGCTGCGCCGGGACGGTGTGATCGCCTGAGCGCGTTCGCGTACGAGCTGACGTCCTGGTGGTCGGGTCAGCCGCGGCTGCCGAAGAGCGAGCGACGCAGCCGCCGGAGCGGTGCGAAGAGCGACACCCGCGCGCTCTTGCTCTTGCGGGTGTGCGCGACATCACGCGAGGTGAGCTCGAGCATCAGCGACGTCGCCTCGGCTGCCTCGTGCTGCGGGACGGCAGGGCCGCCGAGCACAGCGAGATGGCGGTCGAGACGCGTGCTGGTCGCACTGCTCCCACACGTGATCGCAGGCACTCGTGGCCTGCTGCGCACCGTTATCTGTTCCATGTCACTCCCCACCCGTACGAGGGCACCCGGCCCGGGCAGGTTAACCCTATCGCTCCATCGTGACACTCGTGTATTCCGGCCACGGAATTCACCACACCTGTACGAAGGTTGACGAATAATCACCGAATGCATCTGATTCCAGGGCGAGTTGGACAGTTCGTCAGCGAAAAAATTCTTGCCCCGTCGACCAATCCGAACGGCCCTCCGCACCGAATGGCTGGCATCGAAGCACGACCAGCACTCGCGAAGGACGGTTCGATGACCGCAATCAGCAGCAGCGGGCGGCGGGGGTTCAACAGGCTCGCCGCACTCACCTGCGTGACGCTGGCCTCCGGAGCCCTGGTGGCCTCCGGCCTGACCGGCGCCGAGCCCGGGACGGCCCGGGCCTCCAGCCACCGCGAGGCCCCGCTGATCTCCGGACAGCCCCAGTACGACAACACCGACGTGTACGCGTTCGTCAGCCCCGACAAACCGGACACCACCACGCTCGTCGCCAACGTGCTGCCGTTCCAGGAACCGGCCGGCGGCCCGAACTTCTTCAAGTTCGCCGACGACGCCCAGTACGACATCCACATCGACAGTGACGGCGACGCCCAGGGTGACCTGATCTACCGGTGGACCTTCAAGGACCACGTCAAGAACGGCAATACGTTCCTCTACAACACCGGTCCCGTCACGTCGCTCGACGACCCGGACCTCAACATCACGCAGACGTACGACATCGAACTGCTGAGGCTGAAGAACCAGCATGTGATGCACACCACGAAGATCGCCGACGATCTGCCGGTGGCACCGTCGAACGTGGGCAAGGCCTCCATGCCGGACTACCAGAAACTGCGCGACCACGCCGTGCGCCAAATCCCCGGCGGATCCACGGCGTTCGCGGGTCAGGCGGACGATCCCTTCTTCGCCGACCTGCGCGTCTTCGACCTGCTCTACGGCGCCAACCTCTCCGAGGTCGGCAACGACACGCTCAAGGGCTACAGCGTCAACTCCATAGCGCTGCAGGTGCCGACCGCGTACATCCAGCAGTCGGAGAAGCAGCCGATCGTCGGCATCTGGTCGACCACCCAGCGCAAGAGTGCGAGCGGTCACTGGACCCAGGTGTCCCGCCTCGGTATGCCGCTGGTCAACGAGGTCGTCATCCCCGTGAAGGACAAGGACAAGTTCAACGCGTCCCACCCGTGGAACGACGGTGACTTCCTCAAGTTCGTCACCCAGCCCGAGCTGCCGAAGCTGATCGAGGGCATCTACAAGATCAAGGCCCCGGCCGAACCGCGCAACGACCTGGTCTCGGTGTTCCTGACCGGCGTCGACAAGCTCAACAAGCCGCCGCACGTCCGCCCGGCGGAGGCGCTGCGGCTCAACACCTCCGTCCCGCCCACGGCCGAGCCCAAGAGGCTTGGCGTACTGGACGGCGACAACGCCGGATTCCCCAACGGGCGGCGGCTGACGGACGACGTTCTGGACATCGCGCTCCAGGCCGTCGAGGGCGAACTGCTCGGTCAGAAGAACGACTTGGGCGACGCGGTCAACGAGAACGACCAGAAGTTCGGCCACTCCTTCCCGTACCTGGCACTGCCGACGTCCGGCTCCCGTGGCCCGCTGGCCAAGGGCGCCGGGACCAAGGACGCCGCGGGCAACCTGCTCACCGGAGGGGCCGCCTCCAGCAGCGACGACACCAGCACGACGCTGATCGCCACGTCGGTCGCCGCGGGTGCGGGAGTGCTGCTGATCGCCCTGGGCCTCAGCTGGTGGCGGATGCGGCGACGCAACCAGTACAGCTGAGCCGGCCGGCACCCACCGGGCCGCCTCGACGCATCTACGAACGGAAAGGGCAGACAGATGTCCCTGCGAAGGGCGCGAGCAGGAGCGGCGCCGCCGCTCCCCGGCAATCCTGCTCCGTCGGGGCGCATAGGTCCCCGGCTCGCCGGCCGGGCCACCCGGCACGGCGAGGCGGGCACGCCGGGCGGGCTCGACGCGGCGACACCGGCCGTGCTCGACCCCGTGGTGCCGGGCGGGCATGACGACGACCCGGCGTCGGCGCCGGGGAGTCGGCCGTCGATACTCGCCCGCGCCGGGGCGAGGCTCGCGCACCGCTCCGTCGGAAGCCGCGAAGCGGGCGGCCCGGCCGGGCCCGGCCCAAAGACGTCGGGCGGGCATGCCGAGACGGCGCTCGCCGACGGCTCCGGCGGGAGCCGCGAAACCGGCGCCTCCGCCGGGCCCGGGGCCGGCCCGAGGGCGGCCGGGGCCGGGGCGGCCGGGGCCGGGCGGGTCCGGGGAGTTCTCCTGCCCGCCGGGGCGCTCGCGCTCGTGCTCACCGCGGGCGCTCTCGCCTTCGGGCAGGCGGACGAGGCGCCCCCGACCGCACCCACCGCCGCGCCCGCGGCAGACGCGCCGTTCGACCGGATCGCCACCGGTGACCTCGCGCACGGGGTCGCCGGCCTCCAGGCGCATCTGCGGGCCCAGCCCAAGGACGCCCGGGGGTGGGCGACCCTGGGCACCGCCTATGTGGAGCAGGCCAGGACCGGCGGCGACCCGACCCGGTATCCGCAGGCCGGCAAGGCGCTCGACCGCTCCCTCGCTCTCCAGCCGCAGGACAACGACGCGGCGCTTGCCGGTCGCGCCGCGCTCGCGGCGGCGCGGCACGATTTCCACGGCGCGCTGCGGGACGCGGAAGCGGCGCTGAAGGTCAATCCCTTCAGCGAGCGGGCTCTCGCCTCCCGGATCGACGCCCTCGTCGAACTGGGCAACTACCCAAAGGCGTTGGCGGCAGCCGAAGAGGCCGACGGCCGCCGCCCCGGCATCCCCGTCTTCACGCGCTATGCGTACGTCCTGGAGCTGCGCGGCGACATCGCCGGCGCGCGCCGGGTGCTCGGCCGCGCACTCGACTCGGCCGTCTCCCCCGGCGACACCGCGTATGTGGCCACCGCTCTCGGCCAACTGGAGTGGACCCAGGGCGCATACGCTCCGGCGCTGCGCCGGTTCGCTACCGCACTGGCCGCCGATCCCGCGTATCTGCCCGCCCTGGAGGGCCGGGCCCGCATCCAGGCCGCGCAGGGCGACACAAAGACCGCCGAGCGCGGGCTCGAAGACGTGGTGGAGCGGCTGCCGCTGCCGGGTCAGCTGGTGGCGCTCGGTGAGGTGTACGAGGCCCGCGGACGTACGGCCGAGGCCCGCGCCCAGTACGAACTGATCGGCACCTGGACCGAGTTGGCCCGCGCCAACGGCGTGGACACCGATCTGGACACCGCCCTGGCTCTCGCGGACCACGGCGACCGGCCCGAGGCGCTGCGCGCCGCACGCGCCGAGTGGAAGCAGCGACAGACCGTGCACACCGCGGACGCCCTGGCCTGGGCGCTGCAGGTGAACGGCCGCTCCACCGAGGCCCTTTCGTACGTCGGGAAGTCCGCACCGCCCGGCTGCCGCAACGCGGTGTTCCTGTACCACCGCGGCATGATCGAACGCGCCGCGGGCAAGACCGCGGCGGCCCGGACCTCCCTCGCAGCCGCCCTGAAGGTCAACCCGGGCTTCTCACCGACCGGTTCGCGTGCGGCTCGTGCCGCACTGAAGGCACTGGAGGCGTCATGAGGAGGCGTACCACCGTCGCCGGCGCGGCGGTGCTCGTCGCCGGGGCGGCGCTCGCGCTGCTGCCCGCGGGGACTGCCGCCGCGCACCCTCTGGGCAACTTCACGGTCAACCGGTACGACGGGCTTCTCGTCGCCCCGAAGCTGCTGAGCATCGATCATGTCGAGGACCTCGCGGAGATACCCGCCGCCCAGGCGCGTTCCAAGATCGACCGGGACGGCGACCGGAAGATGTCCACGGATGAACTGTCGGCGTGGGCACAGGGCCGCTGCCGGGACGCGGCGCAGGACAGCCAGGTCACCGTCGAGCGACAGACGACTGCGCTCACATCCGGCGCGAGCCGCGCCGAAGTACGCCCCGGACAGGCCGGGCTGCCGACGCTCCGCGTCGAGTGCAGGCTGACGGCCGCACTGCCGGAAGGGCGGCAGACGATCGCCTTCCGAGCGCCGGGCGGCGACAAGGGTCCGGGCTGGCGGGAGATCACGGCCCGCGGGGACCGGATGACGCTCGCCTCCTCCGACGTGCCGAAGGCAACGACGTCACGGCGGCTGACGGTGTACCCGAACGGCCAGCTCTCCTCGGCGCCGGACCAGAGGGCGGCCGAGCTCTCGGTCACTCCGGGCGGCGCCCCGGCGGCGGCGGACCGACCCGGGGAGGCGGTGGCCCCGGCCTCCGTACTGCCGCGCGGCGCGGATCGCTGGACACAGGCGCTGACCGGGCTGGTGGCCCGGCGCGAACTGACCGCGGGATTCGCCGCGCTGGCCCTGGCGACCGCGTTGCTGCTCGGTGCGCTGCACGCGCTCGCGCCGGGCCACGGCAAGACCGTGATGGCGGCCGCCGCGGCGGCCGGCGGACGGAACTCGCTGCGCGACGTCCTGTCGCTGGGTGCGTCGGTGACGGTCACGCACACGCTCGGAGTGTTCGCGCTCGGCGCGCTGATCGCCGCGGGCTCGGCGGCTGCGCCGTCGGTGGTGGCGTGGCTGGGCGTCGCGAGCGGAGTGCTGGTGGCCGTGGCGGGAGCGGTACTGGTGCGCAGAGCCTGGCGGAACCGCGGTCATGCGCACGGACACAGCCACGGACATGGTCACGGACACAGTCACGGGCACGACCACGCGCACGAGCACGGCGACGGACATACGCACTCGGCCGAGCACGGACACGGCCATGGGCACACGCACGGACACGGACACAGCCATGGCCACACCCACGACCACCGCACGCTGAGTCTCCGCTCCACCCTCCTGCTCGGCTTCGCCGGCGGACTCGTCCCCAGTCCCTCCGCCGTCGTCGTGCTCGTCGGCGCCGCCGCTCTGGGCCGCGCCTGGTTCGGTCTGCTGCTCGTCCTCGCGTACGGCGCCGGCCTCGCCCTCACCCTCACCGCCGCCGGCTTCGCAGCCGTCCGGCTGGGCGACCGGGCCTCCCGCCTTCTCCGCGAAAGGAGCCTCCGCAAGGGAAAGATGTTCTCCGCCGTGCAGCGCGTACTGCCGCTCGGCACGGCGTGCGTGGTACTCGCCCTCGGATGCGGATTGGCGCTCAAGGGGGCGGCAACAGCCCTTGCGTGAGCTAACTTGGGGTAGTTGCTCTGCTACGGATGGGGGCTCGCTGTGAGCGAAGTGCCGGGCGATGAGCGGCTGGTCGCGGGGCGCTACCGACTGCTGAGCCCGCTGGGCGAGGGCGGGATGGGCGTCGTGTGGCGGGCCCGCGACGAAGTGCTGATACGCGAGGTCGCCGTCAAGGAGGTCCGCGCTCCCGCCGGACTCGGCGGTGCCGACGAGCGGCGGCTCTACGCACGCCTGGAGCGGGAGGCATGGGCGGCGGGCCGGATCTCGCACCGCAATGTGGTGACCGTCTACGACGTGGCGACCGAGGACGGCCGGCCCTGGATCGTGATGGAGCTGGTGCGCGGGCTCGCGCTCTCCGATGTGCTCGACGCGGAGGGGCCGATCACCCCGCAGCGCGCGGCCCACATCGGCGCCGAGATTCTCGCGGCCCTGCGCGCCGCGCACGAGGCGGGTGTGCTGCACCGCGACGTGAAGCCGGGGAACGTACTCATCGCCAATGACGGCCGGGTGGTGCTCTCGGACTTCGGGATCGCCATGGTCGAGGGGACCTCCAATCTCACGATGACGGGCGAGCTGATCGGCTCTCCCGAATTCCTCGCGCCCGAGCGCGCGCTGGGGCGCACTCCGGGGCCCGAGTCGGATCTGTGGTCGCTCGGAGTGCTGCTGTACGCCGCGGTCGAGGGCAACTCCCCGTTCCGGCAGAACACTCCGCTCAGCACGCTGCGCGCCGTCGTCGACGAGGAGCTGCCGCCGCCCCGCAGGGCCGGTGCGCTGGAGCCGGTCATCGCGGGGCTGCTGCGCAAGGATCCGGCGGACCGGCTCTCGGCGGCGGAGGCCGAGCATCAGCTGCGGGTGGTGGCCGCGGGTGGCGGCGCGCGTACCGCACCTCCCCCCTCCCCCGGTCCGTACAGCCCTACGGTGGCGGCCTCGCCGGCCGCACCGGCCCCGGGGCCTGCGTCGTTCGGTCCGCCACCGACGCCCGCGACAACGGCGACGACGGGAGTGCCGCGGGACCGCTCGCGGCAGGCGGCCACGGCGCTGGTCGCCGGTGTGGCGGTACTGCTTCTCGCGGTCGGCGGCCTCGCCTGGGCTCTGGTCAACAAGGGCAAGGACCTGGGCGGATCGGACAACAGCGGCAGCACGGCACCCGCGGGCGGGAGTGCCGGCACCGCCAGTCCGGGCAGCACGCCCCCGAGCAGCGGCGGACCGGACGGCGGCACCACGGACGGCGGCACGGGCGCCGGTACGGGCGCAGGTACGGGCGCAGGTACGGACGGCGGGTCGGCCAACGCAGGCAATGGGTCCAACGCGGCCACTGGCGGCAACGGCGGCGCGCACACGCCGCCGCAGAGCGTGAAGGTCTACGCCCGGACCGTGCACGGAAGTTACTCGGGCAGCTGTCCGCCGCCCGAGGCGGAGGCTCCGGCCTTCAGGGCGACGATCACGGTCGGCCGCACTCCGGCGGCTGTCGAGTACCGCTGGGCGACCAGGAGCGGGGAGAGCTCCGACTCCGGCTGGAAGACGCTGGACTTCGGGGCGGGGGGCGGCAGGCAGCAGCAGGTCAACCACATCGAGCTGACCTACGAGCCGAACGGGACACACCACGACCAGATCCGGGTGGAAATCCGGAGTCCGGTCGAGGTGCGCTCCAACTGGATCGACTTCTCGGTCACGTGTGCGCAGGAGACCCCGACGGACGGGGGCTCCTACACGGCCAACACATACGGAACGACAGGGTCGGGCTGACCGTGACGGTCAGGCGTGGGAGGTGAAGACGGGCAGGTAGCCGCCGGACTGTCCGGACGAGGTGGGGTGGTAGGACTCGCTGATGTTGAGCCAGTTGAGGCTGTGCAGCCAGGCCGACCCGGAGCAGATCTCGTGTCCGTTGAAGGCGGGTGCGACATCCGCGAAGTCGTAGCCGTGGTCGGCGGCGCGCTTCGCGATGGCGGCGTTGAGATAGTTCGCGGCCCCGTTGATCGCGGACCGTTCGTTCTCGCTCAGTCCGGCGATGCAGCTGCCGCCGAGCTTGTAGAAGCGGGGGTAGCCGAGGACGACGACCTGGGCCGCCGGTGCCTTGGATCTGATCGCCGAGTAGACCGAGTCGAGCTTGCCGGGCAGGGTCGAGTCGACGTAGCTCTTCGCCTGGTTGATCCGGTTGATGCAGCTGGACTCGGACTGCAGGACGCAGGTGGTCATGACGTCGGAGAAGCCGGCGTCATTGCCGCCGATGGTGATCGAGACGAGGTCGGTCGCGGAGTTGAGGGGGCCGAGCTGACCGGCCGTGACATCACCCGTACGAGCGCCCGAGCAAGCGGTGAACCCGAACGACGAGGGTGAATGCGCGGCCGCCCAGAGTTTGGGATAGGCACGGCTGCTGCGCTTGCAGTTGCCGCTTGCGCTGTCGTAGCTGCCGGCCCCGAGACCCGATGAGTAGGAGTCGCCGAGGGCCACGTAGTCGAGCGCCAGGGCGGTGTCCGACGCTTGCGCCTGGCCGGCTCCGGTGAGAGCGAGTACGGCGCCGAGGAGGAGTGAGGATGAGAATGCCGCGATTCGGGACAGTTTCATGGAACCTCCCTTTAGCAGGATCTCTGCCACAACTTTCGTAGCAGGCCCCATACTTCACCGGAAGTGTCCATGCCAAGACTTTTCCGTGAGAACTTCTTGACGGAGCGTCGGCGGCTGCGCAGCATTGAGACCTGGCATCCGACGCCTTGGGGGGTAAGTCGGTCATGCAGAACTTCGGAGACAAGCCGACAGCTGTCCGGACAGACCTGCTGCCGGTGCTCGCGGGCATCGCGGTCGCCATCTCGGGGGTGGGCGTCGCGCTGGCGCTCGCCGACGTCCGGTCGCCGCTGCGCGCGCCGTTCATCCTCTTCTTCCTGTTCGCCGGACCGGCCTGCGGCATCGCCGCGGCGCTGTCACGGCCGGCCCCGGCTGCCCGCGCCACCACTGCAGCGGCCGGGGCGCTCGTCATCGATCTGCTGGTGGCTCGGACCAGGTCGTCCCCGCACACCCTGACGGTCGGCGGAGGGATCATCGCGGTGGCCGCGATCACCGCTCTGCTCTTCCTCTGGGCACTGGGCCGGCGAATGCGGAAGCCGTAACTCATCAACCCGGCAGATCGATTGACGAAAGGGATCAAGAAGATCCGATCGGGACGGTTCCACATCTGACCACCGAAGTGGTACCAAAAAAGTAAAAAAGCGGGGTCATGTCCCAGGTCTTGCCATACAGTCCTAATCATCAATACCGTCGTACATCCACCCGCAACGGTTCATCATGCAAAGCGGCTCTAGGGGAGGGCTCAAGCGTCGCGATGGATCCGGAGCGGGGCGCGGTAGGGGGGTGCCGTGCTCGGTTTTCGCGCTCATTCCGAGCCGTACACCGCGCGGCCTGTTTTGCCAGCTCACCCAACCAGGCAGGGAGCGTTATGCCGTCATGGCCGGGGTGAGAAGTACCCCCCTTTCAAACCGGAAACTCATCCGGACTGCCCGGGGGCGGGCGGTCCACCGGTGGAGAGGGAAACAGACTCATGAGCTCAGTCCTGCGCCCGGCCGCTCCGGGGCAAGATCCGTTCACCGAACCGTCGCACCACGCACCGTCGCACCACGAGGACAGCGCCGAAACAGCCGTTGATCCGGAAGGACCGGTGCGCGGAATCGGCCGAATATCCGCCACCTACCGCCCGATCTCCTCGCATCTCGCGATCACTCCGCCCGTGAGCGTCGTGATCCCCGCAATGAATGAGGCGGAGAATCTTCCGTACGTCTTCAAGACCCTTCCCGACTGGATTCATGAAGTCGTTCTGGTCGACGGGAATTCCAGCGACAACACCGTCCAGGTCGCTCGCGAACTGTGGCCGGACGTCAAGGTCGTGAAGCAGGTCGGCAAGGGCAAAGGGGATGCCCTCATCAGCGGATTCGCCGCCTGCACCGGCGACATCATCGTGATGGTCGACGCCGACGGTTCGGCGGACGGCCAGGAGATCGTCTCGTATGTCTCCGCACTGGTCTCCGGCGCCGATTTCGCCAAGGGCTCGCGTTTCGCCAACGGCGGTGGCACCGACGACATGACTCCGATCCGCAAGCTCGGCAACTGGGTGCTGTGCGCGGTCGTCAACGCCAAGTTCGGGGCCCGCTACACCGATCTCTGCTACGGCTACAACGCCTTCTGGAAGCACTGCCTGGACAGCATCACGCTGGACTGCACCGGCTTCGAGATCGAGACCCTGATGAACATCCGGGTCGTCAAGGCCGGGCTGCGGGTCCAGGAGGTCCCCAGCCACGAGTACCTCCGCATCCACGGCGTCAGCAACCTCAGCGCCGTACGGGACGGACTGCGGGTCCTCAGAGTGATACTCAAGGAGAAAGGCGTGGGAAGAGCAGCCCGCCGTCGTGCGTCGGCGACGCTCAGCCTCAGGATTCCGCGGGGAGAGGCGTCTTGAGCGACCGCGCCTTCTCCGTGGTGATCTGCGTCTACACCGAGGACCGCTGGGAGGACATCCTGGCGGCCGTCGACTCGGTACGGGCCCAGTCACTGCCGGCTCTCGAGACGCTGCTCGTGGTCGACCACAACGCGGCGCTGCTCGAACGGCTCGGCAAGGAGTACAAGGAAAGCGCGGCAGACGGTGAGGAGGTGCGGGTGCTCGCCAACGCGGGCCCCCGCGGCCTCTCCGCCGGCCGCAACACGGGGATCGCCGCCGCCCGCGGCGAGTTTGTCGCCTTCCTCGACGACGACGCCGTGGCCGAGCGTGACTGGCTGCGGTACTTCGCCGAGGGGTACGACGACCGGCAGGTGATGGCCGTCGGCGGGCGGACGATGGCCGCCTGGGCATCGGGCCGCCGACCGGTCTGGTTCCCCGAGGAGTTCGACTGGGTCGTCGGCTGTACCTACCGGGGGCTGCCGCCCGGCAAGGTACGCGTCCGTAACGTCCTGGGCGGCAACGCCTCCTTCCGGCGCAGCGCCTTCGACGCCTCGGGCGGCTTCGCCACGGGGATCGGACGGGACGGTGACAAACGGCCGCTGGGCTGCGAGGAGACCGAGCTGTGCATCCGGCTCGCCAAGGCGCTGCCGGACGCGGTGCTCCTGATCGACGACCGCGCGGTGATCCACCACAAGGTGCCTGCCGTCCGGGAGCGGTTCGGCTACTTCCGCACCCGCGCCTACGCCGAGGGCCTCTCCAAGGCGCTCGTGGCCCGGAGTGTGGGCGCGGCCAGGGGACTCGAGTCCGAGCGCCGCTACACCACGCGGGTCCTGCCGGCCGGAGTCGTGCGCGGGCTGCGCGACGTGCTGCTGGGGCGGCGTGGCGGTGCGGGCCGGGCGGGCGCGATCGTCACCGGGGTCGCGGCGGCGGCGGGCGGCTATGTGGTGGGGAGCGTGCGGGCCCGCCGGGGCGGCGCCACGTTCTCGTCCGGTCCCCTTGCTGCATCGCGAGGTGAACCCGAGTGAACCAGCCGGTGCCCATTCTGATGTACCACGCGGTCGGACACCGCCCGGCGAAGGCCGCGTACGGTCTCTCCGTTTCGCCCGACGCCTTCGCCGAGCAGATGGAGCTGCTCGGCGAGCGCGGGTTCACGCCGGTCACCACCGCGCAGCTGGGCGCTGCCTGGCGGTCGGGCGGCGGCCCGTTGCCGCGCCGTCCCGTGCTGATCACCTTCGACGACGGTTACGAGGGTGTGCACCGGCACGCCCTCCCCGCCCTCGCCAAACACGGCTTCGTGTCGACGCTGTTCGTCTCGACCGGGTGGCTGCGCGGCGCCTACGACGAGGGCGGTGCGCTCGACACCATGCTCGACTGGGACCAGGTGCGCGAACTGGCCGCCGCCGGCACGGAGATCGGCGGCCACACCCACACCCATCCGCAGCTCGACCAGCTCGACGACGGCCGCCTCTGGTACGAGACGGTCCGCTGCCGGGACATCATCGCCGACGAACTGGGCACCGGGCCGGTCTCCTTCGCCTATCCGTACGGCTACTCCAGCCGCCGGGTACGGCGTACGGTCCGCGCGGCCGGTTTCGCGCAGTCGCTCGCCGTGGGCAACGCACTCGCCGTGCGCCGGCAGGGGCCGTACGCCCTGGAGCGGGTGACCGTGCGGCGCGGCACGGACATCGAGGAGTTCGAGCGGCTCGTCGTCGGCAGATCAATCGCCCGGAACTTCGCCAAGGACCGTGCGATGACCAAGGGTTACGCGCTGGTGCGCGGGGCCCGCAGGACGGGCGGGCTGCTCCGCCGGGCCGGTGGGCGGCTCCGCCGGCCCGGTGGCTGATGCCGGAACCGGCCGCCGACCGGCCCCGGGCGCGCCACCGGTCAAAACACCGTGCGCTCAGCGGCCCCGTGCCGGATCATGGCCGCATGTCTGCCAAGCCTCAGGACGCTCTGCCGATCCGGCTCAACGTCGACGACAGCGATTCGCCTTCGGATGTCATCGACGCGCTTTTCCTCGGCCGCTTCGCGACGGGCGAGCAGCCGTACTCCCACAGCTCCACCATCGACCGCGTCAAGCCCGGCGCCACGCTGCTGCCGCCGGCCGCCTCCGTACTGCGCTCCGCGCGCGACGACGACCGCAGCGCCACTCTCGCCGAGGGGGACGGCTGGACGCTGCTGGTATCCCGCTGGAACCGGGGCGCCGACGTCACCGTCACGGCGGTCAGCTCCGAGCTGGCCGAAAAGGTCCTGGGCCAGGCGACGGACGGCGCCCACGACGAGCCGGAACCGCAGCCGGAGAACGTCACCATGGGGTTCTGGTACGTCTCGCCGCGGCGCGGTCCGCACCGCACCACGCGCCAGATCGCCGCGGGCACCTGGGAGGAGGTCCGGCCCAACTACACGGCGCCGGTGGCCGACGCGATGGACCAGCTGATGAAGGTCACGCCGGACGACATCTCCGGCCGGCTGCTCCTCCTGCACGGCCCGCCGGGCACCGGCAAGACCTCGGCGCTGCGGACCCTGGCCCGCTCCTGGCGTGACTGGTGCCAGGTCGACTGCGTACTCGACCCGGAGCGGCTCTTCAACGACGTCGGCTATCTGATGGACATCGCGATCGGCGAGGACGAGGGCACGTCGAAGGGCCGCTGGCGGCTGCTGCTGCTCGAGGACTGCGACGAGCTGATCCGCGGCGAGGCCAAGCACACCGCGGGCCAGGCGCTGTCCCGGCTGCTGAATCTCACGGACGGCCTGCTGGGCCAGGGCCGTAACGTCCTGGTGGGCGTGACGACCAACGAGGACCTGGAACGCCTCCACCCGGCGGTGGTCCGCCCGGGGCGCTGTCTGGCCCGGATCGAGGTGGGCTCGCTGACCCGCAAGGAGTCGGTGAACTGGCTGGGCACGGAGGAGGGCGTGGGCCGCGAGGGCGCGACACTGGCCGAGCTCTACGCACTGCGCCGCGGCAGCAGCCCGGCCTCGGTCCCGGCCCAGAACGACGGCGCGGACGCGGGCTTGTATCTGTGAGCAGGGGTGGTGCGTCGTGAGCGCGACGCACCGCTGTCGTACGGCGTGAGCGTGACGGCGCGAGTACGGTGCACCCGTCGGCGTACCGCGCGAGCACGGCGCCCGCCGGCGTAGCGGAGCCGGACGGCGCGGGTATGAACGCCGCGTGCACGGCGCCCGATGGCGTAGAGCGGAGTCGGACGCGCCGCGACTACGAACACCGCGTGCACGCCACCTGGCCGGCATACGGCGAAGCCGGACGGCGCGCGTACGGTGCACCGTCGACGCACCGCGCGAGCACGATTGACGTGAGTACGGCGCCCGCTGGCGTAGAGCGGAGCCGGACGGCGCGGGTATGAACGCCGCGTGCGCGGCACCCGCTGGCATACGGCGAAGCCGGACGGCGCGAGCACGGACGGCGCGAGCACGGACGGCGCGAGCACGGACGGCGCGAGCACGGACGGCGCGAGCACGGACGGCGCGAGTGCGACGTCTGCTGACGTACGGCGGAGCCGGACGGCGCGGGTGCGCCGCCGCGCCTTCGTATGGCGAGAGCACCGTCGGCGCGAGCCCACAGCCGCGCCACCGCTCAGCGTGGGCCCGGACGCGTGAGCCCGGGGCCCGCAAGTGGCGGCGGACTCCTCCTACTTCCCGTACGCCGCGCGCAGCGCTTCCTCCACCGCCGACTGCGCGGCGGCGCGGGTCAGGCCCAGGCGGTGCGCCTGCTCGGCGTACGCCGCCGCGGCCGCGGCCGCCCGGCGCTCGGCCGCGTCGCCCGCAGCCGCGATGAACGTGCCGTTCCGGCCTCGGGTCTCGATCACTCCGTCGGTCTCCAGCGCGCGGTACGCCTTGGCAACGGTGTTGGGGGCGAGACCGAGGTCCTCGGCAAGCCCGCGCACAGTCGGCAGTTTGTAGCCCACCGGCAGTGCGCCCGACCGCGCCTGCTCGGAGACCTGGGTACGCAGCTGTTCGTACGGAGCGACATCCGCATCGGCATCAATGGCGATCTTCAGGGTCACCCGCCGATTCTCTCTCACCGCCGGAAAATGAGAGGCGACGCCACCCGGCGGGCACGTACCGTCCCTACCCATGACCTTGATCGTCCGCGATTTCCGCCTCGCTGACGCCGCATCGGTGTCCCGCGTCAGGCGTGCCGCGCTGCCTTACATGGTGACGACACCCGAGGCCGTCGCCTTCGGTGTGCAGTCCGCCAACCCCGCCAAGAAGTACCGGTTGTTGATCGCCGAGAAGGACGGGGAGATCATCGGCACGGCCCATGTCGGCATCGCGTACGACTCCGGTGAGCCGGGTCAGTCGTTCGTCACTCCGCACGTCCACCCGGAGCACCGTGGCCAAGGCGCGGGTGCGCTGATTCTGCGCGCCGCCGAGGAGCATCTGACGGCCGAGGGCGCGAGGACCGTCTATGCCTGGGTGATGGACGAGCCGGAGTCCCGCGCCTTCGCGGAGAAGCACGGCTACCGGCCTACCCGTCCGGCCCACTTCCAGCGTCTTGACCTGGCGAACGGCACGCTGCCGCCGATGCCCGAGCTGCCCGCGGGCGTCGAGCTGCGTACCGCCGCGGACTTCGAGGCCGATCCGCGGCCGATGTTCAGGGCCGATGCCGAGGCCACGTCGGACGAGCCCAGCGACATCGGCGCGGAGTTCGACGACTACGACGACTGGATCACCCACACCTGGAACAACCCGCTGCTCGACCGCGATCTGAGCACGGTCGTGCTCGTGGGCGGCGAGGTCGCTGCCTTCACAGCGGCCCACTCGGACGGCAGCACCCGCTATATGTCCGGCATGACGGGCACGCTGCGCGCCCACCGCGGGCGGGGATTCGCGAAGCTCGCCAAGACCGACTCGCTGCGCCGCGCCCGCGCCGCGGGCTACAAGGAGGCGTTCACCAGCAATGACGCGGACAATGGCCCCATGCTGGCGATCAACAAGTGGTTCGGCTACGAGATCTGCGCGACGGAGGTACGTCATGTCCGCACCCTCGGTTGAGGTGCGGCTGGTCAAGGCCGGCCGGACCAAGATCCGCTATCCCGCCGAGCTGGTCGAGGACAACGGCGACCGCGTCACGGTCCGCGCGCCGTGGGCGGGTGCGGGGACGCGCGACTTCGGCTTCGTACGGTTCGAGCCCGGTGATGTCTTCACCGAGTACTACTGGCGGGACCGCTGGTACGCGGTGAAGGAGGTCCGCGCCGGGGACGGCACGCTGAAGGGCTGGTACTGCGACATCACCCGCCCTGCCCTCCTCGACGGCGGCGAGCTGGTCGTCGAGGACCTGGACCTCGATCTGTGGGTGTCGGCGGACCTGTCGTCCGTACTGCGCCTGGACGAGGACGAGTTCGAGGAGAGCGGCCTCGCCACCCGTGACCCGGAGGCGGCGGACCGCGCCGTCCGGGCACTCGACGAGCTCGAACTCCTCGCCCGCGACGGCGAGTTGACCGGACCGCTCGGTCACACCGGCTCGTAGGCCGCACTCGCGGGGCTCACTCAGTGGCCCGATGGCCGGACCGGCGACTTGCGGTAGTGAATCCGGTCGTACGGTCCGTCCACGCGCCGTTCCACCACCTCGTACCCGTACCGCGGATAGAGCTGCTGGTTCTCCCACATCAGCGCGTTCGTATACAGCCGGATCTCGCTCAGGCCCAGCTCACCCGCGTACTCCTCGGCAAAGATCAGCAGCCTGCGGCCGAGTCCCGTGCCATGGGCGCCCGGATGGACGGCGATCGACTCCAGCAGCAGATGGCCGGCCTCCGGGACCAGGACGATGACTCCTTGAACCGGATCGCCGACCACGAACACCCGCCCCGCCGCCACCTCGGCCGTGTGGTCCGCCTCCATCGGGGCAGGCACGACGCCGATCCGTTCGATGTAGTGGTGGTAGGCCGCATCGGTCACGGCCTTCACCAGCGGTACGTCGTCCAGGGCGGCGGGACGGATGTCATCGGTCATGCCGATACGTTACGGCGGCTCCGTACGATCAGCTTCCTCAGCCAGGGCCACGCCACCAGAATCAGGATCACGGCGTACACCGTCACTGAGAACGGCGTGTTGACCAGTCCGCTGACGCTGCCGTCGCTGATCTGCAGCGCACGGCGCAGCTGCTGCTCCGCGGCCGGGCCGAGAATGACTCCGATCACCGCCGGCAGCACGGGAAGTCCGTACCGCCGCATACCGAAGCCGATCAGACCGATGATCAGCAGGATGACCAGGTCGAGTGCCTCGCCGCCGACCGCGTACGCGCCGACCGCCGCGAAGAACATGATTCCCGCGTAGAGGTACGGGCGCGGGATGCGCAGCAGCTTCGCCCAGACCGGCGCCAGCGGCAGGTTCAGCGCGAGCAGCAGCACCATGCCGACGAAGAGCGAGGCGATCAGACCCCACACCAGGTCGGGCTCGCGCTCGAAGAGCAGCGGTCCCGGCTGGATTCCGTACTGCTGGAAGGCGGCCAGCATCACGGCCGCGACGGCGGTCGTGGGCAGGCCCAGCGTCAGCATCGACACCAGGGTGCCCGCCGCCGAGGCCGAGGCCGCCGACTCCGGTCCTGCCACACCCTCGATGGCGCCCTTGCCGAACTCCTCCTTGTGCTTGGAGAGCCGCTTCTCGGTGACGTACGAGAGGAAGGTGGGGATCTCCGCGCCGCCGGCCGGGATCGCGCCGAACGGGAAGCCGATGACGGGGCCGCGCAGCCAGGACTTCCAGGTGCGCCTGACATCGGACTTGGCGAGCCAGGGCCGGCCGACCGGGATGGCTTCTCCGCTGCTGCGCCGCAGATGGGCCGCGACCCACAGTGCCTCGCCGATCGCGAAGAGACCGACCGCGACAATCACGACGTCGATGCCGTCGGCGAGCTGGAGCGAGCCGAAGGTGAGCCGCTGCTGGCCGGTCATCTGGTCCAGGCCGACGAGGCCCAGGGTCAGACCGATGAGCAGCGACGCGAGCCCGCGAATACGGGACGAGCCCAGTACCGACGTCACCGCGACAAAGGCCAGCACCATGATCGCGAAGTAGTCGGGTGCGCCGATGTCCACGGCCAGTTCGGCGACGGTCGGGGCGAGTAGGACCAGCAGGATGGTGCCGATCATGCCGCCGGCGAAGTGTCCGACGGCGGCGGCCGCGAGGGCCTGTGCGCCGCGTCCGGCCTTCGCCATGGGATTGCCTTCGAGGGCGGCGACCACGGCGGCGCTCTCACCGGGCGTGTTGAGCAGGATCGACGTCGTGGAACCGCCGAACATCGCGCCGTAGTAGATGCCGGCGAACATGATGAACGCGCCGGTCGGTTCGAGTCCGTACGTCACCGGCAGCAGCAGCGCCACCGCCATCGCCGGGCCGATTCCGGGCAGTACGCCGATTGCCGTGCCGAGCAGCACGCCTATCGCCGCCCAGAGCAGATTGACGGGGGTCAGCGCCGTACCGAAACCGTCGATGAGGGAGTTGAGAGAGTCCATCGGCTAAAGCACTCCCATCAGCGGGCCACCCGGCAGCGGAACACCGAGCAGGTTGTTGAAGACGAGGTAGGTGACCAAGGAGAGGGCCGCGGCGATCAGCGGATCGCGGTCGACGTGGCGGCTGCCGAGGGCAAAGGCGGCGCCCCAGAAGAGCAGGGCTCCGGCGATGGGGAAGCCGACCGGACCGACGAGTACGGCGAAGGCGAGGAAGACGCCCGCGAGGAGCAGCACCGTACGCCAGTCGCTCGGTTCACTCAGGTCGATGTCCTCGCCGCCCTCGGCCTCGCCGCGGCCGCCGCGCAGTACGTCGACGGCGAGCAGTGCGGCGACGATCAGCAGGCCGATGCCGACGACGACGGGGACGGTCCTGGGACCGACGGGCCCGCGCTGCGTCATGTCGACATCCATCGTCAGCGCGTCGGTGAGGACGAGCACGCCGATGACGAACAGCAGGGCGCTGACGCCGAGTTCGGAGTATTCGCGCAGCCAGTCCGGCCAGGAGCGGCGCACGGCCGGCGCTTCGGTCTCTGTTCCGGTATCTGTCGTCACAGCCCGAGCTCCTTCAGCACCGAGTCCACGCTCTTGTCCTGTTCATCCAGGAAGTCACCGAACTTGTCACCGGCCAGAAAGGCGTCGTCCCAGCCGTTCTTCTTCATCGACTCCTTCCACTGCCGGGAATCGTGCAGCTTCTCGACGAGGCCGACGAGCTTGTCGCGCTCGGCGCCGGAGAGGCCGGGCGGGGCGACGATGCCGCGCCAGTTGGTGAAGTCGGTGTCGAGTCCGGCCTCGCGCAGGGTGGGGGCGTCAAGGCCCGGGACGCGCTCGGGTCCGGTGACGGCCAGCAGCCGCAGCTCGCCCGCCTTGATCTGGTCGAGGTACTCGCCGACGCCCGAGACGCCGAAGGCGACCTTGTTGCCCAGGATGGATGCGAGGAGCTCCCCGCCGCCGTCGAAGGGGATGTAGTTGACGGTCTTCGGGGCTATCCCGGCGGCCTGCGCCATCAGCATCGGCGCGAGATGGTCCGGGCCGCCGGGCGAGGATCCGCCGCCGACCGGCAGCTTTCCGGGGTTCTTCTTCCAGGCCGCGAGGAGATCCTGAATGGTCTTGTACGGCGAGTCCTTGCTCACCACCACGATGTCCTGCTCCTCGGTGAGCCGGGCGATAGGGGTGGTGTCGGCGAGGGTCTTCGGCGACTTGTTGGTGTGTACGGCGCCGACGACACCGAGGCCCATGGACATGGCGAGCTTGCCGTTGCCGTGCTCGCCGACGAGCCGGGTCAGACCGACGGTGCCGCCGGCGCCCGGCAGGTTGAACACCTCGATGTTGTGGGTGAGTTCGGCGTCCTCGGCGTTCTTGGCGGCCGTACGCGCAGTGATGTCGTAGCCGCCGCCGGGCGTGTTGGGGACCATGAAGCGCAGGCCGGGGATCTGCGTACCGGTGTCGGAGCCGCTGCCTGCGGTGAGCAGCGGCGGCCCCACGAGCACCAGCAACGCCGCCCCGAGCAGGGCGAGGGGAGTGCGCAATCGCACGTGTGCCGCCTTTCCGGGAGATGGGGAGAGGTGTGACGTGGCCCACATGTTGCCTGCGCGTTAAGAAGCTGTCTCTCTTCCGGAATCAACGGACGTTGTGGTCCTTGTGGTCGCGGCTTAGCGTGTCGGCGTGACGAAGGTGCTGGTGGTGGACGACGACTTCATGGTCGCCAAGCTGCACAGCCGCTATGTGTCGGCGACGGAGGGCTTCACGGTCGTCGGGGTGGCGCACTGCGGCGCCGAAGCGCTGCGCGCGGCCGAGAGGCTTCGGCCCGATCTCGTACTGCTCGACATCTATCTGCCCGATATGGACGGGATCAGGGTGCTGCGGGAGCTGCGCGCGGCCGAGGAGCGCGACGGACGCGCTTCCGTGGACGCCCTGTTCATCACGGCCGCGCGGGATGCGGGACTTGTGCGGGCGGCACTGCGCGCGGGCGCCCTCCACTACCTCATCAAGCCCTTCAACCAGGCGGCACTGCAGGAACAGCTGCGCCACGTGGCCTCGCTGCGCTCCCGCCTCGACCGCCTGGGCGAGGCGCGCCAGGAGGACGTCGACCAGATCTTCGGCACGCGTCCGCCGGGCTCCCGCGAACTCCCCAAGGGCCTCGCGCCGCACACCGCGGAACTGGTGGAACGGATCCTGCGGGAGCACCCGGGCGGTCTTTCGGCCACGGAGTGCGCGGAGGCGGGCTCACTGTCGCGGGTCAGCGCGCGGCGGTATCTGGAGTACTTCGTGGAGACGGGTCGGGTGGAGGTGACGCTGCGGTACGGGGGGACGGGGCGTCCGGAGCGGCGGTACCGGCGGATCGGCTGACCTGCCTGGTGTTTCATGGGCAGAAGAGTCTTCGAGGGGGCATTGCTGTGGCTGGGGAAGTGTGGGCATCGGTCTTGTCGCTCACGGGTGTTGTACTCGGCGGTGGGCTGACGGCCTTCGCCCAGCGCGCCACCCAACGGTCCGCCGAGCGAACGGAGGAACGGAGGCAGTCCGCCGCCACCGCGGAGGTTCGCCGGGCGGAGCAGCTGCAGGCGATCAAGGAGTTCATCGCGTGCGCCCAGGACGCCGAACGGGCCGCCTATCGCCGTCCCGAGCCGTGGGGTGACGACGAGGAAGGCTGGATGACACACACGCAGGCCGTCATGACCTCACTGTGGACCGCGGAGCGGACGGTGGTGCTGCTCTGCGACGAGACCCTGCAGGCACCCGTTCACGTCTACGGCCGGGCGCTCAACCAGGCGGTGTGGCGAGAGATCGACGGCACCGAGGTGAACGAGCACCTCGAGGCGAGCAAGACCGCGTTCATGACTGCGGCGCGGACGAGCATGGCCGCCTGAGCCGCACCACGCGCCCGGAGCGCCTGGAGCGCCGCCGCCCGCTGGTCCCGCTCCGATCCGATCGCGGTCCGATCGCGGTCCGCCTCATGGGGCGTGCTCGTGATCGGCGAGCACTTCGTGGATCACGTGTCGCGCGGTGGCCGCCATCACGGGATTCGAGTCCCGGTAGTACGGAAGCTCGATGAGCGCGATCGACAGCGCCCAGCCGCGACCTCGCGCCCAGGTCGCGTCATCGACCCGCAGGCCGGTCCGGAAGACGTCCCTCGTGTCGGCGGTCAGCAGGCTCCACGCCACGATCAGGTCGACGGCCGGATCACCCACGCCCAGGCATCCGAAGTCGATGACGGCGCTGAGCTGTCCACGGACGGTCAGCAGATTCCCGGGTTGCAGATCTCCGTGGACCCATACGGCAGGGCCAGGCCACTCGGGGGCCTGCAGGGCCAGATCCCACGCGGCGGTCGCCGCGTCGGTGTCGATGATTCCGTGCAGTTCCCGGATCGCGGCGCGCGTCGGAGCGTCTCGCGTCGCCAGGGGTACGCCGCGGTCCGCAGGAGGCCCGTCCACGGGTTCGATCCGGTGCAACGCGGCGACGAACTCCGCCAGATCCTTTGCGAGCAGGCCGGGTTCGGCGATGCGGCCGACGGCCGGGGTCTCGCCGTCGAGCCAGCGGTAGACGGACCAGGGCCAGGGGTAGCCCTCGGCGGGCATTCCCTTCTCGAGCGGGACGGGAATGGCAACCGGAAGCGGCGGGGCAAGCCGCGGCAGCCACTCGTACTCCCTCTCCACGTCAGCGACGGCCCACTCGACGCGTGGGAGTCGTACGGCCATGTCCTCGCCGAGCCGGTACATGGCGTTGCACGTCCCGGCGGAGTCGACCAACTCGACGGGAAGGTCAGCCCACTGCGGAAACTGCGCGGCGAGTAGTCGGCGCACAAGAGATTCGTCGATGTCCGCCTCGTCGGCATGCATCTTGCCAGCGCACATGAGCACCTTCTGAAACGGGAGTGGCGGGTGGCTGATGTCGGGGGCAGGCCAACCTCCGCGACTCGGCCCGATCGCGCATCACCCACCAACACCAAGATTTCCGATTGTAGGACCAGGCAACCTGGACGGCCGACTCGTCCTCCTAAAGACCGCATGGGCGCACAGACATTCTGTCGGCATCGGTCGCAGACGGTCCCTGAACGCTGCCCGTTGATACGAACAGACGCGGGAGCGGGCAGCAAGAATGCAGGAACGTACAGCACCGTCGGCCAACAAGCGGCTGCTCAGCGTGGACTCTGCCCGCGCCGTCGCCGTGTTCGCCATGTTCGCCGCGCACATCGGCCCCCCGGTGAAGCCCGAGGGCGCGGGTTACCTCCTGGTCGCGTTCGACGGGCGCGCGCCCGCCATCTTCACCCTGATCGCGGGTCTCTCCCTCACTCTCTCCCGCGGCGGCACAAAGCCCCGCACGCAGCCGACCGGGGCGCTGCGCGGCACCCTCATTCGGTGTGCCGTGCTCGCGGCGCTCGGGTTGGCGCTGACGGAGCTGAGGTCGGGGATAGCGGTGATACTCACGTTTTTCGCGCTGTATTTCCTGGCCGCCGAGCCGCTCGCCCGCCTGCGCACCCGCGCACTGATCGCGGTCGCCGCAGTCTCCGTGGTCCTCGGTCCCGTCCTGTCGTACGCCCTGGGGCCGTACTTCGGTTACCGCATCATCGGTCGCGGCCGCTACCCCGGCTTCGAGGCCGTCACCAGCTGGTCCGGATTCGGCGACGCGCTGGATACGCTGCTGCTGTCCGGCGCGTACCCCTGGCTGACCTACTTCCCTTACGTCGTCGTCGGCATGGCACTGGGCCGGGTCGCAAACCTGAGCCGGCCCGGCATCGCCGGCCGCCTCATCGGTTGGGGAGCGCTGACCACGCTCGCCGGGCACGGGCTGTCCGCGCTGGCTCTGGGGCCCGGCGGCGGGCGCGAGGTGCTGCTGCGGGCCATCGCCCACAGCCACGCATTCGCTGTGAACGGCCCCGATCCGGTGCAGGCCGTGCTCGCCAAACAGGCGGGCGCGATACCCAGCACCTCCTGGGCCTGGCTGTTGGTCGACGATCCCTACAGCCAGACGCCCTTCGAGACTGTCGCCAACATCGGGTTCAGCTGGGTACTCATCGGCCTCGCCGTGGCCGCCTGCCGCCTTCACGTGCTCGAACTGCTCCTGCGCCCGCTGGCCGTCGTCGGAACGATGGGCCTGTCGGTGTACACCGCTCACGTCCTCGCGCGGGCCGAGCTGCAACCGCAGCACGGTTGGCCGGCCCTGGGCGCGTTCTGCGGCGTCTCGCTGGTGGGGTGTGTCATCTGGGCGTATGCCTTCCGCGCCACTTCGCTCAGGCGCGGGCCGCTGGAATGGGCCCTTCAGGCAATCACGCCGAACCGGAAGGCACCGGCTCCCGAGAGCGGAGCGAGGCCGGAGGCACCCACTCCCGAGAGCAAAGCGACCCTGGAGGCATCCAGCCCGCGCGGGTGACGCGGCACGGGCCGCCCCGACCGTCGTCAACTTCGCCACCGGGCCTCCGGGTTCCGGGCGAAAGGGCGCCCGAGCCCGACCCCGGCCGCCTGCGCGACGCGGGCGCCGGGGCGTGGATCACCCGCCGGCGACACTGCCAACGTCCGCCCCGCCCGCGGCTCTTCGGCAGATGCGGTTCCAACCGAGCCCACTCGTCATCCGAAAAATCACCCCGCCCCACAGTGACCGGAACGATCCACCATCAAATGCGTCACACGACCCATCGGACACGGCCCAGGAGTTGCGGGAGTAGACGGAGTGGCCCCGCCGAGGGCGGTGAACTCGGTGTGAAGGGAAACGAGTTCCGGGAACTTCCCGGCCGTCTGACCTCGCCGCGCCCTCGGGCAGGCGTAACCCGCCTCCCGGGCACCCGCGGTGCGTCCGCGAATCGCCACCTCGGTAAACTGCTGCGCTACGCATGCGTGACAGCGACTGCGGAGATACGGGGGGCGGGACACATGTCGATGCCGATTGGTGGGACCGGCGGGTTCTGGATCAAGTCGGGCGAAGTACAGAAAGCCGGGAGCGCCGCCCGCAAGGTGGCCGAGGACATCCCCGGAGAGGTCAAGACCTTGTACACGCCCACCGATACCGCGGTGGCCGGTCTGTCCGGGTGGCAGACCGCCACGGCGCTCGATACGTGCGTCGAAGCATGGGCCAAAGCGCTGAAATCGCTCGGCGGGATGGTGGAGGGCGCCGGGGATGCCGTCATCACTTCGGCGAAAGGCTTCGACAGCAAGGACGAGGAACGCAAGCGGGAGTTCAACGGCATTCTGCCGCCCACCGCCGGGAGGCGGTGAGCATGCAGATCGCCACACTCAGAGACGCGAAACCCCAGGAATTGACCGATGCGGGCGACGCCTGGGACAAACTCGCGGAGCGGTTCGGCAAGCACATCGAGGACTGCGGCAAGTATCTGAACCGCCGCCTCAGCGCGGAGAACTGGGGCGGGCTCGCGGCCGAGTCCGCCGCCGACCGGCTCGCCCGGATGCAGCGGTACTTGGGGGTAGCCAAACAGGAACTGGACGCCGTGGGCACCGTCCTGCGAGCCGCGGGCGAGGCGTTCCTCACGTACCAGGGTCGCCTCAAGGAAGTACTGGCCGAGGCGGCGGAAGCCGGTTACACCGTGGGCGCGGACGGGTCCGTGACCGCCCCGGAAGTCAGCACGCGGAACATGCCGGCGGACGATGTCGCCGCCCTGCGACGCAGCCAGACCGATCGGGCGCAGGGGTACGCGGACCGGATCGGGGACGCGCTGAGCGCGGCGGAGACCGCTGACAAGGAGTACGCGGCCGCGGTCAAGCTCTTCACGGATGCCGCCAACCGGTGCGCCAAGGGCGACTGGAGCGTGCACATCATCGAGACGGCCACCGCGAACGGCCTCCATCAGGAGTTGCTGGCCGAGCTGGGCATGCCCGGCGAGAAGGCGTCACCGAAGGCCGTGCGCGACTGGTGGGAGGACCTGTCCCCCAGCCTTCAGGCGGAGCTGATCGCCGACTATCCGCAGGAGCTGGGCAACCGGGACGGCATCCCGGCCGATGACCGGGACCGGGCCAATCGGACGTATCTGCCGATGCTCCTGAACAGCCTGGAGGCCGACTACGCGGGCGCGTCGGGGGACCGCGCAGAGGCCCTGAAGGCGAAGATCGAGGGCGTGAAGGGCATCCAACAGCAGCTCACGGCGGGCGGTGAGCCCCGTCCGTATCTGCTGGGCATCGGCTCCCAGGGCAACGGCCGCGCGATCGTGTCGTTCGGCAATCCGGACACCGCGAAGAACGTCTCGGCGTATGTACCGGGGCTGAACACGCGGCTGGAGGAGCACTTCGCGTCCGCGGACGTGAAGCGGGCCCGTGACGTGGCGATCGCGTCGCGCGACGCCGACCCGTCGAGCACCACCGCATCCCTCGTGTGGCTCGGCTACGACGCCCCACAGTTGCGCGGTGTCGGACTGGACGCGACCGACGTCATGTTCGACGACAACGCCCAGGCCGGCGCCCCGGCCTACAACCAATTCCTCCGCGGCATCCAGGCCACCCACGAGGGTGGGGACCCCCATATCACGGCACTCGGTCACTCCTACGGATCGCTGACCGTGGGCCAGGCCAGCCAGCAGCCCGGTGGCCTGCCCGCCGACGACGTCATCCTCGTCGGCAGCCCGGGCGTCGGCGTCGACAGAGCGAGCGAACTGGGCGTGGGGGCGGACCACGTCTACATCGGCGCCGCCGAACATGACCAGGTGACGAAAATGCCGCCCCGGAACCCACTGGAGTACATGGCCCCCGGCAGCGAGTTCGGTGATCGGAAGCTTGCGTTCGGCACGGACCCGTCCAGCCGTAACTTCGGCGGCCATCACTTCGCGGTGGAACCGGGCGAGGACACGGGATTCGCCGGTCTCCTCACCGGCAAAACCCCTGCACACTCCCACTACTTCGATCCAGAGAAAGGACCCACTTCCTTGCAGAACATCGCCAACGTCGTCACAGGACACGGGGACAGCATCCAGGTGACGGAACCGCGATGAAACGATCAGCGACCATCGTCCGATTCACCGTCTCGCTCGTGATGGCGGTATCACTGGCGGGGTGCGGACCGGACTCACCGTCGAAGGACCGGACGCCTGCAGCAGAGGAATCAAGCATGGACATGCAGCACGCCGGGGAACGGGCGGAGGACATCCTTGACGCCACACTGAACGCGATCAAGCCACCCGTGAAGTGGGACTACAACACGCCGAACGAAGTTGCCTGCAGCACCGGACTGAACCTGCCGACCGGCAGTACCTCGGTCCACCGCAACCGCTACATCTCCACCAAGATCTCGGAGCAGCGACGCGGCAGCCTGCTGGGTGTGGTGCAGCGCCACTGGGAAGCGCAGGGCTTCACAATCACCAGCGTGAACTCCGACCGGGCCATGCCCACGGTCAATGCCAAGACCTCGGACGGCTTCACTGTTTCCCTCGGGGTCGGCGCCATAGGCAACGTCTGGCTGCGTGTTACTTCGCCGTGCGCGGCGAAGTCCGAACTGACCTTCCCCGAGGGAACTCCCGGCAAGCCCGGCGGTCCCAGCGGCCTGCCGGACCTGACCCCGCGCGACGAGTCCCCGTTCTGGTCGTCCATCGAGCCGGTCAAGCCCTAGGCAGGGCAGCCCGATCAGCTGATGTCGCGGACCACCATCCCCGACTCGTGCACCCTGGATGACCAGCGATCTTTTCCGTCTCACCGTATCTTCACCGGGCTGGTGGCTCGCTACGCGTCCAGCCGCCTTCCAGCGCCGCAAGCGCCCACGGCTCCGAGCGTAGTTCCTCTCTGATCGCTTTATCGAGTTCACGACGCAGCGGTGCTACGTGCTCGGACCAGCGCTCGTGGTTGTTGGGACGGAGGATCATGCAAAGTGCGCGGACACGGTTGGCTGTCCCGCGGACCATGTCAGCCACTTTGTCGCTCGCCACCATTGCAACCTCATGGGCCGGACTCCGTGCGGGCGGGTGTAGGTCGCCCGCCGCCGCGGGCGGGGCTCGCGATCGGGGACCTTGTGCGTGCCGCCGCGTTCGGCCCATTGCTGGCCGGGATGGGGCTGGAAGTTGAGCGGCCCGAACTCGTCCAGACAGAAAACGACTTCGGGCTCGCCCTCGTCGGGTATGACCTCACGGGCGGCGATCGCGTAGAGGTGCTCAACCCTGGCCTTCTTCGTGGCGTAGTCGGGATCGCGTGAGGTCTTCCAGGTCTTTAAGTTGAAAGGAGACGCCTTCCTCGCGGAGCAGGACGCGCAGGCCCTCGTGGCTGATGTCGTCGACCACCGCCTCGGCGACCAGGAAGTCCGCCGGCTTGGTCAGGCTCCAGGCCGAGAACGGCAGGCCGTGCTCGGCCGGCCGGGACTTGGCGATCTTCTTGATCTCGCGGCGCTCGGGCAGCATGAAGGTCTTCGGCCGTCCGCCCCTGTACTTGGGGTAGAGGGAGTCAATTGTGGACCACGTCCCGGACCCGGTCCGCGCTGGTGAAGGTAACCTCCGCGATCTTCGCCATGGTCATGCCCTGCGCGGACAGCGGCACCCTCTGGGCCCGCCGCCAAGTCACCACCGACCCGGTGCCTCTGCGGATGATCCGCAGCAGCCGCCTGCCCTCATCGTCGTTGATCTCACGCACCCGCACTCGCTCGGCCATGTGCAGAGTGTGGACGATCGCATCGGCCGCAGCGGGACCGCGGCCCATCGGCGCGACTGTTGCGGACGCCGGCCGGTGCGACCCCGCCCTATCCGGCGCGGGTGATCGTGAACATGTAGCAGCCCCAGGCGACGTTGCGGCTGTGGACCTGCACCACGTCAGGCTCCGCGAGCAGCTCAGCGATGGCTCCCTCTGGATCCTGGCCGTCGTGCACTCTGGTCGCGTCGTGGATCCAGCCGCGAGCATCGTATGCCCGCAGCACCTGCGGACGTCCGCGCCAGTCCGGCGGACAGCTGTTGACGTCGGCGGGTCCCGCGCAGGGGGCAGCGTGTGCGAGCACGGCGCCGACCTCACGGTAGGGGGTGGCCGGGAGCGGCGGCTGGTAACCGAAGAGCAGCAGGTCTTCGCCGGACTCGGCGTTGCGCAGACAGCAGCGGAGGGGTTCGCCGCCCTCGGCGGTGATGCGCTCCACACGATTCCCGAAGGCGTCGACTCCACTGGCGCGCACCCTGTCCAGCACCTCAGCGGGCAGCGCACGGACGCGGAAGGCGATTGTCGATGTCGTAGTCATGCACCCAGACTCTCGACTCGGCATTGATCGCGCTGGCGGATATCAGACGTCACGTTCAAAGCAGGACGCGCAACCCCGCCCAAAAGCGCAAAGGTTGCCGCGGCGGTGGCCACGGACGCAAGGCCCTGGTGCAGTACCTGCACTCCGACGTCCGGGACTTCCTGCACGGCCGCTTTCCCGACGAACGGGTCAGGCGCGAGATGTTCTCAGCCGCCGCCGAGCTTTCGTACCTGTCCGGGTGGATGGCATTCGACAACGGTGAGCACGCCGTAGCCCAGAAGTACTTCGTCCTGGCCGTGAAGCTCGCCGCGCGAGCCGACGACGCCCCCCTGTCCGGGCACATCCTGCGGGCCATGGCCCACCAGGCCATCGATCTCGGCTGCGCTCGCGAAGGTCTCCAGGTCGCGGAGGCTTCCGTGCACGGCGAGCGGTACGCAGCCGCCACCCCGAGGGAGCGGGCCCTGCTCGGTCTGATCCACGCGCGCGGTCTGGCAGCGAACGGGAAGAAGCAGTCAGCGGCGAAGGCACTGTTGCGCGCCGAAGACGACCTGGCCGCGGCGAGCGACGGGATACAGGAGCCGAACCGAACCTTTTTCTTCGGCGAGGCTGCACTTGCGCACGAGACGGCCTGCACACTGCGGGACCTGGGCGACCGGCCTCGGGCCATTCGGGAGTTCCGCCACTCCGTCCGCACCCGCGGCGCAGCCTTCCGCCGTACCCATGCGGTAACCCTCGGATACCTCGGCACGACGCAGATCGCCGGCGGCGAGCGTCGAGGAGGCATGCGCGACCTGGGGCAGCGTCCTGGATGCGATGGAGGACGGGATCTACTCCGGGCCGAGCCCGCCAAGCCGTCGTCGACATGCGACACCTGCTCTCCCCTTACCGACGCCGCGGCATCCCTGCCGTCACCGCACTGGACGCCCGCGCACAGGCATCACCCGACGACGTCAAGGACAACCGGCTGCACTACGTCTACAACTTCCTTGGCAGCGAGGAGCAGCGGATCAGCGCGACGGAGGTCCCCCTGGACGACTACGGACGATGACCCCACCTCCACCAGGGGGCCGGCATCCTCAACGCTGCCGTTTCCTGAGCCCCTCCTTACCGCCTCCTTAAAACCACCATAAGGATCGCCATCACCCCCTCCCAGCAGGCGATTTCGACGTTCCGAGCGGCTAGCTTGCTGATCGCCGGGGCCGGTTCGAACAGTCGGCGCAGTAGGTCCTACGGGGGGCCGCACCGCCCGTTCGAGCCTGCCTCGGGTCCCCCCATATGCCGCTTGAAGGAGAACGTCACCATGACCGCTCGCCGTAAGGCCGCCTCGGTCGCCGCCCTTGGGTTCGCACCGTTCGCGTTGGCCGGGCTGGCTGCCGCTCCGGCCGTTGCGCACGGGTCGATGACGGACCCGGTCAGCCGGGTGTCCGCCTGTTTTGCCGAGGGGCCGGAGAGCCCGGACTCGGCAGCCTGTAAGGCGGCGGTCGCGGCCAGTGGGACGCAGGCCTTCTACGACTGGAACGAAGTCAACATCGCCAACGCCGCTGGCAACCACAAGCAGTTGATCCCGGACGGCAAGCTGTGCAGCGCGGGTCGCGACAAGTACAAGGGCCTCGATCTGCCCCGCGTCGACTGGCCGTCGTCCAAGCTCGCCTCCGGCAATCACACCTTCCACTACAAGGCGACCGCCCCGCACAAGGGTTCCTTCGAGCTGTATCTCACCAAGGACGGTTACGACCCGTCGAAGGCCCTCAAGTGGTGGGACCTGGAGGAGAAGCCGTTCGCGAAGGTCACCAACCCCAAGCTGATGAACGGTGAGTACGTCTTCGACGGCATCGTCCCGAACAAGTCCGGCCGTCACCTGATCTACTCCATCTGGCAGCGCTCGGACTCCCCCGAGGCCTTCTACACCTGCTCCGACGTCGTGTTCGGCAAGGACAACGGCAGCGCGGGCGGCAGTGCGGCCCCGGTCGCCTCCGCCCCCTCCGACAAGGAGATCGCGGAGGGCACGGACAAGTCCACGGTCGACCACAACGGCCATGGCGGCGACGAGCATTCGGAGCACTCGGCGGCTCCGGCCACCCCGGCCGAGCAGTCGGACGAGCAGTCGGACGAGCAGTCGGCCGGCAACGCTCCCGATGCCAATGGCGCCGCCGAGCCCGCCGTCGCGCCGGACGCCCGCAGCGAGAACCTCGCCGAAACCGGCGGCGACAGCAACACCCCGTACATCGCCGTCGTCGGCGCCGCCGCCCTCGCCATCGGTGCCGCCGCGATGTTCGGCACCGTCCGCCGTAAGGCCACGGCCGCCGGCGGGCGCCACGGCCGCTGATCGTCAGCACGGGAGAAACGACTGCGGTCCGCTCCCCCGAGGGGAAACGGACCGCAGTCGCTCGTTTCTCGGGAATCTCCCGGGAATCTCAGGAGAAGACCGACGCGCAGTTCGTCCGCGTCGCGTGCGCCGGGTCAAGCGCGTTCGCGACCTCATGGTATGCAATCCGGTCGAACAGCCCGATCGCCAGATGCTCCGACAGGTCGACCGCGCACAGGTCCTGGAGAAAGACGTTGCGCACGTCCGGTCCGACCAGGAACGCCGAGCGATACGGGGTGACGACCTCGTCGTAGCGCGTGGCGATGACGGTGTAGTGCACGCCGGGCACGGTGTCGCCGCCCGCGTTGAGTTTCGTCAGGAAGGCGGAGCCGACCGTCTGGTCGGCCAGCCCCGGGGTGGCGGCCTTGAGCAGATCCTCGGCGCCCGGGAAGTACGGCAGCAGGTTGGCAAGGCCGCTCAGCGTGGTGCCGTGATTGTCGGGCCCGAGGCCGACCAGCGCGTTCACCTTGTCGGCCCCGCCCAGGAACTTGAGGTAGTAGCGCGGCATCAGGCCGCCCTGGGAGTGGCCGACGAGGTCCGCTTTGGACGCGCCGGTCGCGGCGAGCACCTTGTCGACGTACGTGTCGAGCTGCTCGGCCGACTTGTCGATCGGGCCGAGGCCGTTGAAGAAGGGCACGCCGGGGAGCTGTCCGTAGTCGAGGCTGAAGACGCAGTAGCCGCGGTTCACCAGGTACGGAGCGAGAGCGAGCCAGTTGTCCACGGCGTTCCCGAAGGTTCCGTGGACGAGGACGACGGGGCGGGGATGGGCGGTGGAGGGCCGGCAAGAGTAGTTGTTCCATCCGCTGTGGGGTGCGGATTCCGCGTTGGCAGAGGCGACATTGGCCGAATCGGCGTTCGCGGCGGCGGCGGGGGTGAGGGCGACAGCCGCGGCCAGGAACAGGGCGGCCAGCGGTCTGAGGGCACGTTTCCAGGGCAGCATCGAGCAGTCTCCTTGCGGCTCAAGGGAGTAGCGATGGCTGGTTTTTGGTGCTCTCGCTAACTTACGCACGAGTAACGAAAGATTGGAAGTTACGCGCCGGTAAAAACTGAATGCGTGTCAATAGCGGGTGCTACGCGGCGAGCGAGCCCGGCAGGACCGCCTGCGGCCCGAACCTGGCCCGCGCCCGGTCCGCCACCGCCTCGATCCGCCGCGCCCGTTCGTCCGCGGGGTCGAACGTCAGCTGCCGCGCGGCCCGTTCGACAGGCGTCAGATCCTCCGCCCGCAGCGACAGGCTCCGCACCCTGGCCCGCTGCAGGCCGAGCGACTCATGGATCCGGTACGCGACACCGGTGAGCGCCATGGAGTGGGCGGTCGGCTCGCGCAGGGCGCGCGCACGCGTGGTCGTCGACCGGTCGGCGTACCGCACGGTGAGGCTCAGCGAGCGGCACACCTGGCCCTCGCCGCGCATCCTCAGCCCCAGCTCCTCGGCGATCGAGAGCAGCGCCCTGCGGTGCTGCACCGGATCCAACTCATCGCGCGCAAAGGATCGTTCGGCGGCGATCGAACGCGCGGCAGCGTTCGGGACGACCTTCGTACGGTCGATGCCGTGCGCCCGCTCCCACAGCTCGCGCCCGGCGCGAGCGCCGACGATCCGCTGGAGTACGGCGAGCGGCGCGCCGGCGACTCTGCCGATGGAGTCGAGGCCGTACGCGCACAGGGTGCGGGCCGTCGCCGCCCCGACCCCGTCCAGCGCGGCGACCGGTTTGTCGGCCAGGAACCCCGCCGCCTCGTCGTCCGCCACCACCAGGGTCGTCCCCGGCGTGGCCTCCCGTGCCGCCATCCTGGCCAGCATCGGGTTCAGTCCCGCCCCGATCACGCAGTCCATCCCGCAGTGTGCGAGCGCACGCACCCGCAGCAGCGAGGCGAGCTGGGCCGCGTCCCGTCCGAAGTACCGTTCGGCGCCCCGTACATCGATGAGCGCGGCGTCCGGCGGGAGCGCCTGTACGACGGGGCTGATGTCCTCGGCCAGACCGAGCAGCGCGGGCAGCGCCGCCTCGACCCCGCCGCCCGCCTCACGCCCCGCTTCGCGCCCCGCCTCACGCCCCGCGCCGTGCCCCGCCTTGCGCCCCGCGTCGTGCCCCGCCTCACGCAGCGGCGGCCGCCGGAAGCGTACATAGAGGATCATCCCGCGCTCCCAGGGCTCTGGTGCCACAACTTCCGCCCGGTGGCGGCCTGTTGCTCACCCGGCGGCTGAAGGTCGGCCCAGGGGTTCAGCTCATAGCCCGTCGGCAGCTGAATCCGGCGGCCGTTGTCGCCCGGCCCCTCCCCTTCCACCGGTACGGGTGCGGCCAGCCGCGCCGCGACCGCGTCGAGCCCGCCCGTACGCCGCAGCTCCACCAGCTCCGCCAGGTTCCAGGCCGCCGCGCCGACCACGCTGAGGCTGCGCGGTCCGCGCCGCTGCACCACCCCGCGCACCAGCAGCAGCCAGGAGTGGAAGACGGTGTGCGCGCACGCGGCGTGGCTGTCGTCGAAGAAGGCCAGGTCGACCAGGCCCGTACCGTCGTCGAGCGTGGTGAAGATGACCCGCTTGCCGGACCGGATCGGCGGTGTCTGGGTGGCCGCCTTCGCGCCCGCGACCAGCACCGTCTGCCCGTGCTGTGCAGAGCGCAGCCGCTGCGCGGAAAGCACTCCCAGCTCCTTCAGGAAGGTGTGGTGATCGCCCATCAGATGGCGGGAGGCATCCATGCCGAGGACGCCGAGCTCGGCGCTGAGGCGTTCCGCGTCGCCGAGGTCCGGGAGGCCGACCGGGGCCGTCTTCTGCCCGTCGCCCAGCGGGAGTTGACTTCCGTACGCTCCCGAACCCGCCCCGGAACCCCGGTGGCCCCGATGGCCCCGATGGCTCCGATGGAGTTCGGCAAGATGCAGCAGCAGATCGCGCCGGTTCGCGCCGAAGGCATCCAACGCGCCGACCTGCGCCAGCCGTTCGGCGACCGGCCGCCCGGGACGGGCCCGCTGCCAGAAGTCCAGCAGCGAGGAGTAGGGCTGCCCGGCCTCGATCCGCGCCGTCTCCGCCTCGCTGATGCCATGGACGTCCGAGAGCGCGAGCCGCAGCCCCCACACCCCCTGCCCAGCCCCCTCATCAGACACCAGTTCGATTCGGTGAGCGACCGCGGACCGGTTCACATCCAGCGGCAGCACCGGTACTCCGCGCCGCCGCGCGTCCGCCAGCAGCAGCCGCTTCGGATACATCCCGGGGTCGTGCGTGAGCAGCCCGGCGTAGAAGGCCGCCGGGTGGTGCGCCTTGAGCCACGCCGACTGGTACGTCGGCACGGCGAAGGCCACCGCGTGCGCCTTGCAGAAGCCGTACGAGCCGAAAGCCTCGATGATCTCCCAGGCCCGGGCGATCACTTCTGGCCCGTACCCCCTCACCTCCGCGTGCTGCGCGAACCAGACCTTGATCTTCCCCTGCGACTCGGAATGGGAGAGCCCGCGCCGCACCCGGTCGGCCTCGTCCAGACCGCAGCCGGTCATGATGTGCACCATCTCGATGATCTGCTCATGGAAGACGACCACTCCGTACGTCTCCTTCAGCGGCCCTTCCAGATCCGGATGCGGATAGCGGACGGGCGCCCGGCCGTGCCGGGCCTCGATGAACGGCCGCACCATGTCGGCCGCGACCGGCCCCGGCCTGAAGAGCGAGATGTCGACGACCAGGTCGTCGAAGGTCGAGGGCTGCAGCCGGCCGACCAGATCGCGCTGGCCCGGCGATTCGATCTGGAAGCAGCCCAACGTCTCGGTGGACTTGATGAGTTGGTACGTCGTCGGGTCGCCCGGCGGCACCTGCTCCGGGTCGTCGAGGTCGAGCTCCTCCCCCGTCGCCCGCCGCAGCTCGGCGACCGCGTGCGCCATCGCCGACTGCATCCGCACCCCCAGGACGTCGAGCTTGAGCAACCCGAGGTCCTCGACGTCCTCCTTGTCGAACTGCGACATGGGGAAGCCCTCGCCGCTGGTGGGCACCACCGGCGTACGGGCGAGGAGCGTGGCGTCCGAGAGCAGCACCCCGCACGGGTGCATGGCGATCCCGCGCGGCAGCGCGTCCAGCGCCTCGACCAGCTCCCACAGCCGGCCGTGCCGTGCCCCTTCCTGTCGGTACTCCCTTGCCACCTCGCGCAGTTCGGGCAGTTCCTCCATGGCGGCGCGGGCGTCGCGGGCGCGGATGTGCGGGAAGGACTTGGCGATCCTGTCGATCTCGGCCGGGTCCATGGAGAGCGCGGCGCCCACGTCCCGTACCGCATGGCGCACCCGGTAGGTCTCGGGCATGGCGACGGTCGCGACCCGCTCCTCGCCGAAGCGGCCGATGATCGCGCGGTAGACCTCGAGCCGACGGGCGGACTCGACGTCGATGTCGATATCGGGCAGCACGGCGCGCCGCTTGGAGAGGAAGCGCTCCATCAGCAGCCCGTGCTCCACGGGGTCGGCGTGCGCGATGCCGAGGAGGTGGTTGACGAGCGAGCCGGCCCCGGAGCCGCGCGCGGCGACCCGGATGCCCATCTCTCGTACGTCGTCGACGACTTGAGCGACCGTCAGGAAGTACGAGGCATAGCCCCAGTGCGCGATGATGTCCAGCTCGTGGTGCATCCGCTCCCAGTACTCACGGCGGCCGTCATAGCCGCGCAGCACCATTCCGGCGGCGGCGCGGGAGGCCAGTACCCGCTGCGGGGTGCGCAGACCCGCGCCGACCAGATGCGGCTCCGGGAAGTGGACGGCACCGATCCCCAGATCGTCCTCGGGGTCGACCAGACACTCGGCCGCCGTCTCCTCCGTCATGGCGAGCAGCCGGTGGGCGGTGTCGCTCCGGAAGCCGGCGGCTTCGGCGACCCGCTCGGCGGTACTGGCCATCCCGGCCGGGTCCTTGAGCCAGCGCTCCCCGCTGTCGAGGCCCTTGCGCGGGTCGATCGGGACGAGGCGGCGGGCCGCGTCGAGGACGTCGGCGACCGGGCCCTGCCCCTGGTCGGCGTACCGGACGGCATTGGTCAGCACGGCCCGTACGCCCTGTTCGGCGGCGAAGCCGAGGGTGCGGGCGGCATGTCGCAGCGAGCCGGGGCCGGTGCCCTTGAGGCCGTGGTGCACGACCTCGAGGCGCAGCCGGTCGCCGTAGCGCTCCTGCCAGGGCACGAGCAGCTTGGCCGCGCGGTCGGGACGTCCTGCGGCCAGTGCCCGGCCGATCTCGGATGCCGGGCCGAGCAGCACGGCCAGCCCGTCGCCGTGGTTCTCGCTCCAGGGCAGCAGCGGGCCGCCGTCGTCCGCCGCGTGGGCGACGGTCACCATGCGGCACAGCTCGGCCCAGCCCTGGCGGGACCGGGCGAGAAAGACGGTACGGGGCGCGGACTCGTCCACGAACGCCCCGCCGCGCACCGGGGTGCGCCGCCGCTCGGTGGGCTCCTCCTTGCGCGCCCGCTCGCCCACCGCGAGGTCCACACCGAACAGCGGCCGCACTCCGGCCTTGTCGCAGGCCTTGGCGAAGCGGACCGCGCCCGCGAAGGTGTCGCGGTCGGTCAGAGCGAGGGCGTCCATGCCCCGCTCGGCGGCGCGCTCGGCAAGCCGCTCCGGGTGCGAGGCTCCATAGCGCAGGGAGAACCCGGAAACGGTGTGCAGATGCGTGAACCCGGGCACCCGCACCTCCTGGATCAGACCGTCTCACCTCCCCCGTCTCCACCATAGACCAAGTTTCGAACATTCGTGCGACACCGGTCCCATCGTCCGTTCGCCCCCGTCCCACCTGCATGGACACCGTGCGCCACGGAGCGTGGGGCCATGGCTCAGACACAGCAGCGGCGCACCGTGACCGTCGTGGACATGGTCCCGGACGCCAAGGGTGACGCCCGCGGGCTGTCCTCGTTCCATCTGGTGATCGGATGGTGCGTGGGCGGCTACCTCTGCGCGGCGGCCCTCGCGATCAGTGCGGGCGCGCGGCCCGTGAATACGGCACGCGCCCTGATCAGACTGGGCGCTGCTGCTGTACGCGATCACCGCGGGCCTGCTCGGCACGGTGATCGCGGGCCCGATCCTCGGCGCGCTGCCCGGCAGCATCATGGCGCTGTGGGGCCTCGGAGCCCTGGTGGTCTTCGCGGTCGGGGCGATCACCCTCGCGTTCCAGGGGCTGGCGGGCATCGTCGGTATCGGCCTGGCGATCCTGCTCGTGGTCGTCCTCGGCAATCCGAGCGCGGGCGGCGCGTATCCCGTATCCGCTGCTGCCGCCGTTCCGGCGGGCCATCGGGCCCGCGCTGCCGCCGGGCGCCGGCACCTTCACGGCACGCTCGATCGCGTACTTCAAGGGCAACGGCGCGGGTGGCCCGATGCTGGTGCTCGCCGCGTGGGCGGTGGGCGGGGCGCTGGTCACGATGGCGTGCGCGCTGGTCCGCGGCCGCGGGCCGACGACGATCGGGGCCGACGTGACAGTCGGGGGCGGGACCGCGGCCGGGACCCTCGTATGAGGGCCGGGCGGCGAACTGGGGGCTTCACCCCCGGCCCCCCAGTCCTCAAACGCCGGACGGGCTGAAAATTCAGCCCCGCCGGCGTTTGAGGCGCGGGGTCCGGGGCGGAGCCCCGGTTCTTGCCTGGCGCGCGTCAGCCGATCTCGGCGCCGAAGGCCGCGAGCGCCTCCGGTACCGGCTGGAAGAAGGTCTCGCCACCCGCGGAGCAGTCGCCGCTGCCGCCGGAGGTCAGACCGATCGCGGTGTCGCCCGCGAAGAGCGAGCCGCCGCTGTCGCCGGGCTCGGCGCAGACCGTGGTCTGGATGAGGCCCTCGACGATGTCACCGTTGCCGTAGTTGACCGTGGCGTCGAGGCCGGTGACCTCACCGTCGTGCACCTGGGTGGTTGAACCGCTGCGCTGCACCTTCATGCCGACGGTCGCCTCACCCGCCTTGGTGATCGGCTGCGAGCTGCCGTTGTAGAGGTCGACCTCGCTCGGGTGCTCGGTGCTGTCGCTGTACTTGACGATCGAGAAGTCGTTGCCGGGGAACTGCGAGTCGACCATGGTGCCGATCGGCGCGCCGCCCGCGGAATCGGACCACTCGCTGCCGGCCTTCCCGCAGTGACCGGCGGTGATGAAGTGCGGCTCGCCGCCCTTGACCACGTTGAAGCCGAGCGAACAGCGTCCGCCGCCCGAATGGATGGCGTCGCCGCCCGCTATGAGCGGCTTGAACTCCCCGGCGGACTTCTTCAGTTCCGCCTTGCCGCCCAGAGCCTTCACCACCTGGCTGAGCTTGGTCCACTGAGCGCCCTTGACCGTACGGTCGGCGGTGACGACCACCGTGTTGGTGACCGGGTTCACGGACCAGGAGGTGCCGGGAATGGTCGCCTTGGTGGTGAGCGTCTGCCGGGCGGTCTTCAGCTCGGCGAGGGTGTTCTCCACGATTCTGGCCTTGCCGCCCGCCTTGCGGACGATCTGGGCCGCCGCCTCGTCGACGACGTTCACGACGAGGGACTTCGCCTCGGCGTCGTAGTACGTGCCGGCCGAGTCGGCGCCCAGGTCCTTGCTGAGGGTGGAAGCAAGGTTTCCGGCCGCCACCGCCGACAGCGGCTTGGCGGCGAACTGCTCAGTATTGTCACTGGCGTTCGCACTCTGGAAGGTGACGCCCGCGGCTACCAGGGCGACAACAGCGCCGCCTGCCATCGCCACTTTCCTTTTGGGCATGCGTCGGTGCTTCAACATCAACCTCCTGTGGGGGCCGCGCCCGGACAAGTGGGGTGCCCGGACACGGAGGATGGAGCGCCCACTATTCCGATACCGCTCGGTAGCACACAAGGTCGACTTCAGGACGGGCACACGACAACGCGTAGGCGTTCACAGCACCTTCACGGAAAGCGTCCACACTGGTCGGTTTCGTTTGCGAACACCGCGTGCAACGACGCCATGGGCAGCGCGTAAGGACTAGTCCTGTCTTGTTTCCGACTCTGCGGGACCGGTTTCCAAGGGCGGTTGCGCCGCTGCGGGAGGCGGTGCCGCCGGCGGCGGAGCGGCCCGCTCCAAGAAGCGCAGCAACTCCACCGGGAACGGCAGCACCAGGGTGGAGTTCTTCTCGGCCGCGACGGCGACGACCGTCTGCAGCAGCCTCAACTGAAGGGCGGCGGGCTGCTCCGACATCTCCTTGGCGGCCTCGGCGAGCTTCTTGGAGGCCTGGAGTTCGGCGTCGGCGTTGATGACCCGGGCCCGGCGCTCACGGTCCGCCTCCGCCTGGCGCGCCATCGAGCGCTTCATCGTCTCCGGCAGCGACACATCCTTGATCTCGACCCGGTCGATCTGCACACCCCAGCCCATCGCCGGACTGTCGATCATCAACTCCAGCCCCTGATTGAGCTTTTCGCGGTTGGAGAGCAGATCGTCCAGATCGCTCTTGCCGATGATCGACCGCAGTGATGTCTGCGCCATCTGCGAGACCGCGAAGCGATAGTCCTCCACTTGCACGATGGCCTCGGCGGCGTCCACGACCTTGAAATAGATCACGGCGTCCACGCGCACCGTCACGTTGTCCCGCGTGATGCCGTCCTGCGCGGGCACCGGCATCGTCACGATCTGCATATTGACCTTACGCAGCCGGTCGACAAACGGGACAACAAGTGTGAAACCTGGCCCGCGCACTGAAGACTTGAGCCTTCCGAGCCGGAAGACCACACCCCGCTCGTACTGCTTGACGACCCGGGCCGCCGCCATCACGTAGACGGCTCCGACGGACACTGCCGTCGCGCCGGCCGTCACCAGTGCCTCTACCATCACGGCCCCCTGGGGTGCGATGTGGACGCGCGTGCACGTACCTCTTCGACGGTAGACCCCAAATGACGTCAAAGGGAGTCCCCGTATGACCCGCTGATGGGTAATCATCGAATCGGTGGGGAATGCCAGGCTCACCATGCCTGCACAGAGCACTTACGACGAAGGGGGCGCGGGAGTGCGACGTCGGATGCGCGTGACGGACGGGCGGCATCTGATGGTGGAACGGCTGGGGGATCCGCGCGGCAGACCGGTCTTCCTGCTGCACGGCACCCCCGGCAGCCGACTGGGCCCGGCACCACGCGGCATGGTGCTGTACCAGCGCGGTACGCAGCTGATCGCGTACGACCGCCCCGGCTACGGCGGTTCCGACCGGCTGGCGGGCCGCAGCGTCGCCGATGTGGCACAGGACGTGAGGGCGATCGCCGACGAGCTCGGCCTGGAGCGGTTCGCCGTGGTGGGCCGCTCGGGCGGCGCACCGCACGCGCTGGCCTGCGCGGCCCTGATGCCGGAGCGGGTCACCCGCACCGCCGCTCTGGTGACGCTCGCGCCCAGGGACGCCGACGGACTCGACTGGTTCGAGGGCATGGCCGCGTCCAATGTCCTGGAGTACACCAGCGCGTCGGACGACCCGGCAGGGATGACCGAACGGTTCATCCTGCGTTCCGCCGAAATCAGGCAGGACCCGATCCGGCTGCTCGACGATCTGCGCAGGGAGCTGACCGACTCCGACCGGATGGTGGTGTCGGACGCGGGCGTCAGGTCCATGCTGCTCCGCAACTACCAGGAGGCGCTGCGCACTTCCGCGTACGGCTGGGTCGACGACGCGCTCGCCTTCTGCAGTCCCTGGGGCTTCGACCCCGCCGACATCAAGGGCCCGGTGATGCTCTGGCACGGAGAGAAGGACGTCTTCTCACCCGTGGGCCACTCCCGCTGGCTCGCGGAGCGCATCCCGGGCGCGACGGCCGTCCTCGAACCGACCGCCGCGCACTTCGACGCCCTGCACGCACTGCCCCGGATCCTCACCTGGCTGCTGGACCACTGAATTCCAGCCACCGTCGGGTCCCCCCGGACCAGGTCCGGGGGGAGTTCGAGGAGCGGGGCCCTGGACGGAGCCCCGGGTTCAGACCGCCAGCGGCTCCAGATCGCGGTGCACCCTGCGCTCGTCGCGTGCGATCCGGGTCAGCGCATGCTCCTCGCCGAGCAGCCGCTGCAGCTCCTCCACGGTCTCCGCCCGCAGATGCGCCGCCTCGGCCTTGCGGCCCAGCAGGCCGAGTGTGACGGACATGTTGGAGGCGATACCGAGCACTTCGGGATGGTGCGCGCCCAGCACCTCGCGCAGCCTGGTCACGGTCCGCTGCTCGATCTCCAGCGCCTCCTCCAGACCGCCCAGGTCGGCGAGGGCGTTGGCGAGGTTGATGGTGCTGTACAGCGCATGCGGATGGGATTCCCCGAGGACCTCCCGCATCGTCCTGGACACCTTCGCGAGCAGTTGTTCCGCAGCTTCCGGAGCGCCGCAGCCCCAGTGGAAGATGCCGAGGTTGTTGAGGGCGGCGAGAGTGTACGGATGCCGCTCCCCCGGCACCTTCATGTACTGGTCGACGACCTCCTGCGCCAGATCCCGTGCCGCCACCGGCTCCCCGGCCGCGAACAGGTCGGCCGCCAGATTCAGATCGCAGGCGAGCGAATCCGGGTTGGCCGAGGTGTACTTGGCGCGGTAGCGGTTGCGGGTGGCCGTGGTCAGCCGCCGCGCGTCCTCGAGACGGCCGGCCCTGCGCAGCGACACGGCGAGGCTCTTGCCCGCCGCCAAGGTGCCCGGGAAGGTCCGGCCGAGCTGCTCCTTGTAGATGTCGTACGTACGCACGAGCACCGAGACCGAGTCCTCGTACCGTCCGACCTCCCGCAGATCCCTGGCGAGGCTGACGGCGGAGGAGAGGGTGTACGGATGCTCCGGGCCGAGCACCTCGGTACGCCGGTCGAAGACCTCCTGGTCGATCTCGCGCGCCCTGGCGTACTGGCCGACCATGCGCAGATTCAGCGCCAGGTTGTTGGCGGCCGCGAGGGTACGCGGATGGGACTCGTGGAAGATCTGGCTGAATCCCTCGTGCGCCTCGGTCGCCAGCTCCATCGCCCTGCCGTACTGGCCGAGGGTGCCCAGGTCCATCGCCAGCCCGCTGGTGGTCATGTACGTATGCGGATGGGACAGGCCCAGCACCTCCTGCTGGCGCTCCAGGGTCACCTCGTCCAGCTCCTTGGCCTCCACATAACGGCCTTGCGAGCGAAGGATGTTGGAGAGATGGAAGCGCAGGTAGAGATACTGCAGATCGTCGTTGCCCAGCATCTCCTTCCAGGTGTCGCGCAGTTCGCCGGCAAGCGTGTAGGCGGCGTTCCAGTCGCCGCGCTTCCACAGATAGCGCACACGGTCGATCATCAGCCGACGGGTCTCAGGCTCCTTGCAGAACCGCGCCTCCGAGGTGCCGAGGTGCGGCCAGATGGTGGCGAACCTCGGCCAGGTCTCGGGGTTGTCGATCGGCTCGTCGTCGTCGGGCCGCGCACCCGCGAGGATCCGGTGGACCGCGTGCCGCGCGTCCTGCTGCTCCTGTTCGGTCAGCTGAGCCCTGATGACCGCCTGCACCAGCCGGTGCACCTGGATGCTGTTGGAGACCTGGTCGACCTTGGCCAGGGCGAACCGGCCGATCTCCCGGATGACCCGCCCGAGCACCAGCTTCTCCTGGAGCGAGGCGTCGTACGGCTTGAGCGCGTCGATCATCTCCTTGCTGTAGAGGAGGTTCGCGGAGATCGGCTCGGGTGCGAAGAACGCACAGAGCTGGAGCAGACGCACCGCGGCGGGCGAGCGCTCCTTGAGCCGCTCGATGGAGACGTTCCAGGTCGCGGCGACCGGCTCGGGATATCCGGCGGGCTGGTTGAGCGCGAGGACGCTCGCGGCCTGTTCCTTCAGCTGCTCGAGATACGAGGCGACGGGTGTGGCAGTCTCCGCGATCCACGCCGCGGCCTGTTCGACGGCGAGCGGCAGGTCGCCGACGGCGGTGGCGACCTGGTCGGCGTCCTCGATGGTCAGTCCGCGGGCACGCCGCCTGAGGTGCTCGATGGACTCCTCGCGCAGGAACACATCGACGGGCAGCGCGTCCCCGTACTGCGACCAGGCCTGATTCCTCGAGGTGACCAGGATGTGCCCGGGCCCCTGCGGCGGGAAGAACCGCTTGAGCTGCTCGGGGTCGTCGGCGTTGTCGAAGACCAGCAGCCAGCGCGAGGACGGCACTCCGTTCCGCAGCAGTTCGATGGCCTCCTCCGAGGCGGCCGCCATGTCCTCGCCGCCCTGGGCGCCGAGCCGGACGGCGAGTTCGGCGAGTCCGGCGACCACGTCGTCGGGCTGCTCGGAGGAGATCCACCACACCAGGTCGTAGTCGGCCATGAAGCGGTGGACGTACTCCAGCGCCACCTGGGTCTTGCCGACGCCGCCGAGCCCGTAGAGGGTCTGCGGCTGGGGCAGCACCGCGGCCACGGCCATGCCGCCGCCGAGCTGGTCGCGCATCCGCTCCAGCACCACCGAGCGTCCGGTGAAGCCGGGGTTGCGGGGCGGCGCGTTCCAGATCTTCGGCACGGTGCCGGGGAAGCGCGGTCCGGGCGACGCGCTGTCGGGGAGCTGCACCGGCCGGTCCAGTGCGCGCAGCAGCGCGGTGGTGGCGGCCACCTCGTCGAGGCGGAAGAGGTCCACCGGGTTGCGGTCGATGTACGGGGTGGTGAGCCGGACGTCGCCGACTCTGATCGGCAGCAGATGCCGTCGGCCGCCGCTCGGGTCCTCGGCCGCGGCCCGCGACCAGACCTCCACCGCCCGGGCGGACTTGAGATACGCGCTGGACAGCAGCACGACCGTGCGGGCGGCGTTCTCGGCGGCGAGCGCGTCCGCGCCGGCCGGTTCCTGTTCGACGGAGACATCGCGTGGCACGACCCGGAAGCCGGCCCGGGTGAGCATGTACTCGACCCAGTCGGCCCACATGCGGTTCTCGGCCACATAGCTGAGGAAGAGGTCGGCGGGCAGGGCGGGACGGCGGCGGGTGAAGGCGTCCCTGATCCGGAGCCTGATCTCCTCGCCGACCTGCGGCATGGAGGTGATCCGCTGCTCGGTGATGACGGAGGTCAGCCGTTCGAAGGCGGAGAGCAGGGAGTTGGTCAGACCGGCTTCGTCGCCGAAGGTGGCGAGCGTCTCCTCGTAGGCGTAGTAGGGCCGGTACGGAATCTCCACCGCGCCCCAGTAGGCGGTCAGTTCGTCGCCGCTGAGCCCGGAGGGGAAGCGGTCGAACTTCAGCCTGGCCAGCGCGCGTCCGGCGTCCGCCTTCTCCTTCTCGCCCTCGTCGATCCGCATCGGCACCGGGAAGATCTTGATGCCGCGGCCGCCGTACCGCTCGTCGATCTGCCGGGCCACCGAGGCGGCGCCGTCGATGGACTGGTCGCTGAGGGTGAAGCAGTCGACCAGGACGTCGGGCAGATGGACGGTGCAGATGTCGGCGATATCGCTGAGGCCGGTACGGCTGTCGATGAGGACGTAGTCGTAGTTGGCCTTCATGTCCTCGCGCAGCGCGTCGAAGAAGTGGCCGCCGCCGAGCCGGTCGTAGAAGTTGTCCCAGTCGAAGGTGGAGACGGTCGCGGAGTACTCGCGGTTCTGCTTCCCGGCGGAGACGAAGTCGAGCGTGCCGCCGTCCGGGAACTCCCAGCCCAGGCTCTCGGGGGTGAGGGAGACGGCGTGCGGCTGTATGCGCGCATAGTCGAGATGCCAGTCGTCGCGGCGCGGCTCGGGGCTGGTCGCGGCCCAGGCGTACTCGGTGATCAGATCGATGACTCCGGTGGTGGCGCCGAGCGTGGAGGGGTCGAGGAAGGGGTGGAAGAAGCGGTGCAGGCCGGGCGCTTCCAGGTCCCAGTCGACCGCAAGGACCCGCTTGCCGTTCGCGGCGAGAATCCAGGCGGTGTTGGCCAGGGCCATCGTGCGGCCCGTACCTCCCTTGTACGAATAGAAGGTGACGATGCGTCCGTCACGACTGCCTGTCATCCGTGTCCTCCGCATCAGGGGCGATGTCATGCGTGTGCGGGACGTAGTGGGTGGTGCCGTACTCGGCCATCGGGCCGCGCAGCCGGGGCCGTTCGCGCGCACCGGCGCCGGCCGGTGGCACCGGCGGGAAGACCTCGGCGTGCCGCAGATACTCCTGGGCGGCCGCCTCCACCACCTGGGGCAGAAGCTGGCCGAAGGCCTCCATGCTGAGCACGCCCTTGGCGGCCGCCCGGCAGGCGGTCCGGCCCTGGCGCATCTGGTGCGGCATGGTCCGTTCCAGCTTCTCGACCAGTTCGGCCTCCGATGTCCGGCTCTGCGGGTCGTCGCGGTTCCAGGGGACGACGACGCTCACCCAGGGGCGCGGCTCCGCGTCGAAGGCGGCGAGCCGTTCGCGCCGTTCGTCGTCCTCCAGGGCCCAGCGGTCGACCAGAAGTATCTCGGGCCGGGTGGGTGGCTGGCTGATGTCGGGTGGCGTCTCGTGGTCGAAGGAGGAGACGGTCGCCTGGTAGTTGAGGGAGCGGACCAGGTCCTGGGCGATGTACGCCAACGGCCGTGCGGAGTCCGGGTGGTAGGGATTCCACTCCTGGGACTGCTTGCCGTAGTAGTCCGGGGCGCGTCCCTCGGGCAGATCGTGGCGGGTGGGCGCGGCAACGGTCACATGCATCGGGCGGGGGCCGCCGGTGGGCTTGCCGAAGGCGCTGGGCGCCTGCCGGTAGTCGACCGGGCTGCCGGAACCGACGCGCGTAGTGTCCGCCACGCTGACGATGCGTTTGGCGAGTTCATAGACGGCGGCCTCGTACTCCTCGGCGAATATCCGTAACTTGATCAGCCCGTAGAGCCCGTCGGTGACATACCGGTCGCCGAAGGCGCGGTGGTTGAACTGCAACCGCTCGGCGGGACCCGGGAGTTGCTCCGGTGGCATCGGCACCCACAGCGCGGGCACGATCGCCTCCGCCGGCCGGTTGCTCTTCGCATGGTGGTAGATGGCCCGCTGGGCGAAGGCGTACCACTCCTTGCCGCACATCTCGCTGGCGAAGTACCGCGGTGAGAAGAGCGGGACGAACACCCGGCAGGTGGCCAGCACTTCGCCCAGCCGCTCCGACCAGCCCTCCCCGGAGCGGATTTCCCGGTCCATGAACCCGGCGGGCGCACCGGCCGGCAGATCGGTCATGGCCATCACATGGCCGCACAGATCACGGAAAAGCCGTTCGACCCACATATCGGGGTCCGGGCCGCCGGCCCCGTACCGCGGTGTGTGCGCATAGCTCAAGAAGAAGTACGGCCGGTGATCCGCCGCTCGTTGCGCTGAATCTGACACACGACCCCCGTCCTGTGTGAACGCCCACACCCAGACCCACAAGCGCCTAAGGCTGCGAGCGAATTAATCATTCCGGAGCCGGTCACTCTCCATCCCCCCGATGTTCGGTCAATCAACACCGCTTTTCGGTCATCCAGCTCTCCGCACGGCCCGACCCGTTCCTTGATCGGGAACAACCTTGCGAGCCTTCCTCCCAGTTGTCCCTTCTGCTCCTTTTTCCAGAAGAAGACGGCCTTGCACTCGGCCCATTGATTGTCCCCACCCGGTCGCTGCACCACACAACGGTAGGTGCGCGGGCGTGCTCCGGTCCGGTATTCGGCGAGATGGAATGCAGTGCGGCGGCGAAATCCACCCGGCCCTTCGGCGCTCCGCGCGGACTCGGCCAACCGGCCCATCCGAGAGCTGCGGATCCGGCGGCGTCGAGGGCCGGCAGGTCCGCCCGGAAGGCCGCCGCCTGCTCGGGTGTCATCACGTCACCGGGGTGACGGCCGGCCGGCGTGTCCGCCCGGGCTCAGCCACAGTCCGACTCTTTCCACAGCTCGTCCAGCAGGCGCCGGCCGCTGACGGTCAGTTCGGCCGCGCGCGCCAGGGTTTCCAGCGCGGGCCTGGCCTGCTCGGCTCCGGCCGGTTCGAAGGCCGCGAGGCCCACACGTTCGTACGCTCCGGCCAGCAGCTCGGAGAGGGGCATCGGCGTCTCCCGCCAGGGCGCCCGGTGGGTCCACCAGCCGTCCTGCGCGTAGAGATCGGTGACCTCGACCAGTGCCTGCAGTTTGGCCCGCCTGAAACCGCGCAGCAGCGCGGTTGCCAGCTCCTCGGGCGTGCCGGGCACCGCGATCCCGAGCGCTCCATAGCCGTGCCGGCGCACCGACGCCTCACCCGAGACCAGCGGTGTCAGGGTCGTCAGACAGTCGGCGGCCTCCGCGGCCTGTGCGGGTACGGTCTGCCGCAGCAGCTGCCAGGCCTCGGCCAGCCGCCCGCTCCAGCCGTCCGCCTCACGGGAGCCGAGCCGCTCCCGCACGGGTAAGCCGAAGCAGTCCCGGTACGGGTCGATGTCGTCGAGGCGCAGCGCGGGCACCCCGTCGCCGCCGAGCCTGCGCACGGGCCGCCAGTCGCCGCTGTCCTCATCGGCGCGTACGTGCCACCGCTCGCGGCCGTCCACGCGTACCAGGAACCCCTTCTCGGCCGCGCGCACCTCGGCCTCGCCGTGCTCCCCCAGGCCCGTCAGCCGCAGCTCGCCGAGTGTGGGGAGCCAGAGCCTGCCGTTCCGGTACGGCGCCCGGACGGGCATCTCGAGCCCGGCTCGTACGACCGCGGCGGCGAGGTAGGACGGCAGCCGGAGCGCGAGCCCGGCCGCCTCCGGCCGCTCCTCGCGCAGGGCGGCCAGACAGTCCTGCAGCCAGGTGTAGGTGTAGGGATGGCCGAGCACCACGTCGAGCGCGTCGGAGCGCCCCTCCAGGGCGGACGCCAACTCCCAGGCCTCGTCCCAGGCCTCGCCGCCCTGTCCGTCGAGCTCCAGGTGGACGTCGGCGAGCAGGGTGCGGGTCACGTCCTGGTGCTCGGCCATGAGTACGCCGGGGTCCGTGACCGCGGCGGACACGGTCGCGGCGGCGGTGCGCTGTTCGATACCGCGGATCAGCGCCTCGAGATCGCCGCAGTACACGGAGGTGTTGTCGAAGTCGTTCCGGGAGCTGTAGCGGTGGGTGTAGAGCCCGCCGCCGCAGGACCGTACGACCGGGCACCGGTGGCAGGTCTCGCTCACTCCGGCGAGTCCCTGCTGGCGTGCTCTGATTCCGGGGTGGGCCGCGACCTCGTCGAAAGGGTGGGCATACACATCGAATCCGGTGGCTGCGGCGCCCTCGTAGGCGCTCTTGAGGGAGTCGACCTGCTCCAGGGTGCCGTCGGTCTCGACGACGACGAGGTCGGTGGGCGCGAGGCCGAGGGATTCGGTGAGGCTGGGGCCGCCGTCGAGGGTGGAGAGCACCGATTCGAAGAGCCGTACCGGAATGCTGCGGCCCTGCTCGTCCCAGCGGTCGAAGACGGCAAGGAGCCAGTCGGCGTAGGCGGTGGCCGAGCCGTCCGGGCGGGCCGGCGGGGCGTCCCAGGTGGCGTGCGGCAGCAGAAAGTCGATACGCGGCGGTTCCAGCTCGGTGAGCGCGTCATACACCGCGATCGGATCGTTGGCCACGTCAATGGTGCAGAGGAGACCGAGATAGAGGTGGCGGTAGCGCTCCTGGCGGAGCAGGTCGACGGCTCTGAGGACCAGGGGATGGCTGGTGCGGCCGTCCGCGAAGCGGCGATGGCGGTCGTTCGCGCTCCGGTCGCCGTCGAGGGAGATCCCGACCTTGACGTCGTACTCGCTGAAGAGGTCGAGGTAGCGGGGGCTGAGCTGGAGGCCGTTCGTATGGATACGAAGATCGAGTTCGGCGATTCCGTCGAGGGCCTTGGTGAGCTCCTCGCAGATATGCCGCAGCCGTGCGAGCCCTGCCAGAAGAGGCTCCCCTCCGTGCAGGATCACTGACACGGAGGGCAGGGCATGACTCTTGGCATGCTCGGCCAGTCGCAGAGCTGTCCAGGAAATCGCTTCGTCAGAGATTGCCTTCGGGCGAGTGCGCCAGCTCTGATCAGCGTGTTCGTAGATATAACAGTGGTCACATGCAAGATCACATCTGCTATGGACCTTCAATACGATCTCGCGGAATGGGACCAGGGGTCCAGTCATTCCGCCAGTCTAGAGCGCCGAGTTGAACGTGGACGCATGCCGAGTGACGTCGACCGAGACGGGGAGCACCCGGGCAAGCTTCCTGGCGGCAACGGCGCCACGGAGATCGATCTGAGCCAACGGGACGCGATTCTTCTTCGCAGCGGCGAAGGACGCTGAGGTCTGAAACTTCATGAGGGGCCGTCCTTGATGTTGTGTCCAGCGTTGTGTCCAGCACAGATACCACGCACCGTTGCGATGCCGGCGGCACGACTTTACTCTCATGGCCACTCGCAGCAACTCAGCACATGGAGACGGAACAAAAGAGTTGTGGCGCATTCTCGCAGGACAGTACGGAACAAGCCATTCCGCCTAAAGAGTGAAGGCAAAACTGCAGACGGGAGTGCGCGTGACCGAATTTTCCGGCCCACTGCACAGCATGGTCTTTCGTAACACTGATCTGCCGGTTCTCTTCCATCGCACGGACAGCGTCGCGATCTCGCACCAGCGCGAGGCTGTCGGCTCCACCCGCTCCCAGCTGCTGCTCCTGGTCCTGGGCGCCGCCCTGGCCACGCTGCCGTCCTCACTGAGGCTCGGTGACACCTTCCAACTCGCGGGCGCACTCAGCACGTTGGCCTATGCCGGGGTGCTCGCGCTGGGCTATCGCACCTCCCGGCGCAGAGCAAAGTCGCACTGGCAACTCAACCGCTCCGCAGCGGAGTTCATCAAGTCGATGTGCTGGCGGTACGCCGTCCATGGAGCGCCCTTCGACTCCCACTCCACCGATGCGGACGAGCTGTTCGCCGTACGCCTGGAGGAAGGGCTGCGGGAGCTGGCCAAAGTCGGCTGGCAGGACCCGCGCCACGGCGATGCCGAGGTGGCCGCCGCGGACCTGATCACCACACCCATGCGGCGGCTGCACGCGAAGACGTTCAGCATCCGCAAGGAGACTTATGTCAGGGACCGGCTGATCGAGCAGCGCAACTGGTACCACCGGAGCACGGAGAACTCCCGCCGCGCCACCGCGCTCTGGTCCGCCTCGATCGGGCTGCTCACCCTGCTCGCACTCTTCTTCGCGCTGCTGAGGACCTTCTCGATCGCCGAATCCGTCGATGTGATGGGCCTGTTGTCGGCGGCGGCCGCCGCCTGTCTGGCCTGGAGCGAGATCCGGCGCCATCAACCCCTCATCGCCGCCCACTCGTTGGTCGAGGAGGACCTGGCGGCGATGCATACGGCGATGGAGACCTCGGTCAGTGATGTGGAGTGGCCGTCGGCGGTCTACGAGACCGAGCGCATCGTCTCGCCCCAGCACACCGACTGGCTTGTGAGACATCGAAGTTGAGAGATGGTCAGTAGCGCTCGACACCCTCGCGCCAGATGACCGTCACGGGCCTGCCGAGGTGTCGGGCGTAGCGGACGATGTCGCCCGTGCCGCCGAGACCGCGGGCCGGGAGTCCGTCCCAAACCGCCAGCAGACGGTCGCAGTTGTCGGCGATATAGGCGCCGGCCGCGTAGTAGGCCTCGTCCGTGGAGTGCGGGAAGGACAGCTGGACCTCCCGGCTCGCCCTGCCCCTGAGGAACTGGTACCTGGCGAGCTCGTCCGGGGCCGTGAAACCGGCTTCGTAGTCGCCACTGGGGATCACCACGGTCAGTTCCGCGCCGTACTCCAGAGCGATGTCCGCGAAGAGCTGGTCAGCGCCCGCCGCGAGACTGGAGAGTGCTTCCATCGAGCCCTCGTGGCCGCAGAACTCGGCGCGCATCCCGGCGCGGATATGGGCGTGCGCCTCGGGCGGGATGCCTCTGTGGCCGGTCACTCCAATGCGTTTCACTGATCCGCAACCCCCGTTGTTCCGGTGCCCGACCGCTCTGACATCCTCTCAAAAGGGAGAGCGACGTCGAGCCCCCGTCCGCTGATATTGGACGGGGGCTCGACTGCTGTCGGTTGCGGTGGTGGTGCGTCAGTAGACACTGACTCCGTAGGCGCTCAGCGCCTCGGTGACCGGCTGGAAGAATGTCGTACCGCCGGAGGTGCAGTTGCCGCTGCCGCCGGAGGTCAGGCCGATGGCCCGGCTGCCGGAGTAGAGCGAGCCGCCGCTGTCGCCGGGTTCGGCGCAGACGTTGGTGCGGATCATGCCGTAGACGATGTCACCGCCGCCGTAGTTGACCGTGGCGTTGAGGCCGGTGACGCTGCCGCAGTGGATGCCGGTGGTGGAGCCGCGGCGACAGACGGACATGCCGACGGTGGCGTTGGCCGCGCTGGTGATGTCCTGGCTGCCGACGGTACCCGGGTGGGCGATCGAGGTGTTGGAGTACCTCACGATGCCGTAGTCGTTGCCCGGGAAGCTGGATCCGGCCGTCGGACCGATGCTCGTGGAGTGCGAGGAGTTGGTGTACCAGGGCGGGTTGCCGTCGGTGCAGTGGCCTGCGGTCAGGAAGTAGTAGGTGCTGCCGCTGCGGACGTTGAAGCCGAGCGAGCAACGCCAGCTGGTGGCGTAGATGGCGTCGCCGCCGGAGATGAGCTTGGAGAACGTGCCGGCGGTGCGCTCGATGCGTATCGCGCCTGCGTTGGCCCCGGCTTCCTGCTTGATCTTTGTTATTTCGGCCTTCGAGACGGTGCTGTCGGCCGTGACGACCAGGGTGTTGGTCGCCTTGTCGATGAGCCAGGCGGTGCCTGCCACATCCGCGTCGAGTACGGCGTCGCTCGCGGCGGTGAGCTGGTTGGCGCTGAAGGTCTGTGCAGGGTTGGCGCTGGCGGCGGGGACGGCCAGCGCTGCGGCGGCGATCAGGCCAGTGGTGACGGCGAGCAGACGCATGCGTCTCGCCGTGCCACTGCGGGGGATGGTGCGCTTGATCCTCACTTGTCGTTCCTCCCGAGGGGAATCGGGGGCCCTTTGTGGGGTTCCGGGCCCGTGAGGCGCAGCCAGGGAGCACGTTCGGTTTTCGGACAGACTGTGCTCCTGACAAGCGCTGTTCGGGAGTATTCGGTGCGTCAACTTCCCGCGCAAGGGCGCCTTTCGGCCTCTCCGCGCCCCCATGCCGGACGGCCCCGGTGGCTCGTTGGCCACCGGGGCTGTGCCGTACTTGTCCGACCCGTAGGACGGGTCAGTGACTCCGAAGGTTCCGTTCGCCCGCCGGGACGGCGGTATCGAGGGTGTTCCCGGGGGGCGGGAAGGGGCAGATGAAGTGGTCCGCGAAGGCACACGGCGGCAGCAGGGACCGGTTGAAGTCGACGGTCACCGTGCCGTCGGCGGCCGGTGCGGAGGGCCGCAGAAAACGGAAGCGGTAACTACTGTTTCCGCTGGTCGCATCGGCGAAGACCGCCCAGAGCGAGCCGTCCGGCTCGACCGCGACCTGCAGCGTGCGCTCCTCGCCGTCGAGCTCGAAGGCGATCTCGCCGCCGAGGCCGAGGCCGCGCTCACGCCCGTCGGCGTTCTCGACCCGTACGCTGCGGTGTTCCTTGTACGGACGGAAGCGTCCCGGCAGCGCCCAGCGGGCGTCGTACGCCGTCGCCTCGATGCCCTGGAAGGCGTGCCGCGACGGTGAGTCCGGGTCGAAGTCCCGTACCGCCCACAGACCTTCGCGGCGCAGTACGACCAGTCGCCGTTCGCCGTGCGCGACCCGGGATTCGGGGATCGGTCCGTGGTCCGCGGTGAGGCGGACGGGGCCGGTGAGGGGCTTGTCGTCCACGGTGAGACCGTCCTCGGCCGAGGCCGTCAGCACCACCGCGTCACCGTCCTCCAGCCAACTCCCGGGGACGGCCGGAATTCGACCTTCCGGGTAGTCGGAGAGCCAGTGGGTACCGGTGAGCGAGAGCGGTCCGTACGGGGCCGCGACCGTGGCGGCACGCTGTTCGTGCCAGTTCTGCCAGTTCTGCTGGTCCTTGGCTGCGTGTGCGTCCTTGCTCATACGATCAACCCTTCCACACCGGCTCGGCGAGCCCGAGGTGCGATCGCAGCGTCGAGCCGGTGTACTCCGCGCGGAAGACCCCGCGCTCCTGGAGGAGCGGTACCACCTGGTCGACGAAGTCGTCGAGACCGCCGGGGGTGAGATGGGGGACGAGGATGAAGCCGTCGGCCGCGTCCTTCGACACGAACTCCTCCAGCGCGGCGGCGACGCTCCTCGCGGTGCCGATGAAGGACTGCCGGCTGGTCGTCTCGATGACGGTCTGCCGTATGGACAGGCCCTTGGCCTCCGACAGCGCACGCCACTTGGCGGCGATCGCGAACGGGTCGCCGGCCTTGACCCGGCCCTGGACGAGGACCGAGTCCGGATCGGGATCGATGTCGGGGAGCGGCCCTTCGGGGTCGTACGAGGAGAGGTCGCGGCCCCAGACCAGCTCAAGGGCGAGGATCGCGTTCTGCGGCGAGACCTGCCGGCGGCGGATCTCCGCGGCCCGCTCCTGCGCCTCGGCGTCCGTGTCGCCGAGGACGAAGCTGACCCCGGGCATGATCTTGAGGTCGCCGGGCTCCCGTCCGTACGCGGCGAGCCGGGCCTTGACGTCGGCGTAGAAGGCGCGGCCCGCCTCCAGCGTGCCGTGCCGGGTGAAGATCACGTCCGCGGTGGATGCGGCGAACTCCCGGCCCTCGTCGGAGTCGCCCGCCTGGATGACCACGGGGTGGCCCTGCGGTGACCGGGGAACGGTGAACTCGCCCTCAATCGCGAAGTGTTGGCCTGAGTGCGCGAAGGGACGGGGCGTCCCGTCAGGCGTCCAGGAGTCCCAGAGCGTACGGGCGACGGAGACGAACTCGGCGGCGCGGGTGTAGCGGTCGGCCCGGTCGAGATAGCCGCCGCGGCGGAAGTTCTCCCCGGTGAAGGCGTCGGAGGAGGTGACAACGTTCCAGGCGGCCCGGCCGCCGCTGAGATGGTCCAGGGAGGCGAGTCGGCGAGCCAGTTCGTACGGCTCGTTGAAGGTGGCGTTGACGGTGGCTGCGAGGCCGAGCCGTTCGGTGACGGCCGCCAGGGCATTGAGCACCGTGAGGGACTCGGGTCGGCCGACCACGTCCAGATCGTGGATCTCGCCCTTGTGCTCGCGCAGCCGCAGCCCCTCGGCGAGGAAGAAGAAATCGAAGAGTCCGCGCTCGGCGGTGCGGGCGAGATGCTCGAAGGAGGAGAAGTCGATCTGGCTCATCGAGCGCGGGTCGGCCCAGACGGTGGTGCTGTTGACGCCCGGGAAGTGGGCGGCGAGATGCATCTGTTTGCGTTCGGCGGTCATGAGGTTCCCCCCGAGAGGGCGTACTGGTTGGCCGGGCGGGCGAGAACGAGATGCTCACGGAGCGTGCCGCCCGGATAGAAGGTGCGGAACAGACTGCGGTGCTGGAGCAGCGCGACCGTGCCGTTGACGATCCGCTCCAGGTCCCGGTGGGGTGCGATGGGCGCCAGATGGAAGCCGTCCACCGCCGCCTCCGCGTGCCACTGGGTGATCAGCTCGGCGAGGTCGACCGGGCCGCCGCTGTAGTGCGGACCGCCGGCGAGACGGGGCTCACTGTCCAGTCCGGGCTCGCTCTCGCCCAGGTCGACGACGAGCGAGACCAGGACGCGCAGCGTGTCCGGGTCACGGCCCTGCGCCTCGGCGCGCCGGCGTATGTCGTCGCGGAGCGCGGCGGCCTGTTCGGGTGCGTCCGCCCGTACGAGAACGACATCGGCGTGCCGGGCGGCCGCGTCCCGGCCCGGCTCCCCCGTGCCGTCCGCGACGGTGACGGGACGGCCCTGCGGCGGCCTCGGCACGATCGAGGGGCCGCGCACACTGAACGTGCCGCCTTGGAAGTCGACACGGTGGAGCTTGTCGCGGTCGATGAAGCGCCCTGTCGATATGTCGCGGATCTCCGCGTCGTCCTCCCAGCTGTCCCACAGCCGGGCCGCGACATCGGCGACCTCGCCGGCCTCCCGCCACAGCGCGTCGCCGGGCGTGGCCGGACGACGGCCGAAGAGCCGGGCCTCGGCCTCGGTGGTCGACACATCGACCTGCCAGCCCGCTCGGCCGCGGCTCACCCAGTCGAGGGTGGCCACGGCCGTGGACACATGGAAGGGCTCGGTGTGCGTGGTGGTCACGGTCGGTACGAGACCGATCCGTTCGGTGGTGGGCGCGACCCTCGACAGCACCGCGAGGGCGTCGAGTCCCGGCCGGGCGAAGGAATCGCCGAGGGTGACGAAGTCGAGGGCGCCCTGCTCGGCGAGCCGGGCGAGCCCGGCGTAGTACTCGGCGTCGTACCGGGCCGGGCCGTCGAGAGCGACGGCCAGATGGAGGGGCCTGGTGGGGGACATGGCGATGAATGCCTCTCTGGAGCCGGCGCTGGTCACTTCTTGGTCTTGGGCAGACCCGGCGGATTGATCTCCGACTTCGCGACGGCCTCGCCCGAGAGGCCCCAGCGCTTCAGGACCTTGGCGTACGACCCGTCTTCGATGATGTGGTCGATGGCCGCGGCGTACGCCGCGGCCAGACCGCTGTCCTTCTTCGTGGTGGCCGCGATCTTGCCCTGAACCTGCGAGCCGCCTCCCGACAGGGTGCCGATGACCTGGGTCTGTCCGGCCGAGGCCACGTGGTACGCCGCCGACGGGTTCGGCCCGAGATAGGCGTCGATGCGGCCCGACTGGAGGGCGAGGTAGTAGTCGGTGTCCTTCTGGAAGTACTTGATGTCGACGGGCTTGAGACCTGCCTTGACGTTCTGCTCGCTCCAGTCGACGAGGATCTTCTCCTGGTTGGTGCCGGAGGAGACGGAGATGGTCTTCCCTGCCACGTCCTTCGGCCCCTTCACCCGCCAGCCGGTGCCCTTCTTCGCCTCGAAGGCCAGGTTGTCGAGCCGGTAGGTCGCGAAGTCGTACTTCTCCTTGCGCTCCTCGGTGACGGTGACATTGGAGAGGACCCCGTCGAACTTGGAACTGTCCAGGCCGACGAAGAGGTTCTCCCAGGAGACCTCTTCGAACTGCGGCTTCAGGCCGAGGGTGTCGACGATCAGAGTGGCGATGTCGATCTCGGCGCCGATCCGCGTCTTGTCGTCGGTCGCGTAGAAGCCGAGCGGCGGCGAGGCATCGGCGCTGGCGCCGATGCGTAGCGTGCCGCGCATGCGGATCGCGGCGGGCACCTTGGCGGCGACGGCGTCGACCTTCTTGCCGCGGATGCGGTGCTGGTCGGGCGAGATATTGATGCCCGCGCCCTGCTGGCCCTTGGGCTTCACCACGTCGGTCGCCGCGTCGCCGGTGCCTCCGCAGGCGGCGAGCAGACCGGAGGCGGCGATCGCGGCGACGGCGAAAGTGCGGCGGGTGTTCACGTGGAAACTCCTTGCAGACATGGGTGGTTCACAGGACCTTGGAAAGGAATGCGCGGGTGCGCTCGTGCCGGGGGTTGTCGAGTACGTCGGCGGGGGCGCCCTGCTCGACGATCCGGCCGTCGTCCATGAAGATCACGGTGTCGGCGACCTCACGGGCGAAGCCGATCTCGTGGGTGACGACGATCATCGTGGTGCCCTGGTGCGCCAAGTCCTTGATGACGTCGAGGACTTCGCCGACCAGCTCGGGGTCGAGTGCGGACGTCGGCTCGTCGAAGAGCAGCAGTTTCGGCTCCAGGGCCAGCGCGCGGGCGATGGCGACGCGCTGCTGCTGTCCGCCGGAGAGCTGCTTGGGGTAGGCGGACGCCTTGTCCTCGAGTCCCACCCTGGCGAGGAGTTTCTCCGCGGTCGCGATGGCTTCCTTGCGGGGCCGCTTCAGCGCGGAGACCGGTGCCTCGATGATGTTCTCGACCACGGTGAGGTGCGGGAAGAGGTTGAAGTTCTGGAAGACGAAGCCGATCTGGGTGCGCTGCTTGAGTACCTCGCGCTCGCGCAGCTCGTACAGCTTGTCGCCGGAGCGCCGGTAGCCGACGAGCGAGCCGTCGACGCTGATCCAGCCGCTGTCCACCTTCTCCAGATGGTTGATGGTGCGCAGCAGCGTGGACTTGCCCGAGCCCGAGGGCCCGAGTACGACGGCGACCTCCCCCGTGCGCACTTCGAGATCGACTCCGCGCAGCACCTCCAGCGCGCCGAAGCTCTTGTGCACGGACCGTACGTCGACCATCGCGCTCATCGCGTGGCCCCCTTTGCGAAGTGGCGTTCCACGTAGTGCTGGAGGACGGAGAGCACGGTGGTCAGGAGGATGTACCAGGCGGTGGCGACCATCAGCAGCGGGACGACCCGGCCGTTGCGTCCGTAGATGACCTGGACCTGGTAGAAGAGCTCACCGATCGCCATGACGGAGACGATCGAGGTGCCCTTGAAGAGGGAGATGATCTCGTTGGCGGCGTTGGGGAGGATCGAGCGCATCGCCTGGGGCAGCACGATGCGGCGCAGCTGGCGCAGCCTGGGAATGCCGAGCGCGGCCGCCGCCTCCAGCTGACCGCTGTCCACGGCCAGTACTCCGCCGCGGACGATCTCCGCCGCGTACGCCGCCTGGTGCAGGGCGAGTCCGAGGACGGCCGCGCTCATCGCGCCGACCAGACCCATCGTGTCGAAGGAGAAGAAGCCGGGTCCGAAGGGGATGCCGAACTGCAGCTCCTTGTAGAGGTAGGCGAGGTTGAACCAGAACAGCAGCTGCACGATGAGCGGGATGGAGCGGAACGCCCAGATGTAGGCGAAGGCCACCGACTTGAGGAAGGGGCTCGCCGACAGCCGCATGAAGGCGAGGACGATGCCGAGGGCGAAGCCGATCGCCGTGCCGTAGAAGGTGAGCTGGAGGGTGATCCAGACGGCCTTGAGGATCACTTCGGCCGTGAAGAACTCCGCGAAAACCTCCCACTCCCAGCCGGGGTTGGTGACCAGCCCGTGCAGGAACTGCACAAGCAGGATCGCGGTGGCGGCGACGGCCGCCCAGCGCCAGGGGTGGCGCACGGGCACCACCTTCAGCGCACCGTAGTCCTCGGGTTCCGCGACGGTGGGTGGTGGCGCTTTGTCGACAGGTGGATCGCTGGTCAGCGACATGGGGTCCTCACGTTCGTACGTACGAGACAGGGGGTGGTTCTCAGGGCGATGAGGGGCTCAGGCGCTCAGGCGCTCGCGACAGGCGAGATCACGAAGCAGGGCGAGCGCGGTACGCGCGGTGGCGTCGTTCTGCCGGAACGCCGCGCCGCCCGTGCGCGGCCGGGTGAAGGCCCCGCCCGCCCGCGCGGTGGTGTGCGGGCCGAGCGCGAAGCGGCGTGGATGCGGCCGGCCGCCTCGCTCCAGCACCCGGCCGTCCTCGGGGTCCACCGACAGCAGACCGGTGGGGGTCGCGTCGGCACCGTCCGCGTACAGGGAGCGCAGCAGCGGGCTGCGGGTGCGTTCCAGCGAGGGCTCGGGCAGCCGGGCCTCGACCAGCACCCGCGCCTCGATCCACTCCCCGGGCACGCCGGCGCCGCCTGCCCGGAAGACCGCCCGTTCCTCGTCGGCCTCGACGGTGATGCCCGCGCCGAGGAAGCGGACGACACCGGCGCGGGAGAGCGCGAGGAGCTGGCGCAGCCGGGGCCCGGGCGGGCCGGAGGCGAGATAGCTGAAGAAGCCGTGCCATCGGCCGCCGATGTCGCCGAGGCGGATCAGCTGCCCGTAGACGGAGAGCAGTCCGAGGAAGACCGCGAGGTCTTCGCTGTGGGCGCGGTCGTGGCGGCGTTCGAGGTCTGCGGTGATGTAGCTGCGCAATCCGTCCTGGAGTGCGTCGTACGAGCCGAAGCGCAGCCCGTCCAGCGGATGGTCGAGCGCCTCGAGGTCGAGGCGGTCGGCGGGGTCGGGGACGGAGGCGGCAACCAGAGTGTGCAGTTCGGGGCTGCCCGGTGCGGCGGCGGCGTACTTCTCCTCGAAGTCGGGCCAGTTGACCGAGGTTCGCTCGGGGTGGGCGGCGAAGAGACGGTGGTAGTGGGCGAAGCCCAGCTCTTTGTCGATGAGCGGCCACAGGTCGCGCTGATAGTCGACGGGGCCGGGCCGGCTCAGCAGCGCGTCCACCTCGGCGGGACCGAAGAAGCGCGGCAGCGGCGGCCGTTCACCCTCCCAGCCGTAGCCGATCTTGGAGTGGTACGGCACACCGCGCCGTGATCCGACGTACAGGACGGGCTCCTGGCCCGACGGCAGGTACTCGCCGTGCTCGTACCGTCCGCCACGGCCTTCGGTGAGCAGCACCATCAAATCGACAAAGGCGAGCCCGAAGCCACGGACGATGACCGGCTCGCCCGCAGGCAGGCCTTCGAGATCGCTGTCGGCGGTGAAGTCCGGCGGCAGGTGGAGCAGCCCGCGGCGGCGCGCGAAGTCCGCCAACTCCTTCTGTTCACCGTCGAGTTCGGCGTCGAGATGGCCCAGGGTGAGCACCACGAGATCGGCGATGAGCGGCTCTCTTCGCCCTTCGAGCCAGACCCGCTGGCGGCCTTCACGCGGACCGCTGACGCGCAGCGCCCGCGCCCGGTGCTCGTGCACGGCGACGGCCGGCGGCAGGGCGGCCACCGCCTCCTCGTACACCCAGCGCAGATACGCGCCCTGCTGCTGTCTGCTGGGAAAGGTCTGGCCGTCGAGACCTGCCCACTCCGCGAGCGTGGGGCCCGGCAGTACGGGCCCGTCCAGCGTCACCGTGTCGTCGGTGAACATGGTGACGTCCTCGGCCATGGAGTTCATCCACAGGAGCGGGGACTGCTCGTGCCGCCAGATCCGGCCGCCGCCCGGCGGATGCGGGTCCACCAGATGGATGTCCAGCGGAAGACCGGCGTACAGCTCAGGGGCGTTGGCGGCCAGCCGCTCCAGGAAACCGGTCCCCCGCGGACCGGCTCCGATCACGACGATGGACGTCATCGCGCACCTGCCGTGCCGCGCGCGTAGTACTTCTCGACATAGTGCTGACCGACGCTGAGGAGTGAGGTCACCGCGACGTACCAGAGGGTGGCGACGAGCAGCAGCGGTACGACCTGGTAGGTGCGGTGGTAGACGAGCTGCACCGAGTAGAGCAGGTCCTGCACGGCGATCACGCTGACGATCGAGGTGCCTTTGAGGGTGCCGATGAGCATGTTCCCGGCCGGCGGCACGATGGAGCGCATCGCCTGCGGCAGAACGATCCGGCGCAGCCGGCGCCACCGTCCGAGGCCGAGCGATTCGGCGGCCTCGATCTGTCCGCGTTCGACGGACAGGATGCCGCCGCGTACCACTTCGGCGGCGTACGCGGCCTCATGGAGGGTGAGCCCGATGATCGCGATGGTGACCGGGCTGAGCAGATTGACCGTCCTGACTCCGAGGATCTGCGGGTAGAGCGCACCGATGTTGAACCAGAACAGCAGCTGCACCAGGATCGGCGTCGAGCGCAACAGCCAGATGTATCCCCAACTGACGTTTCGCAGCACGGGATTGCCGGACAGCCGCATCACGGCGAGCAGTGTGCCGAGCGCGAAGCCCAGCACCATGACGACGCCGGTCAGCCAGAGAGTGAGGCCGAGGCCACGCAGTACGGACGTCGAGGTGAAGTAGTCGCCGACCACGTCCCACTGGAAGGCGTCATTGCGTACGACGGAACTGACGGCGCCCGCGAGCAGCAGCAGGACGACAACTGCGGCCGCCCACTGGCCGGTTCGGCGTACGGGCACGATGCGCGGCTGCACGGTGTCGGTCTTGGAGGGCGGAGCCGCGGGAGATTCGGGGAGGGTGTCTGTAGGCACAGCCATGCGAAGGCTCCGTGGATGCAGAGATCGAACACGGGAATGCCTTCACCAGAAACACAACGCGGACCGAGCCCCTCAGCACGATCCGTTCCTGAGGGTAGGGGGTGCGCACGGCCCGATGTCAAGCCTGTCCGTACTGTGAGCCGTCCGTCTCAGGACAGTTGACGCAGAAACGGATGCCTGTTCCACTTGGGCCATGCATTCGCAGCAGTGGCTGGTCACGCGCTCCCACATCGACTTCGGTCGCGTGTGGTCCTCTTCCTGTTGAGCTGACCCCGCTGCCTTTCTCGCGCCCGCGCTCGCGCCTTCGCGCCGTCTTCCTGCATTTCTCGCATGTCGCGCCTTCACCCGCATAACGCCGCGTATCACTCCCCCTCGCCACACCCTGGTTCCTTCTGCCTGCTCGAAGAAGGGCACACATGACTTTCACCCCGAGCCGTGGTTCCGCGCTGTCCGTACGCCGGACCACGGTCGACGACCCGCTCGCCCGTCCGCTCCTCGAGGAACTGGCGCACGAGTACATCAGCCGGTACGGCTCCGCCTTCGATCTGGAGCGCTACCCGTCCGAGGAGTTCGCTCCGCCGGGCGGTGCGTTTCTGCTGCTCCTGGAGCAGGGCCGGCCGGTGGCCGGTGGCGCGTACCGCCGCTACGACGCCACGACGGCCGAACTCAAGAGGATCTGGACGCACTCCGCGCACCGCCGCCGCGGCCTGGCCCGGCGCGTGCTGCGCGTACTCGAACGGGATGCAGCCGAGCACGGCTACTCCCGGATCCATCTGACCACCGGTCCGCGCCAGCCCGAGGCCAAGGGCCTCTATCTGGCCGCCGGATACCGCCCGCTCTTCGATCTGTCCGCAGATCCGGAGTCGATCGGCCCGCTGCCGTTCGAGAAGCACCTGGGGACCCCCGCATCATGAGCAGGAAACGCCACGCCGCCGTCTTCGCGCTGATCACCGCCGCCGCGCTCACCGTCACCGCGTGCGGCTCGGGCGACCCGGCAACCGCCGGCGTCGGCGCCAAGCCAAGTGGCGGGCCCGGCCGGATCCCGACCGACGATGTGGTGTCGTCGGTGCCGAAGGACGAGGCGATCGCGAAACTGCTGCCCGCGGACGTACGCAGCAGGGGAACCCTCACCATCGCCACCTCCGTCGGCAATCCGCCGGGCGCCGCCTACCTGGAGGACGGCAAGACCGTCGCGGGCCAGGACATCGACTTCGCGGAGGCCGCCGCCAAGGTGCTGGGGCTGAAGCTGAAGCGCGAGGTGGCGAGCTTCGAGGCGATCCTGCCGGCGCTGAGCAGCGGCAAGTACGACCTGGGCACCGGCAATTTCGGGGTGACGGACGAGCGACGCAGGACCATCGACTTCGTCACGTACATCAATGACGGCCAGGGCTTCGCCGCGCTCGAGAACAGCAGACTGACGAAGATCTCGGACTTCACCGATCTCTGCGGTCTGAATGTCGCGACCGGCGCGGGCACCACGTTCGAGGCGTCCCTGGAGAAGAACAAGGGCCGCTGCTCCGAGGCGGGCAAGAAGCCGTACAAGGTCCAGACGTACGGCGAGTCGGGCGCGATCTGGATCTCGCTGCAGCAGGGCCGCAGCGATGTGGTGATGAGCACCATCAACGGGCTCCGCTACGCCGTCACCCAGCAGCAGGGCACCAAGTTCCTCAATGAGTTCAAGCGGCTCGACGTCGGCTTCGCCTTCAAGAAGGGCACACCGCTGGCGCCCGCCTTCCAGGCCGCGGTGAACAAGCTCAAGACGGACGGGACGTACGACCGGATCCTGAAGAAGTGGGGCACCACGGAGTCGGCGATCGAGAAGTCGCAGATCTCGCCGCCGGAGCTGAAGTGATCCGACGGCGGAACCGAAGTGATCCGACGGTCCGTCAGCAACCGTCGCAGGGGCAGCAGCAGTCGCAGCCGGAACAATCGCAGTCGCAGTCGCGGCAGCAGCCCTCGCGCTTCTTGCGGGACCAGGGGCCCTCGTACTCCTTGGCACAGCAGATCTGGCAGGTGCAGAACAGCCCGGTAAAGACGGCGCAGCCGGCCAGGAAGCCGCGCTTCTTGGGCTTCGGCGGTTCACCGCCGAACTGCGGAGGCAGCCCACCGGGGCCGCCGGGCCCGCCGGGCACTCCCGGGTTGCCGCCGCCGTAGGGGTTGTTCGAGCCGTAAGGGCCGTAGCCGCCGCCCTGGTACGGATTTCCGTGCTGGGGCGGCTGTGGCGCGCCGTGCCCCTGATGCGAGCAGGTCGTCGTGCGGAACGCACGGTTCACCGAGGTACGCAGCTCGTGGGCGAGCAGCACATGCACCAGCCTGTCGTCGATGAAGCGGGCGTCGCGCAGTGCGAGGCGCACCCCGTGCACCGCGTCGTCGGCGAGCCGGCGTGCCTCGGCCAGTGAGGTGCCGGTCGCGGTCAGCGGGTTCCAGGCACCCGACGCTGCGTCAGCTTCCCTGTCCTCCACGGCATCCAGCAGATGTGCCAGCCGTCCGAAGAGCTTGCCGGCCTCGGCGAGCGGCGCCACGTTCTCCGGCCTTCCGGCGAGTACGGCGGTGTGCGCGAAGGCTGCCGCGGTCGCCGTCTCGGTCGGCTCGGTGACGGTCAGCAGCGGGGTGCCAGGACCGGCCAGCGACTCGATCCCGGTCTGCCGGTCGATGGCGTCGAGCAGCACCGCCGTGTCGAAGCCGAGCTCGGCGCCGGTGCGTGCCCCGGCCCGGTCCCAGCCCGCGGCGACCCGGCGCGCCGCGGCGGCCACCGGCTTGCGGGCCAACACCCCGTCCCGGTCGGCCACGTGGTCCCGTACCTTCGCCGAGGCCAGCACCAGCGAGACGGCCGCCGCCAGGCGCGCACCCTCGCCCCGGGCGACGGGCGCGGTACGCATGGCGCGCAGCGGGCAGGGGCCCGCGATGCGCCGTGCGGCGGGGGTGCGTTCGGTCTGAGCCTCCGTCAGAACCGAGACGATCAGGCCGTCGTAGTTGGTGACGACCCTGGCGAACTGGCCGTGGTCGGAGCGAAGTGCCAGGCAGAGCCCGCAGAGATGAGCCATCCACTCGGCCTTGAGGCCGTCCGTGAGCCGGTGAGTGCATGGTCTGACGATTCCGAACACGACGGTCCCCCGAGAGTCGTTCAACAGTGCGGGAGGCATCGTATCGAGCCACCCGTTCACCCGTACGCTCCACCATCACCCGTCCGGCCCGACTTTCATATTTTGAGTCCGCCACGCCCCGTGCGCACGACGAATCTTGACGAATCGCCATATCTTCTGCACCAGTACCGTCACGAATCACCTGCGCGGCGACTATCTACTTGGCGCGCGATCCGCACTATGGACGACCATAGGGATGCGGAACGATACAAGACCGCAGTGAGCGGACTGGAGCGGAAGGAGGCGTCATGGGTTCGGTGCGCAAGGCGAGCGCCTGGCTGGGACTCGTCGAGGACAGTGACGAGCGTTACTACGACGACGAGTACGCCGAGGGCGCGGAGACGGGCGACGCGTGGGTCACCGACCCCCGGGTGCGCGTGGCTTCCGAGTCCGCCCAGGAGCAGGGCCGCCGGATCGCGACGGTCTCCCCGGACAGCTTCCGGGACGCCCGTGCCATCGGCGAGCTGTTCCGGGACGGCGTCCCGGTCATCGTGAACCTGACGTCCATGGAGCCCAGTGACGCAAAGCGGGTGGTGGACTTCGCCGCGGGACTGACCTTCGGCCTGCGCGGCTCGATCGAGCGCGTCGCCACCCGGGTCTTCCTGCTGAGCCCCGCCGACACTCAGGTGGTCAGCGGGGAGGCCGCAGGCCGTTCCACTCAGGACGGTTTCTTCAACCAGAGCTGAGCAAGGTGCTCGCCGGCTCGCGAGCCTGTCCGGCGTTCAAGGACGACAGTCCGCCGGCCTACCGGAAGGCGTCCAGGCCGGTGAGTGCCTTGCCCAGCACCAGCTGGTGCATCTCGACGGTGCCCTCGTAGGTGAGCACCGACTCGAGGTTTGTCGCATGACGCATCACGGGGTACTCCAGCGAAATCCCGTTCGCACCGAGGATGGTGCGCGAGGTGCGGCAGATCTCGATCGCCTCCCGCACATTGTTGAGCTTCCCGAAGCTGACCTGTTCGGGGCGGAGCTTCCCGGCGTCCATACGACGGCCCAGATGGTGCGCGAGCAGGATCCCCTTGTGCAGTTCGACGGCCATGTCGGCGAGCTTGGCCTGGGTGAGCTGGAAGCCGCCGATCGGCCTGCCGAACTGCTCGCGCGTCTTCGCGTATTCAACAGCCGCCTCGAAGCTGGACCGCGCGGCGCCCATCGAGCCCCAGACGATGCCGTAGCGCGCGTGCGACAGACAGCTCAGCGGACCCTTCAGACCGGTGACTTCCGGCAGTACGGCGTCGGCCGGCAACCGCACCTCGTCGAGGACGAGTTCGCTGGTGACGCTCGCGCGCAGGGACCACTTGTGCTTGATCTCGGGCGCGGAGAAGCCGGCGGCGTCGGTCGGTACGACGAACCCGCGAATGCCCTCGTCGGTCTGTGCCCACACCACGGCGACACCGGCCACCGAACCATTGGTGATCCACATCTTGCGGCCGGTGAGCACCCAGTCGCCGCCGTCGCGCTTGGCGAAGGTGCGCATACCGGCCGGGTCGGAGCCGTGGTCGGGCTCGGTCAGGCCGAAGCAGCCGATGATCTCGCCGGCTGCCATGCCGGGCAGCCACCGCTGCTTCTGCTCCTCGGAGCCGAAGCGGTGGATCGCGTACATGGCGAGCGAGCCCTGTACGGAGACGAGGGAGCGGATGCCGGAGTCGGCGGCCTCGAGCTCCAGGCAGGCCAATCCGTACTGGACGGCGGTGGCGCCCGCGCAGCCGTATCCCTTCAGCGACATACCGAGCGCGCCGATCGAGCCGAGCTCGCGGGCCAGTTCACGGATGGCGGGGAGCTCTCCGCTCTCGTACCAGTCGGAGATGTACGGCAGGACGCGGTCGGCGGCCCAGGTGCGGACCGTGTCGCGGATCGCGAGGTCCTCGGGGTCGAGCAGATCGTCGAGACCGAGGGGGTCACCGGCGTCGAAGGGCGGCAGCTTCGAGGGTGCGGACATGACGTGGCCTCCGGTGGCGCTCACACAGCGGTTCACAGAAAAGTTCACGGAGAAACGGGGAAACGGAGAAGGTGACGGACAGGATCACCGAAAACTAGCAGTGTTAGTTACGGCACGGGCTGACGTTACGGCTCAGCGTGCCGTGCGTCCAGACCCGGTCACCTCGGCGGGCCGGCGGCTTGCCGGCAGCGAGACTTCCGGGCGCCTCGGCTTCGGGCACTTCTCGACCGTCGCGCACTCCATCACCCGTGGCAGCCGCAGCGCGGCGAGCGCGCCGAGCAGCAGCAGGCCCGCGCTGACCAGGAGCGTGACATGGAGGCCGTTGACGAAGGAGTGACGGGCAGTGGTGCGCAGCAACTCTCCGGAGCCACCGCCCAGCCGGTCCGCCACCTGGTAGGCCTCGCCCAGCGAGTGGGCCGCGGCGGAGCTCGCCGAGCCGGGGACGCCCGTGAGGTTGACGAGCGACGGCGCATAGGCCGCGTTCATGACGCTGCCGAGCAGGGCTATCCCCATGCCCGCACCGAGTTGGTAGGAGGTCTCGCCGATCGCGGCCGCGCCGCCCGCCTGGTCCGGCGGAGCCTCGCTGAGCATCGACTCGTACGCGGCAAACAGCGTGGTCTGCAGCCCGAAGCCGAGGAATACGAAGCCCGTGGTGAGCAGCCACGGCCGGTCGTGCTGTCCCATCAGGGTCAGCAGCAGCACCGCCGCGGCGGTCAGGACGAAGCCCCAGCCGACCATCCGGCGCGGGCCGATCCGGTGCAGCGTGTGCGAGCCGGTGGCGCCGGCAGCCATCGCGGCGAAGGTCAGCGGCAGCAGCCGCAGACCGGTCTCCAGCGGGCTGAGCCCGAGGATCAGCTGCAGATACTGGACGGCGATCAGCTCCAGGCCGACCAGCGCCAGCATGGCGAGCACGATGCAGCCGACGGAGGTGGAGAAGGCGACCCTGGCGAACATCCGCATATCGATCAGCGGGTGCGCACGGCGCCTCTGCCGCCGTACGAACAGGGCGAGCAGCACACCGCCGAGCAGCAGCGGGCCGACCGTTCTGACGTCGAGGACCGTATCGCCGGCGCCCAGCCGCTTCACGCCGAGGACCGCGCCGAGCACTCCGCCTGCCGCCATCAGCGCGCCGAGCACGTCCCAGGGTCCGTCGGCGCCGCCCCTGGACTCGGGGAGCAGCCAGCGGCCCATCGGCAGGATCAGTGCCATCAGCGGAATGTTGATCAGGAAGACCGAGCCCCACCAGAAGTGCTCGACGAGAAAGCCGCCGAGTACGGGTCCGGTGGCGGCGCCGACCGCGGCGACCGCGGTCCACATGCCGATCGCCATCGCCCGCTCCCGCCGGTCCGGGAAGACCGCGCGGAGGATCGAGAGCGTCGCGGGCATGATCATCGCGCCGCCGACGCCGAGCAGGGCGCGCGCCCCGATCAGCACCTCGGGGTTGGTGGCGAGGGCGGCGACCGCGGAGGCGGCGCCGAAGATTCCGTAGCCGATCAGCAGAACACGGCGGCGGCCGACCCGGTCACCGAGAGTGCCGAAGAGGATCAGCAGCGCGGCACAGATGAGGGGGTACGCGTCCACGATCCACAGCAGCTCGACGCCGCTGGGGCGGAGGTCCTCGGTGACGGCGGGGACGGCGACATGCAGCACGGTCGCGTCGAGGGCGACCAGCAGAAGACTGATGCAGAGGACGACAAGGACGACCCAGCGGTTGGCACCGCCGCCGACGGCACGCAGCCGCGCTCCGGCCGTGGTCGTCCCGGACATGTACACGTACCTCCCATGAGTCCCTCGCGCTCGGTGGGCCAGCCGGGGACGGTATTGAGTGGTGTCCCACAGAGCGGCCCGGCATCGACGGGCGAGTGAGCCGTCAGCGTACGCGAGTTCAGGCGTGTGGCGCGTGGTCCATCTCTCACCCCGAAGCCCACTCGCGTGTGGCGTACGCCACTCCGCAACCCTCTGGACGCCCCGCGGACGCCCTGTCGGCCCCCCGTGGACGCCCTGACCAGGGCCTCACCGGAGCCGATCTTGGGCGGCTCCGAATGGGGGGAAAATTCCGTACGGGCAAGCGGTGAACTATTTCTGATGCACAGAAAGAGCACCCCCGAGAGCGCCGCCGAGGAAATGGGACACGAGGTCACCGGGATTTCCGTATTGGCCCGGAATAAAGCCGGAGCTGAGACATACTCCACATCACATCGTCATCACAAACACGCCGGATCGACCTGGGCCGACACTCACTCGCTGTAACGTCGATTGGGTGCGTACCGACATCTTTGCCCGGCTGGACCGGGAGCCGGAACCGCCGAAGATAGAGATCCCGCGGATGAGCCGCACCCGTCTCGCCCTCTTCGGCGGGACGTTGGTGTTCTATCTCGCCATCGTCGTGGCCGTGCTTGCCCCGACCTGGCTGGTGATCATCGACTGGAAGGTCATGCTCTTCCGGCCTTATCAGCAGTGGCCGGAGCTGCACGCCTTTCTCGACTACTTCGTGGTGCTCGGCCAGCGCGGGCCTACGGCCGTGATGGTGGCGGCCTGGCTGGGCTGGCGCTCCTGGCGTCAGCACACCCTGCGCCCCCTGCTCGCGCTCGGCGCCTCGCTGCTGCTGCTCAACGCGACGGTTGGCGCCGTCAAGATCGGTCTCGGCCGCCTCGGCCCCCACTACGCGACGCAGATCGGTTCCGCCGAACTCTTCGCCGGCGGCGATATATTTCCCTCCGGGCATACCGCGAACGCGGTCGTGACCTGGGGAATCCTGGCGTATCTGGCCACCACTCCGCGAGCCAGACGCTATCTGTCGGCGGTCTCGGCGGTGGTCTCCCTCGGTGTCGGCCTCACGACCGTCTATCTCGGTACGCACTGGCTGAGCGATGTGCTGCTCGGCTGGGCAGCCGGGCTGCTGATCCTGCTCGCCCTGCCCTGGTGCGAGCCGCTGATCGGCCGTGCGGAGGCCTGGATCCTCTCGCTGCGCGAGCAGTGGCGTGCGCGCCGTCGGCTCGCTCCTTCGCTGCCGGTCGCGGCCGGTGGTCCGAGGCCCTCGATGTTCCCGCAGCGCGGGGCCGGGCAGGACGAGGGTCAGAGCCGCGAGCCGGTGGCCGCAGGCGGCGGCACCCGGCCGCCGTCCAGCACGAGGACGACGTCGCAGCTCACGCAGCCGCGGTCGCACGCGGTGCGCTCCGAGCGGATGCCGATCACTCCGTCCGGCAGCCGCCGTCCGCCGACCTCACGGCCGGCCACGGGCGGCTGACGGGGAACGGAGCGCGCTCCGTTGCCCGTACGACAAAGGCCCCGACCGTCCTGGTCGGGGCCTTCGTCGTACCCGGATGTCAGCTGGGTCAGCCTGGCCAGCAGCGGATGACGGTGCCGCCCTCCACCTCGAAGTTGAGCCGGCCCATCAGGTACTCCATGGTGATGATCGCGCCCGGCGGCAGCGCTCTGACGGTGGTCCAGCCGCGCTCGCGGGCCAGTTGCTCGGCGTCCTCGGCGGCGAGTCCGACATACGCCTCGGCGGCGTCGTCGGGCTGTGCGGGAGGAGTCGGTGTGGGAACCATGCCACCCACCGTAGGCGGCGGCGGACGGTGACGGAAGCCGGGCCCGCTTACGCATCAGCAGTCCCACGTACCTCACCGGTCACGCTTCTGTCACAGGATCACGACACGCGTTTAACTCGAACGCCATCACTCGAACGAGCAGTTCAGAGCGGCTTGCACGGTAATTCAGGAGCCCTTGGCTACCATGCTCAATTCCCGGCAGAAATACCCTCCGTCAAGCGAGAGAGGGCGAATTGACGGGGCGTAGAGAATTCACCGGTTCCTTACGGAATCCACCGACACCTTCGTACCGTCTCTCGGCCGAACGTCCACTCCCCCGCGTACGCACCCTGTTGGAGACGACCGACGGCGAGCATCATGTCTGGAGCCCGATACCGAATGACCGAAGCCCGAGCCGCGGACAGCCTGGGGGCAGCGATGGGTACGGAGACCGCCGAGGCCACAGCGGGGCCGGCCCGGGTACGGCGGCCGGGCACGGTGCTCGTGGACTGGTTGACCACCACCGACCACAAGAAGATCGGGCATCTCTACCTGATCACGTCGTTCCTCTTCTTCCTGATCGCCGGACTGATGGCCCTGATGATGCGGGCCGAGCTGGCCCGCCCGGGGCTGCAGCTGATGAGCAACAACCAGTTCAACCAGCTGTTCACGATGCACGGCACGATCATGCTGCTGCTCTTCGCCACTCCGGCCTTCGCCGGCTTCGCCAACGAGATCATGCCGCTGCAGATCGGCTCGCCCGACGTGGCCTTCCCCCGGCTGAACATGCTCTCGTACTGGCTGTATCTCTTCGGCGCCCTGATCGTGCTCGGCTCCCTGCTGAGCCCGAGCGGCCCGGCGAACTTCGGCTGGTTCGCCTACGCCCCGCTCAACTCCCTGGAGCGCTCGCCGGGCATCGGCGCCGACATGTGGATCATGGGTCTCGCCCTGGCGGGCTTCGGCACGATCCTCGGCGCGGTCAACTTCATCACCACCATCGTCGGGATGCGCGCGCCCGGCCTGACGATGTTCCGGCTGCCGATCTTCACCTGGAACGTGCTCTTCACGTCGATCCTGGTGCTGTTCGCCTTCCCCGTGCTCGCGGCGGCGCTGCTGGTGCTCGAGTCGGACCGGCGGCTCGGATCGATGGTGTTCCAGCCGCAGTTCGGCGGGGCGCTGCTGTGGCAGCACCTGTTCTGGTTCTTCGGCCATCCCGAGGTCTACATCATCGCGCTGCCTTTCTTCGGCATCGTCACCGAGATCATCCCGGTCTTCTCCCGGAAACCGATCTTCGGTTACCTCACGCTCGTCGCCGCGACCATGGCCATCACCGGACTCTCGGTGGTGGTGTGGGCGCACCATATGTTCGCCACCGGAGCGGTGCTGCTGCCCTTCTTCTCGTTCATGTCCTTCCTGATCGCGATCCCGACCGGGGTGAAGTTCTTCAACTGGACGGGGACGATGCTCAGGGGCTCACTGTCGTTCGAGACACCGATGCTGTGGGCCATCGGTTTCCTGGTCTCGTTCCTCTTCGGCGGGCTGACCGGCGTCATCCTGGCCTCGCCCCCGATGGACTTCCATGTCACCGACTCGTACTTCGTGGTGGCGCACTTCCACTACGTCGTCTTCGGCACCGTCGTCTTCGCGACCTTCGGCGGCTTCTTCTTCTGGTGGCCCAAGTTCACCGGAAAGATGCTCGACGAACGGCTCGGCAAGATCCAGTTCTGGACGCTGTTCATCGGCTTCCACACCACCTTCCTGGTCCAGCACTGGCTGGGCGCGGAGGGCATGCCGCGGCGGTACGCGGACTATCTGGCGGCCGACGGCTTCACGGTCCTCAACACCGTCTCGACCATCGGCTCGTTCCTGCTCGGCATCTCGACGCTGCCGTTCCTCTACAACGTCTGGAAGACGGCCAAGTACGGGAAGAAGGTCGAGGTGGACGACCCATGGGGATTCGGGCGTTCACTGGAGTGGGCGACCTCGTGCCCACCGCCGCGCCACAACTTCGTGACCCTCCCGCGCATCCGCTCCGAGTCGCCCGCCTTCGATCTGCACCATCCCGAGTTCGCGGTACTGGAGCAGCTGGTGGAAGAGCAGGAGGCCATCAACCGAGGGCCCGGGACAGCCGGTCCCGCACCGTCCTGATGTGCTCGGTCAGCTCCTGCGGCTCGATCACCTCGAAGTCCACGCCCATCAGCATCACATGGATGACCAGCACATCCAGGCTCGCGGCCCCGGTGCGCAGCAGACAGCTGCTGTCGTCGACCGCCTCCAGCACCCCGTCGGACGGGCCGATGGTCCGGGCGGCCAGCTCGGCGGACGTATGGAGCCGGATGACCGCCTGTGCCGCGTAGGCGCGGGTGGAGACGCCACGGGAGACATATGCGGCGAGATCCTCGGCCGGCGGAGTACGCGGGGCGAAGCGGGGGCCGTGCGGCGGCTTCGGCGTGACGCGGTCGGCCCGGAACGTGCGCCAGTCGGCGCGCTCCAGGTCCCAGGCGACGAGATACCAGCGCCGCTCGGTGCAGACGAGGCGGTGCGGTTCGACGCTGCGGCGGGTGACGGAGCCGCTGTGGTCGAGGTAGTCGAAACGCAGTCGCTCGCTGTCCCGGCAGGCGTTGGCCAGCTCGGTCAGCACACTCGCGTCGACGGTGGAGCCGTGCGGGCTGCGCAGCATCGGCACGGTGAAGGCGTTGAGCGCGCCGACCCGGCGGCGCAGCCGGCTGGGCAGCACCTGCTCCAGCTTGGCCAGGGCGCGTACGGACGTTTCGCCGATGCCCTCGATGCCGTTTCCGGCGGCGGTACGCAGGCCGACCGCGACGGCCACCGCCTCCTCGTCGTCGAGCAGCAGCGGCGGCAGCTCGGCCCCCGCGCCGAGCTGATAGCCGCCGCCCGTGCCGGGGCTGGCGTTGACCGGGTAGCCGAGCTCGCGCAGCCGGTCGACATCGCGCCGTACGGTGCGCGGGGTGACACCGAGCCGGTCGGCCAGATCGGAGCCGGACCATTCGCGGTGGGCCTGCAGCAATGAGAGCAGGCGCAGCAGTCTTGCCGAGGTCTCCAACATGGCTGCGAGTCTGCCAGCCATTGAGGACAGCCACTGTCCTCAAAGATGCGCAGGGCGACGTCAGCCCGCTGCGGTGAGACGTACGCCGAGGTCGTTGTCGGCCGTGTAGCAGGCGGCTGCGTGGCAGGTGTCCGTGGTCACCTTGGGGTACACGAAGATGGCCCTCTTGTCCCAGATGTCGTCGAGGATGCGGGAGATCCGCACCCCGGCTGCGTCCGCGGCGGGGCGCAGCCACAGCTCCCACAACTGCTCTTTGCCGACAGGCACTTCGGCCATCGGCCCGCACGGCAGAGTGAAGGCGAAGGAGCTGCCCTCGCCGGTCACCGGCACTTTGTGGACCCGGTCGCCGGAGCGGAGCCTGGCCTCGGCCACGGCTCCCTCGCCCAGCTCGGCCCCGTACAGCCGGCCCTCCACCGTCACCGCGCCCCGCTCGCGCGCCAGGCCGATGTCGCCCGCCTCGGCGTGCGGCGCGCGCACCCAGCAGCGCACCGCGAGCTTGCCGTCCGCCGTCGGGTACGGGACGCGCACGTCGATCCGGCCGGCTTCGGGGGCGCGGTCGACGAGCGCCCGCAGATCCCGTATGCCGGGCTCGACGGCGTCTCCGTCGGCGGTGCGGACATCCCAGCGGCCCTCGGCCAGTTCGACCGTGCTGGGCAGTACGGCGCGCGAAGTGCCGTCCCCCGAAGGGGTCAGCCGCAGCCGCACCTCGTCCGTCGCGTCCTTGCCGTGCCGCTTCAGCACGAGCACCGCGTCCGGCGAGCTGGCACCGGCCAGGTCGAAGGTGATACCGCAGGCCGCGTCCGCGACGCAGTCCGCCCGTGGTGTCCGCCGCTCGGTGGCCGAGGTGGTGGACATGGTCATGAGGTCTTCTTCCTTTTCCGGATCGCGTCGGCGGCCAGATAGCGCAGGGAGTAGACCGCGTCGTACACCGCGCCCCAGCCGCGGTGCAGCGCGTCGCGCAGCGCGCTGCGCGAGCGACCGCTCCTGGCGCGTGCGACCAGCTCGGTGAACAGGGCCTCGTGGCGCTCCGCGATCCTCGCCGGGTCGAAGCGGGCGGATGCGGTGAGCGCCGCCCGGCCTGTGCGCCGGCGCAGTTCGTCGTCGTTGATCAGCTCGAGCAGTGCGTCGGCGATCGCGTCCACGTCGCCGACCGGCACCAGCCGGCCGTCGACACCGTCCTCGATGATCTCGCCGGGCCCGTGCGGGCAGTCGGTGGAGACGACGGGGACGCCGCAGCGCATCGCCTCGACGATGGTCATGCCGAACGACTCCATGCTGGAGGTGACGGCGGCGATCGAGCCCTTGACCCACTCCGGTTCGAGCGGATTGGCGGGCCCCATCAGGAAGACATGGTTGTGCAGCCCGCGCTCCCCGATGAGGGCGTGCAGGGCGTTCTTCTCGTTGCCCGTCGCGTCTCCGCTGCCGTAGATCCGCAGCCGCCAGTCGGGGCGGGCCGCGACCACCTTGGAGAAGGCCTTGACCAGCACGTCGTACCGCTTGACCTTGGTCAGCCGACCGGCCGCGACGATCCATTTGCGGGAGGCGTCGGCCGGGGGGACGGTGGGCACGGGCACGCTGTTGGGGACGGAGTCGATGCGTACGCCGCGCAGCTTCAGCTGCGTGCGGTAGGACCCGGCGTCCGCCTCGGTGACAGTGGTGACAGCGTCGAGCAAGCGGTAGCGGTGGCCGATCTCGCGGCGGAGCCGGTAGCCGTGGCTGTCCAGCGTGAGGTGCTCCTGGGCGACACGGACCGGGCCGTTCCTGGTCTGGCGGGCGATATGGACATTGAGCCCGGGCCGGGTGCCGATCACGACATCGGCCCGGAGGGATCCCAAGTGGGCAGCGATCCGGGCGTCGGTGAGGCGGCTGTACTGCTTGTGCCGGCCGTCGCCGCGCGGGAAGACCTTCGCCGGGCGCTTGTAGTCCGGGTGGTTGCCGTCGTAGTCGGGGCTGTTTCTGCGCAGATCGACCAGGTGCTTCATGGTGACGCCGGAGGGGGCGCCGAGGGTGGGCTCGTCACGGTGGCGGAAGACGGAGACGATCTCGACGTCGTGCCGCTGAGCCAGGGCATGGGCCAGGTTGAACGCCGTCCGGATCGTCCCGCCGATGCCGTACGCGTTGTGGAGCAGGAAAGAGATGTGCATACGCTGCCGCGTCCCCCTGGTCTTGGTTTCGGCACGAGTGGACTTTACTTGGCTCCTAAGGCCGGTAGGGAAGCTGGGGCACGGTGAAGCAGCTGTCGTTCATCTCTCCATTCCGGGTGACCCGGCCCCTTGTCATCCTGTCGGCGGGCGAACGACGGACAGGTGCGGCGGCCATGGGAGGCTCGGCCGGTACCGAGATGGTTCGAGGCCGGCGGCGACCGCACGGAAATTCGGAAGGGCGAAGTCGGTCTGTTCGCTGACGACGTGGTAGCCCTCAGCCTTCAGGCCCTGCGGGATGAGACGGGCGGAGAGCCCACCGAGCTGCCGATGCCGATGCCGACGCCGGAATGACCAGCATCGTGTCTGCCTTGAGCCGGTCCGGAGAGCTCCCGATCAGCTTCTTGTTGGCTGTGTAGAGGGCCTGCCAGCCACCCGTGATCCGGTAGCGCGTGGCGATCGCGAAGAGGGTGTCGCCCGGCTCGACCGTATGGACCCGGCCGCTGAGCCCGTACTTCCTGGAGCAGGCGGGCCAGGCGCCCCAGCCCTGCATACGCAGCACCTCCTGCGCCACCTCGATCTGCTCCTCGCGGGTGGCGAGATCGGCGCGCGGCGCGTACACGAGTCCGCCGTACTTCACCCAGGTGGACTGCCAGAACTGCAGCCCTCCGTAGTAGCCGTTGCCTGTGTTGATGTGCCAGTTCCCGCCGCCCTCGCACTCGGCGAGGCAGCTCCAGGGCCAGCCACTGGCGGCACAGTCGGGCGGCCCCGCGTCTGCGCCGATACCGGGGCTGCCGATACCGGGACTGCCGGGGGCGGGCGGCGGTGGAAGGCGGGGCGCGGCGTACGCACCGCGCAACGGGACGAGCGCCAGCAGCAGGGCCAAAAGGGCCGCGGGCCAAAAGCTGATCTTCGGCATCGGGTCACGCTAGGCAGCGCGGCACGGCGAGAGCGGGTGCCGCGCGCGACGGCAGGCAGCCCCACCCGGTCGGACCCGGGCGGGGCTGCCGAAGGACGCCTCAGAGAGCGAGCTTCTGCCCGGGCACGATGAGGTTCGGATCACCGCCGATGACGGTCTTGTTGGCGGCGTACAGGACGCGCCAGTCCGCGCCGTGCGCGGCGGCGATCCCGCTCAGGGTGTCGCCGCGGCGGACGGTGTAGTCGCCGCCGCGGGCGCTGCCGCGGCCGGTGTGGTTCGATGCCCGCTCCGGCGCCTTTGCCGGAGCCTCGGCCTGGACATTGGCCTTGGTCCTGACCTTGGCCTTGGTCCTGGCGTTGGTGTGGGCCTTGGGAGCGGCGGCCTCGGATGCCCCCGGTGCAGTGCCGTACGCGTCGGCCCGCGCCGCGCAGGTGGGCCATGCGCCCCAGCCCTGCGCCCGCTGGACCTTCGCGGCGACGGCGATCTGCTGCCCCTTGCTCGCCTTGTCGGCGGTGGACGCGTACGCCCCGCCACCGTAGGCGCGCCAGGTGCCGGCGGAGAACTGCAGCCCGCCGTAGTAGCCGTTGCCTGTGTTGATGTGCCAGTTTCCGCCGCTCTCGCACGATGCGATGCGGTCCCATACTCCGTTGTCCGCCGCCCGGGCCTCGCCCGTGGAGGCGAGCAGTGCCAGCGGTGCCACCAGTGCGGCACCTACGAGCGCTGCTGTGTCACGCCTGCGTATGGAACGGGAACTCGTGAACATCAAATCCCTCTCGAAGGACCCGGGGTCCCTCGGGGCGGTGCGGACTTCGGCGCATCCGGCGCCCTTGTCCGCTCCGCCTCACCCGCCTGAGGTGGTCGTGCTGTGCTGCTTCTGTGCCGTACTGGCTGTACGGCCCGGCGGGTTGTCCCGGGCGGTGCTCTCTGCACACGGCGGAGGAATCTAGAGAGGTCAACCCTCTGGTATCAACCAATCCCTTGTCATTCCAGGCCAGTTGCCTGTTACTCGCAGTACTGACGATTTCCGGTCACCCACTTGATTCGCTGATTTCATGATTTGTCGACCTGCCGGTGAACTGATCTGTGACTCGGTTCACCGCGCCAACTTCCATGCACCCAGCAGCTGTTGACATGGAGTAACCAATTCCGGCCGTCACATCACCGCTTGCGTTGGATGGTGCGATTCCGTTCCTTCTCGCGCGTGACTCCGGCCACAGATCACCCGTTGAGCTCATGACGAGCCGGGAACCGCCCGGCGCACGTATCAAGTCCGCTCAAGTTCGAGGAGCCACCCGTGCCGCGCATGCTCGACGTCAGCGAGGACGTACGCGCCGAGATCGGCGACGAAGAGGCCGACCGGCTGCTCGCCGGCAGGAACAGCCCGGGCAGCTACGACTGCACCTCCTGCCGCACCCCGGGCGACTCCGAGCAGGAACGCACCAGCACGGTGCTGTTCGTCGGCGACGAGACCGCCGTTCTCGCCTTCGCCCACGCCTCCTGCATCCCCTCACAGGTCGTCCAGGTCGCCGAGGACCAACTGCTGGGCGCGGTACGGTCCATCACCGGCGAGGAGCAGCAGATCCCCGGCGCCGGTCCCAAGCAGGCCGTCCTCGGCATCACCAGCGGACTGGTACTGATCGAGGGCGAACTGCACCCGGCCCTGGTCGTCGAACCGACCGCGCCCATCGCCCGCCCCGGCACGACCGGCAGCGGCGGCGACGACTTCCTCCCGCTCCTCATCGAACAGGGCTTCCTGCCGATCGCCGACGTGAACCAGCGGCCCAATCAACTGCCCGGCTGGTCCGTCCTGGTCGCCATGGGCCAGCTGCACGCCGTGCTCCAGCCCGGCACCGGCGGCGGCAGCCCGGTCGCCTGGTGGCAGGCCCATCAGCCACTGCAGGTCACGGACGGCTGGCGCGCGGCCGCCAACAAGTCGCACACGGTCCTGGTCTTCGCCGCGCCGGTGGGCTCCATCGGCCAGCAGCCCCGCGAGGACCTGCTGCGTGCGGCGCTGGAGAAGGCGGCGGCCGGCGGCCGGCTGGTCGCCGCGGCCATGCCGCTCGCGGGCACCTGAGCAGGCACCTGAGGAACGACTGACGGAGCGCGCGACATACGCCGGGAGTACGGAGACGTACACCCGGCGCACGTCTTTGTACCGTCCCCCGGAAGAATCCGGCTCCGCCGAGACCGCATCTGTCCGACGGCGAGTTCGTTGCAGGTACGTGCACTCATACGACCCCTCCCGCCAGCCGTACCAGAGCCAGATCCCCTCCATGCGCCCCGCGAGCGACGGACCGGCAGGCCACTCGCCCACGCCGATCTACGACGCGCTGTACTCCGAGTACCGCAGGGCGTTCCGGGCCTTTCCGGGCGACCGGAGCGGGGAGGAGGATCTCGACTTCAGGGCCTTCGGCACGGGGCCGCACAGCAGCCACGGCGGCCCCTCAGGTCATCCGGGCCATACGGTCCACCCCGGGACCTGGCAGTCGTATCCCGGGGTCCGTCCGCACAGCGGTATGCACAAGCCGGCGGCGCTGCCACCGGCACCCCGCAGAGGTCTGTGACCCGCGAGAGACCATATGGCGCTGCCCCGGACCGTTCACCGGTCCGGGGCAGCGCCACGTCGTTACGTCACTTCTTGCGGCCGCGCTTCTCGCGCACCCGAACCGAGATGTGGATCGGGGTGCCCTCGAAGCCGAACTCCTCACGCAGCCGGCGCTCGACGAAGCGCCGGTAGCCGTGCTCCAGGAAGCCGGAGGCGAAGAGCACGAACCGCGGCGGCTTGGTGCCGGCCTGCGTGCCGAAGAGGATGCGGGGCTGCTTGCCACCGCGGATGGGGTGCGGGTGCGAGGCGACGATCTCGCCGAGGAAGGCGTTGAGCCGACCGGTGGGGACCCGGGTCTCCCATCCCGCCAGCGCCGTCTCGATCGCCGGGACCAGCTTCTCCATGTGGCGGCCGGTACGGGCGGAGACATTGACCCGCGGCGCCCAGGCGATCTGCCCGAGCTCGGTCTCGATCTCGCGCTCGAGGTAGTAGCGGCGCTCCTCGTCGAGGTTGTCCCACTTGTTGAAGGCGACGACCATCGCGCGGCCCGCCTCGACGGCCATGGTGATGATCCGCTGGTCCTGGACGCTGATGGACTCGGTCGCGTCGATCAGTACGACCGCGACCTCCGCCTTCTCCACGGCGGCGGCGGTACGCAGCGAGGCGTAGTAGTCCGCGCCCTCCTGGAGGTGGACGCGGCGGCGGATGCCCGCCGTGTCGACGAACTTCCAGGTGATACCGCCGAGTTCGATCAGCTCGTCGACCGGGTCACGGGTGGTGCCGGCGATCTCGTTGACGACGACCCGGTCCTCGTTGGCCACCTTGTTCAGCAGCGAGGACTTGCCGACGTTCGGGCGGCCGATCAGGGCGATACGGCGCGGGCCGCCGACGACGTTGCCGAAGGTCTGGGCCGGGGCCTCGGGCAGCGCCTCCAGGACGGCGTCGAGCATGTCGCCCGTACCGCGGCCGTGCAGCGAGGAGACGGGGTGCGGCTGGCCGAGACCGAGCGACCACAGGGCGGTCGCGTCCGCCTCGCCGCTCTGCCCGTCGACCTTGTTGGCGCAGAGCACGACAGGCTTGCCGGCCCGGCGCAGCAGCTTGACGACGGCCTCGTCGGTGTCGGTGGCGCCGACCGTGGAGTCCACGACGAAGACGACCGCGTCGGCGGCCTCGATCGCGTACTCGGCCTGGGCGGCTACGGAGGCGTCGATGCCGAGGACGTCCTGCTCCCAGCCGCCGGTGTCGACAACCTTGAAGCGGCGGCCCGCCCACTCGGCCTCGTAGGTGACGCGGTCGCGAGTGACGCCGGGCTTGTCCTCGACGACGGCCTCGCGGCGCCCGATGATGCGGTTCACCAAGGTCGACTTGCCGACATTGGGGCGGCCGACGACGGCGAGGACGGGCAGCGGGCCGTGACCGGCCTCGCCGATCGCGTTCTCGACGTCGTCGACGTCGAAGCCCTCTTCCGCGGCGAGCTCCATGAACTCCGCGTACTCGGCGTCGCCAAGCTCCCCGTGCTCGTCGCCGGAGTGGATCTGGTCGTTCATGAAGTCCGTACCTCGTTACGTTGCATCATCGATGGCCCCGCGATCGCGCGGTCCACTACTCAAGTCTTACCTAGCGCCCGGTGAGACGCTTGGCGTTTTCCAGGTGGGCGGTCAGCCGCTCCTGGATCCGTACGGTGGCGTCGTCCAGCGCCTTGCGGGTGCGCCGACCGCTGCCGTCGCCCGCTTCGAAGGCCTCGCCGAAGACGACGTCGACCTTGCTGCGCAGCGCGGGCAGCGCCTTTATCAACCGTCCGCGGCGCTCGGTGCTTCCCAGCACCGCCACCGGGACGATCGGCGCCCCGCTGCGTACCGCGAAGTAGGCGAGCCCGGCGCGGAGCGAGGCGAAGTCGCCTTCGCCCCTGGTGCCCTCGGGGAAGATACCGAGGACTCCGCCGTTCTCCAGCACGCTCAGCGCGTTGGTGATGGCGGTGCGGTCGGCGATCGTACGGTCCACTTTGAGCTGACCGATTCCGAGCAGGAACGGGTCGAGGGGACCGACGAACGCCTCCTTCTTGATCAGGAAGTGCACGGGACGGGGGGCGGTGCCCATGAGCATCGGCCCGTCGATGTTGTGCGAGTGGTTCACCGCGAGGATCACCGGTCCGGCCGCCGGAACCTGCCAGGCGCCCAGCACCCGCGGCTTCCACAGCCCGTACATCAGCCCGATGCCGATACCCCGGCCGACCGCCGCGCCCTTCTCGGACGGTGCGGTCACCGGGCGGCCCGCTTCTCCTCGACGAGGGTGACGACGCACTCGACGACCTGCTGCAGGGTCAGGTCGGTGGTGTCCACCTCGACCGCGTCGTCCGCCTTGGCGAGCGGCGAGGTCTTACGGCTGGAGTCGGCCGCGTCCCGCTTGATCAGGGCTTCCCTGGTGGCCGCGACATCGGAGCCCTTCAGCTCGCCGGACCGGCGGGCGGCGCGGGCCTCCGGCGAAGCGGTCAGGAAGATCTTCAGGTCCGCGTCGGGCAGGACCGTGGTGCCGATGTCGCGTCCCTCGACGACGATGCCCTTCTCGGCGGCCGCGGCGATGGAACGCTGCAGCTCGGTGATCCGGGCCCGCACCTCGGGGACGGCGCTGACGGCGCTCACCTTGGAGGTGACGTCCTGGGTGCGGATCGGCCCGGCGGCGTCCACGCCGTCGACGGTGATGGCCGGGGCGGCGGGGTCGGTGCCGGAGACGATGGCGGGCTTGGCTGCGGCGGTGGCGACCGCGGCGGCGTCCTGCACATCGACGCCGTTGCTGATCATCCACCAGGTGATCGCCCGGTACTGCGCACCGGTGTCCAGGTAGTTCAGCCCCAGAGCGGCGGCGACGGCCTTGGAGGTGCTCGACTTGCCCGTGCCGGAGGGGCCATCGATGGCGACGATCACGGATTCCACGGTGTCGGACACCTTCCTGGTACGCGGGGTGGGCCGGCGGAAATGCCAAGGGACCCTGCACAAGGTTACCGAGTACTCAGCACCGTCCTGACACACGGATGGCGGAGCCGTGGGCAGCACCTGTGCGCCGGTCGGTGCCAGGTCGACCACTACTGCCGGAACTACTGCCGGAACTACTGCCGGATCGACCAGCCCCTCTCCCGCAGGGATGCCGTGAGGACCGTCGCCGCCGTCGGCTCCACCATCAATTGCACCAGGCCCGCCTGCTGGCCCGTCGCATGCTCGATACGGACGTCCTCGATGTTCACGCCCGCGCGGCCGGCGTCCGCGAAGATACGGGCCAGCTCCCCCGGCTGGTCGCTGATCAGGACCGCCACGATCTCGTACGACGTCGGGGCCTGGCCGTGCTTGCCGGGGACCCGGACCCGGCCCGCGTTGCCGCGGCGCAGGACGTCCTCGATGCCCTCCGCGCCGCCCTGGCGCTTGGACTGGTCCGAGGACTGCAGGGCCCGCAGCGCCTGGACCGTCTCGTCCAGGTCCGCCGCGACCCCGGCCAGTACATCGGCCACCGGGCCCGGGTTCGCCGAGAGGATCTCGACCCACATCCGGGGGTCGGAGGCCGCGATCCGTGTGACGTCGCGGATGCCCTGGCCACAGAGCCGTACTGCTGTGTCGTCCGCCTCCTCGAGACGCGCCGCGACCATCGAGGAGATCAGCTGAGGGGTGTGGGAGACCAGGGCGACCGCCCGGTCGTGCGCGTCGGCGTCCATGACCACCGGGACGGCACGGCAGAGCGCCACCAGCTCGAGGGCGAGGTTGAGGACCTCGGTGTCCGTGTCGCGCGTGGGCGTGAGCACCCATGGGCGGCCCTCGAACAGGTCCGCCGTGCCCGCGAGCGGGCCCGAGCGCTCCTTGCCCGCCATCGGATGCGTACCGATGTAGCCGCTCAGGTCGAGGCCGAGCGCCTCCAGCTCGCGGCGGGGCCCGCCCTTCACACTCGCCACGTCGAGGTAGCCGCGGGCGATCCCGCTGCGCATCGCTTCGGCGAGCGCGGTGGCGACATGTGCCGGCGGTACGGCGACGATCGCCAGGTCGACCCGTCCCTCCGGCGGCTGGTCCGTCCCGGCGCCGAGTGCGGCAGCGGTGCGGGCCCGCTCCGGGTCGTGGTCGGCGAGGTGGACGGCGACTCCGCGGCCCGCCAGAGCGAGGGCCGCGGACGTGCCGATCAGGCCGGTTCCGATGACGACGGCGGTTCTCACTGGGCGATGTCCTTGCGGAGGGCGGCCGCGGCACCGAGGTACACATGCGCGATCTCTGACTTGGGCAGCTCGGACTCCACGTGCGCGAGTATCCGTACGACGCGCGGCATGGCTCCGACGATGTCCAGCTCCTGCGCGCAGATCAGCGGTACGTCGACGATGCCGAGCTTGCGCGCGGCGGCTGCCGGGAAGTCGCTGTGCAGATCGGGTGTGGCCGTGAACCAGACGCTGATGAGATCGTCCGCGCCGAGTCCGTTCCGCTCCAGGAGGGCGGTGAGCAGCTCGCTGACCTGCTCGTCCATGTGTCCGGCCTCATCCCGTTCCAGCTGGACGGCTCCACGGACCGCTCGTACCGCCACGTCGTGCTCCTTAATGTGCGAGTGCTCCATTCAGCGTAGTCAGGTGCCGGGACACACGGCCGCGGCGACCGCCCTCCGAGACATCCGGAGAGGGCGGCCGCCGCGAGCAGGCGCGTACCTCCGTAGGTCCGTACGTCGGACCCGCTGCTGCCCGATGAAAAACGGACCACACCGCCACTTGGGCGAACCGGCGCTCGGCGGCCCTGCGCTACAACTGACGGCATGCTCTTTCATGTCGTACCCGTGGACGAGTGGACGGCGGACGTGGACCGTCCGTACGCCCCGGCCTCGCTGACCACCGACGGCTTTGTGCACTGCTCGCCCGACGGGCCGGCCGCACTCGCCATCGCCAACGGCCCGTTCCGTGATCTGCCTGACCTGCTGGTGCTTCTCATCGACGAGACCGCGCTCGGCTCCGAGGTCCGCTGGGAGGGTTCCGAGGACATGCTCTTCCCGCATGTGTACGGGCCGATCGAGCGGGCGGCCGTCACCGGAGTGCTCGCGGTGCGCCGGGACACGGACGGCCACGCGCGGGAGCTCACGCCCTGGGCGTGAAGCAGCGTACGACTGGACGCGGCGCTGCGGGTGCAGTTGCATGGTGGTCTGCGCATGCCCTGCCCACCGGGGAAGGCCGCCCATGAAGCCCTCAGGACCTCTGTTCACACTGCTGGCCGGGCTGTTGCTGGGCATTTTCATGCTCTCGCTCAACGCCACGACGGGGACGAAGGTCAAGTCCTCGTACGACGGGGCCACGGCGACACCGACGCCGACCGCTCCCGCATCCACACCCGCTACGAGCACGACGCCGCCCGCGGCCCCCTCCCCCACGCCGACCCCGGCGCCCGACTCCGCCTACGCGGGCCGTACGGCGGACGACACCGCCGCCGTCTCCGTATCCGTACGCGACGGAAAAGCGATCGGGTACTTCTGTGACGGCAAGAACCAGGAGTCCTGGCTGAAGGGCGATGTCGAGGACGACGGCAGCATGCGGCTGACCGGCGGGGACGGCGCCCGCCTCGACGGCGTTCTGCGCGCCGGGAAGATCGACGGTACGGTCGAAATCCGGGACCGGACCTGGCAGTTCTCCGCCGCCAAGGCGGTCAGGCCGTCCGGCCTGTACCGCGCCACGGCCGAGGTGCGCGGCGCGAAGATCGACGGCGGCTGGATCGTCCTGCCGGACGGCCGCCAGGTCGGCATTCTCAACCGCGAAGGCAAGCCCGCCGCCGCGCCCCGGATCGACCCCGCATCCGGCGCCGTCGTGGTGGACGGCACCCGGCTCACCGCCCGCCCCGTCGTCCCCTGAGGTGCGTCATGAGTTTCGGTCCCCCCGTCGACCCCAACGCCCGCACCGCCTCGTTCCCGGGGAGCCCCAACAACCACGCGGGCCCGGGAGCCGCACGCTTCCTCGTCCCCGCTCTCGTCGCCGCCGCGGTCGCGGTCGGCCTCGGGGCGTACGGAAAGGTGCACGATCCGGCGGGCACGGCCTTCAACCTCGCCGGCTTCAGCAGCACCGGGGCGGTGAAGTCCTGGCTGGGCACGGCGGCCCTCGCCTTCGCCGTCGTCCAGGTCGGCTCGGCGTTCGCGATGTACGGCAGGCTGCCGGGCGTACGCGCCGCCTCCTGGGCCCCCGCACTGCACCGCTGGTCGGGCAGGATCGCCTTTCTGCTCGCCGTGCCCGTCGCCGTCCACTGCCTGTACGGACTGGGCTATCAGACGTACAGCACGCGCGTTATGTGGCACTCGCTGCTGGGTTGCTTCTTCTTCGGCGTTTTCAGCGCCAAGATGCTCCTGCTGCGAGCGGAACGGCTGCCTGGCTGGCTGCTGCCGGTCGTCGGCGGAGCCGCCTTCACGGCGCTCACGGTGATCTGGCTGACCTCGGCGCTGTGGTTCTTCCGCACGATGGGGGTCACGACATAGGGAGACATACGGCCATGGAGACTCCGCGACGTACGGTGCTGGCGGTGGGCGCGGCGGGCGCCGCCGCGCTGGTGACCGGCTGCAGCAAATACGGCGACGAGGGCGGCGGTTCCACCTCCGAGCAGCCGACGCCCGCAGCGCCCAAGACCGGCGAGCAGCCGAACAGCCCGGCACCTGCGGCCGGCGAGGAGCTCGCCAAGACCTCCGTCATCCCGGTCGGCGGCGGAAAGATCTTCGGCGACCGGAAGATCGTCGTGACGCAGCCGACGTCGGGCGACTTCAAGGCCTTCTCGGCCATCTGCACCCATCAGGGCTGCACGGTCAACAAGGTCGCGGACGGCACCATCGACTGCCCCTGCCACGGCAGCAAATTCAGCATCGAGAACGCCTCCGTCGTCGACGGCCCCGCGCCCAGGCCGCTGCCGCCGAAGCAGATCACCGTTTCCGGGGACACCATCATGCTGACCTAGCCCGCTCACGTACCCTCTCGCGCATGCCTCCCGAACCGGCCCCCGCAGCACTCGTACGCGACCGCACGATCTACTCCTGCGTGATGGGGTCGCGCGCCTTCGGGCTGGCCACGGACGGCAGCGACACCGACCGCCGCGGGATCTTCCTCGCCCCGGCCCCGCTCTACTGGCGCTTCGACAAGCCCCCGACCCACATCGAGGGACCGGCCGACGAGCAGTTCTCCTGGGAGCTGGAACGCTTCCTGGAGCTCGCACTGCGCGCCAACCCGAACGTCCTCGAGTGCCTGCACTCACCGCTCGTCGAGCACATCGACGACACCGGACGTGAACTGCTCGCCCTGCGCGGGGCGTTCCTCTCCCGCGCCGCCCACCAGACCTTCGTGCGCTACGCGGACGGCCAGCGCAAGAAGCTGACGGCGGACGTCGCCCGGCACGGCGCCCCGCGCTGGAAGCACGCCATGCATCTGCTGCGTCTCCTTGGCAGCTGCCGTGATCTGCTGCGTACGGGCGAGCTGGTGATCGACGTCGGCGCCGACCGGGAGCGGCTGCTCGAGGTCAAGCGGGGCGAGGTGCCGTGGCCGCGGGTCGAGGCGTGGATGACACGCCTCGCCGATGAGGCCGACGCCGCGGCGCCGGGCTCCCCGCTGCCGCCCGAGCCGGACCGGGCACGGGTCGAGGACTTCCTGTTCCGTACCCGCAGGACCTCAGCTCTCCAGGCGTACGCGGACGACGAAGTCGCGCAGGGCTTCGTAGGCGGTGGGCTCGTCGGGTAGCCGCGAGGCCAGCCGCGCCTCGTCGAGTACGGCGTGCAGCGCGTCCACATCGGCGCGCGCGTCTGCCGGGCCGGCCCCCGACGCCGGACCGTGTTCGGCGTCCGCCTTGGCCGCGATCAGGCCGGGCAGATAGCCCGGGGCGTCGACCTCCCCGAGCAGCGTGGGCAGATGCGCCTGCACCTCGCCGCTGCGCATCAGATGAATACCGGTGAGCAGCGCGCGGAAGGTGTAGAGCAGCGGTTTGAGCTCGCCGGTCTTCTCGAAGAGCCGCCACTGGGTGTTCGCGAACCCCCGGTAGTGATGGGCGTGGTGGCTGGTGAGCACGCCCGGGGCGAGCTCCGCCAGCTCCGTATGGGCGTCCGATGTGTGCACCACCAGCGGCGACAGCAGCTGTTCCAGTACGTATCCGTTGCGCCGCAGCATCAGCCGTACGAACTTCCGTACGTCATGCGTGACCAGATCCATCTCGACGCCGTCCCGGTCCCACATCCGGGACCGGGTCTCCTCCGGCTCCTTCAGCCCCAGCAGCTCCACCACGGGCAGCAGATGGATCCCGCGCAGGTCCACGTCCGAATCCCGGGACGGGAATCCGTACAGATGCGCCCCGGAGACGGTGGCGAACAGGAGCGGGTCGGGCTGTTCGGCGACGACGGGGCCGAGTTCCATGTCCAGCAGATCAGTCATGGATCAAGCGTCCCAGAGGGCTGCCAGCGACATCAGATCGCTGCGGTACTCGATCCGCTCGGACCACTCCTTGGGCCAGGCGCCGGCTCCCAGATGCGCCCCGGCGAACGCGCCGGCGAGGCAGGCGATCGAGTCCGAGTCGCCTCGGGTGCAGGCGGCCCTGCGCAGAACCGTCACCGGCTCCTCGGGGAACATCAGGAAGCAGAGCAGGGCGGTGGCGAGCGCCTCCTCGGCGATCCAGCCGTCGCCCGTCGCCAGGCAGGGGTCGACCTCCGGCTGCGGGTCGCGCAGCGCGGTGGCGAGCCGTTCCAGGACCTGCAGGCACTCGTCCCAGCCGCGTGCGATGAACGCCTCGGGCGTCGGGTCGTGCGAGTAGGTCCACAGATTGCCCAGCCAGTGGTGGTAGTAGCGGCTGCGGTTCTCGTACGCGTACGAGCGCAGCTGCTCGACCAGCCCCATCGGCTCCGCGCCCTGCGCCAGCAGGAACACGGCGCGGGCAGTGAGGTCGCTCGCCGCCAGCGCGGTGGGGTGGCCATGGGTGAGCGCTGCCTGCAACTGCGCGGCGCCCGCCCGCTGTTCCTCGCTCAGCCCCGGTACGAGTCCGACCGGCGCCACCCGCATATTGGCGCCGCAGCCCTTGGAGCCGATCTGGCTGGCCTCCTGCCAGGGCAGGTCGCTGTCAAGCTTCTGGCAGGCGACCAGGCAGGTGCGACCGGGGGCGCGGTTGTTCTCCGGGGAGTGGTACCAGTCGACGAACTCCTCGCGCACCGGCCGGGTCAGCCCGGAGGCGACGAGCAGCCCGCGGTCCATCGCGGTGCGTATGCCGCGCGCCAGGGCGAGCGTCATCTGGGTGTCGTCCGTGACGATCGCGGGCTTGGGGAGGTTCATCCCGCGCCACGGCCCGAATTTCGTGAGGATCTGCGGCACATCGTTGAACTCGGTCGGGAAGCCGAGAGCGTCCCCGAGCGCGAGCCCGATCAACGAGCCGGTGGCCGCCTGTTTGGTGATGGTCCTCGTGGTCTTCATGGTGGTCATGCGTGCCGTCCTTCCGGTCGCAGGAGTGGAGGATGCAGGGCGGAGGCGGCACCCGCCCGGTACAGCGCGGCCGGTTTCCCGCGGCCGCCGGTACGGCGTGGCGGACCCTCGACTGCCTCGACGAAGCCGGGCGTGGTGAGGACCTTGCGCCGGAAGTTGGGCCGGTCGAGTTCGACGCCCCAGACGGTCTCGTAGACCTGCTGGAGCTCCCCGAGAGTGAACTCGGCCGGGCAGAAGGTGGTGGCGAGGCAGGTGTACTCGAGCTTGGAGCCGATCCGGTGGTGCGCGTCGGCGAGGATCAGGTCGTGGTCGAAGGCGAGCCGGCGGACGGAGTCGAGGGGCGTCCACTGAGCGCGAGCCGCGTCGCCGCCGCCGCGTGGCTCCGGCAGATCCGGTACAAGCGCGGTGTACGCGACGGAGACGACGCGCATCCGGGGATCGCGGTCAGGATCGCTGTAGGTCCGCAGCTGCTCCAGGTGGAGGCCGGCGACGGTGTCCTGGGACAGGCTGGTCTCCTCGGCGAGTTCACGTCGCGCGGCGAGACCGGCGGACTCCTTGGGCCGTACGAAGCCGCCGGGCAGGGCCCAGGCGCCCTTGTACGGGTCCTCGCCGCGCTCGACGAGCAGGACATGCAGCCGGCCCTCGCGGACGGTGAAAACGGCGAGGTCGACGGTGACCGCGAAAGGCGGGAAGGCGCCCGCGTCGTAGCCCTTCATCATCGTTTCTCCGGGAGGGGGTCGGCGAGGTCCCAGCCCTCGTCGAGGAGCGCGTCCACAGCGGCGACGGCGGTGGCGAGCCGCTGCTCGTGCGGGCCGGTCAGCGCGACGGTCCGGCGTCCGGTGCGGGCCAGTTGTGCGGCGAAGCGGGCGGTCATCCAGGGCCGCAGATGCTCTCCGTCGCGCAGGCCGTCGTCCTCGAAGCCGACGCCACGGTGGTCGGTGAGCAGCCACAGATGCTGCTGTCCGCGCGCGGCGATCCGCGCCACCTCCTCGTTCGGCCCGCCCATATAGCGCTCGTGCCAGATCGTGGTGGCGAAGGCGTCGGTGTCGCAGAACAGCACCGGCGATCCTGCTCGGGCCGCCTCGTCCTCCAGTTCCGTCTGCCGCCGGGCGATCAGCGGGAACTCCTCCGAGGTGAACTCGACCTCCTCCCAGCCCGCAGCCGGCCGCCCGGTGCGCAGCTCGGCGAGCTTGTGCTCGCTGAACTCCCGTCCGTACTCCGGCACATAGCGGGTCTGCGTCCAGACGCCGCCGCGGTGCCGGTAGTGCTCGGCGAGCGCCCACGCCATCGTCGTGGTGCCCGTGGACTCGGCGCCGAGCACGACCACTCGCCGGGCGAGCGCCGCGCGCACGGGCGGTTCCAGGAAGTCCCAGCAGCCGACGGGGTCCTTGCGGACGGCCGTGCCGGAGACCGGGAAGACGGTGCGGTCGGGGTCGACGCACACGGACTCGGCGCCGAAGCGCCGCCCGAGCTCCTGGCCGTACGGCTCCGAGGTGAAGACGGCGTCGACCGGCTCGGGGACGGCGGCGCGGAAGACGGCCATGTGCGCCTCCCAGATGCCGGGGTCGTTCAGGTCGACGTGGATGTCGTCGACGGCGCCCACGACCCGTACGTCCGGGTGCACCTCGCGCATCCAGCGCACCCGGTCGGCGAGCGGAATCGACTCCACCGAGGCGGCGCAGACCAGGACGGTCAGCCGCTCGCAGCGGTCGGCCGCGGTCCGTACGAGATGGTGGTGTCCGGCGTGCGGCGGATAGAACTTCCCGAGCACCAGGCCGTGCCGGTAGGTCTTCATGCGGTCGCCTCCGCCAACTCCCGTTGTTTCGCGGCCAGATCGCGCGACCAGCTGCGCAGTCCGATGACGCACAGCGTCATGAAGCCGACATACAGCAGGGCGGTGAGGTAGAGCTCCTTGTACGCGTAGAGCGGGACGTAGACCACGTCGGCCGCGATCCACAGCCACCAGGACTCGAGGCGCTTTCGGCACTGCCCGTACGTCGCCATCAGGGACAGGGCGGTGGTGAGCGCGTCCCAGAACGGGACGTTCGAGTCGGTGGCGCGGTCGAGGAGGAGCGTGAGCCCGAAAGTCCCCACCACCCCCGCCGCGAGCAGCCAGGTCCACTCGGTGCGCGTGGTGCGCCGCACCGGTAGTCCGTCGGGACCTGGTCCACCCCCGTGGGTCCAGGTCCACCAGCCGTACACAGCGAGGGTGATGAAGACGACTTGCAGGCCTGCGTCGGCGTACAGGCGGGCCTGAGTGAAGAGAAGGATGAAGAAGAGGTTGTTGGCGATGCCGATCGGCCAGTTGGCGATGTGCTGGCGGGCGACGAGCCAGACGCAGAGCGCACCACTGCCGAAGCCGAGGACCTCGGTCCAGCTCACCGGGGTGTCGAGAACGGTGAACAGCGGCTGCTGCAGGGGGTCGAGGATGTCCGCGAGACTCACACCCGCCTCCTTAATAGTCACGTTGACTATAAAGGTGAACCGGCCGTCCCACAAGGCCGTTCACACAAGATGCGAGAAGCCCGCGGTCAGAGGTGACCGCGGGCTTCGCCCAGTGAACGGGGGTCTCTACAGGCCGACTTCCTTCATCAGCATGCCGACCTCGGTGTTGGTCATCCGGCGCAGCCAGCCGGACTTCTGGTCGCCGAGGGCGATCGGGCCGAAGCTGACCCGCACGAGCTTGTCGACCGGGAAGCCGGCCTCGGCGAGCATGCGACGGACGATGTGCTTCCGGCCCTCGTGGAGGGTGACCTCCACCAGGTAGTTCTTGCCGGTGTTCTCGACGACGCGGAAGTGGTCGGCGCGGGCGTAGCCGTCCTCCAGCTGAATGCCGTCCTTGAGCCGCTTGCCCAGGTCACGCGGGAGCGGTCCCTGGATCGCGGCGAGGTAGGTCTTCTTCACGCCGTACTTGGGGTGGGTCAGGCGGTGCGCGAGCTCACCGTGGTTGGTGAGCAGGATGATGCCCTCCGTCTCCGTGTCGAGACGTCCGACGTGGAAGAGCCGGGTCTCGCGGTTGGTGACGTAGTCGCCCAGGCACTGCCGACCGTCCGGGTCCTCCATGGAGGAGACGACACCGGCGGGCTTGTTGAGAGCGAAGAAGAGGTACGACTGCGTGGCGACCGTCAGGCCGTCCACCTTGATCTCGTCCTTCTGCGGGTCGACGCGCCTGCCCTGCTCAAGGACGATCTCGCCGTTGACCTCGACACGGGCCTGCTCGATCAGTTCCTCACACGCGCGGCGCGAACCCATACCGGCCCGGGCGAGGATCTTCTGCAGGCGCTCGCCCTCCTGCTCGGCCCCGGGGAACGTCTTGGGCGTCTTGACCTGCGGCTTGTCGGCGTACCGGTCGCGGTTGCGCTGCTCGATCTTGGCGTCCAGCTCACGGGGACGGGATTCGCGCTGGCCGTGCGGGCCGCGACGCGGGGCACCGGCCCTGCCGCCGCCCTGCGGGGTCTTCGGGCCGCCCTTGGCGCCGCCGCGGGCGGACGCGCCGCGGCCGCCCGACTTGCCGCCCTCGGAACCCTGGCTGCCGCCGACGTCGTAGCGGCGCTCCTCGGGCCGGGGGCGGCGGGGGCGCTGCTCCTGCTTGTCGTCGCGCCCCTTGTCGTCGCGCCCCCTGCCGCCGGCGCCCCGGGAGTCCCGGTTCCCGCCGGCGCCCCGGGAGTCCCGGTTGCCGCTTCCGCTGTTCCTGCCGCTGCTTCGCATCAAAATTCCGTCTTGTCGTCTGCGTCGGTGTCCGGTGCGTCCGGATCGAACGACGGCACACCCTCTTGCGTCTCGGCCTCGATCGCTTCCGCCTCGGGGAGGAAGGGCGCGAGCTCCGGGAGCTCGTCCAGGCCTCGCAGGCCCATCCGCTCCAGAAAGTAGTTCGTCGTCGTGTACAGGATCGCACCTGTTTCAGGTTCCGCGCCCGCCTCCTGCACCAGACCGCGCTGGAGGAGGGTGCGCATGACGCCGTCGCAGTTCACTCCGCGTACGGCGGAGACGCGTGATCGGCTGACCGGCTGCCGGTACGCGACGACCGCGAGGGTCTCCAGGGCGGCCTGGGTGAGCCGCGCCTGCTGCCCGTCGAGAACGAAGCGCTCGACGGCGTCGGCGTACTCCGCCCGCGTGTAGAACCGCCAGCCGCCCGCGACGAGCCGCAGCTCGAAGCCGCGGCCCTGGACGGTGTACTCGTCCGCGAGTTCCCGCAGCGCGTCGGCGACCGCCCTGCGCGGCTGCTCCAGCACCTTGGCGAGGTGCTCCTCGGTGGCCGGCTCGTCGACGACCATGAGAACGGCTTCGAGCGCGGGCTTGAGATCACTCACGCGTTCCCCTCCTGCTCCTGGTTCTCGCGAACCTCTTGATCGAATTCATCGGTGACCAGGGGCTGCTCCGCGCCCTCGCCGCCGGTCCAGCGCACCATCAGCTCGCCGAGGGCGTGTTCCTGGTCCAGGATGACGGCCTTCTCGCGGTAGAGCTCCAGCAGCGCGAGGAAGCGGGCGACGACGGTGAGGGTGTCGGGTGCGTCTGCGGCAAGCTCCCGGAAGCTGACCTCCCCGGCCTCCCGCAGCCGCGCGACGACCACTTCGGCCTGTTCGCGCACGGACACGAGGGGCGCGTGGATGTGGTCGATGTACACCTGCGGCTTGGGCCGGGGCTGCATCGCCTTCACCGCGAGCCTGGCGAAGCCTTCGGCGCCGATGCTGATGACGACCTCGGGCAGCAGCTCGGCGTGGTGGTCCTCGAGCCCGACGGTCCTCGGGTACCGCTTGCCCTCCGCATCCAGCCGCGCGCTGAAGATCTCGGCGATCTGCTTGTACGCGCGGTACTGCAGCAGCCGCGCGAAGAGCAGATCGCGCGCCTCGAGCAACGCGAGGTCGGCCTCGTCCTCCACCTCGGCGGCGGGGAGCAGCCGCGCGGCCTTGAGATCGAGCAGCGTGGCGGCGACGACGAGGAACTCGGTGGTCTGATCGAGATCCCAGTCGGGCCCCATGGCCCGGATATGCACCATGAACTCATCGGTGACCTTGGAGAGGGCGACCTCGGTCACATCGAGCTTGTGCTTGGAAATGAGCTGCAGGAGAAGGTCGAAGGGCCCTTCGAAGTTGGCGAGCCGTACTTTGAACCGCCCGTCGTCGGGGGTCTGAGGCGCGGCCGCGGGCTCCACGGGCGGGGTTGCCGGAACCGCGGGCGCGGGGGCCGCCGGCGCGGCGGGCTCGGCCTCGGCCGCCACGGAGGAACCGGGCGGCTCCGCCACCGCGGTCCCGGCGGGACCACCGTCGTCGCCGTGAAACAGGCGGTCGGGGCCCAGCGCCTCGCCCCCGCCCGGCTCCGCAACCATCCCGGGCACAAACACCGCCTCCGGCCCGCCGGAACCACCGTCGTCGCCGTGAAACAGGCGGCCGGGGCCCAGCGCCTCGCCCCCGCCCGCAGCCACCCCGGCCTCCGGCGCGGCAGGCTCTGGCCCGCTCACCACCGCGGTGGCCTCCGCCCGAGCGGGCAGCTCCGGCTCCGCCTCCACGGGCGCGCCCGCAGGGCCCTCCGGCGCGTCATTGTCACCGCGCAGCGGGCGACCAGGTCCCGGGGCCTCGTCCGCACCCGCGGCGGAGCCGCCTGTCGAGGCAGCGGGAAGGGGCGGGGTGGGGGAAATCTCCCCCGGCGCCACCACTGCCGGTTCCCCGTCCGCACCGCCCCGCTCCAGCCGCTCGTCCCCCGGCTCGGGGGCCGGTAGGGCAGGCGGAGGCGACCCGCCGCGGTCCGTGCCGGGGCCGCGGCCCAGCGAGCGGCGGGGCGGGCGGGTGGAGTCGTCGGTCGGCGGCATCGCGGTCCAGGGGCAAAAGGAGCAGGCAGGGCAGCGCGCAGGCTACCGTCAGCGGCCGCGCAGACGTCGCACGAGAATGCTCGCGTCGCCGCGCTGCTCGAGATCCGCCAGCACCACCGCCACCGCTTCGCGGACGATCCGTCCGCGGTCGACGGCCAGCCCGTGCTCACCGCGCAGCACCAGCCGCGCGTGCTCGAGGTCCATCAGTTCCTCGGCCGAGACGTAGACCGTGATCTTCTCGTCGTGCCGTTCACGGCCACTGGGCCGACGGTTCGCGCCACGCTGCCGGCGGCGCGTCTGTCCGGTCGGCGACACGGCGGCGGCTCCGGACGCGGCAGCGTCCTGCGGGCGGCGCCCCTTGGCACCGCCGGCCGACGCGGCCCGGTCGGCCTCCGCGCCCCGGCTGCGTCCTTCCGCGTGGCCGTCCGCGTCCGCCGCGGAGTGCTCCTCCGAGGAAGAGGCAGAGGCAGCCGCGGAGGACGAGGACGCGGAGGACGACGCCTCAGCCGCCCCCTCCCCGACCGGATCGCTCTCACCCGCCGGCGCCGGCACCCTCGCCTCGCCGTTCGTCTGCCGCCGCGGGGACGACGACTGAAGTCCCATGCCCCCGGTCGTACGGAACAGTTCGTCGGCCCCGGGCAGACTCACTCGGCGTGACACCGGGCGAGCACCTCCCTGGCGAGCTGACGGTACGCGGCGGCGCCGACGGAGTTCGATGCGTACGTGGTGATGGGCTCACCGGCGACCGTGGTCTCCGGGAAGCGCACCGTCCGGCCGATCACCGTGTGGTAGACGTGATCGTCGAAGGCCTCGACCACCCGCGCCAGCACCTCACGGCTGTGCACCGTACGGGAGTCGTACATCGTGGCGAGGATTCCGTCGAGCTCCAGGTCCGGGTTGAGCCGCTCCTGGACCTTCTCGATCGTCTCGGTCAGCAGCGCCACACCGCGCAGCGCGAAGAACTCGCACTCGAGCGGCACGATCACCTTGTGCGCCGCGGTCAGCGCGTTCACCGTGAGCAGGCCCAGCGAGGGCTGACAGTCGATCACGATGTAGTCGTAGTCGGACAGCAGCGGCTTCAGCGCACGCTGCAGCGTGGACTCGCGCGCGACCTCGCTCACCAACTGCACTTCCGCGGCCGAGAGATCGATATTGCTCGGCAGCAGATCCATGTTGGGCACGGCGGTCTTGAGCAGCACCTCGTCCGCCGACATGCCCCGCTCCATGAGCAGGTTGTAGACGGTGAGATCGAGCTCCATCGGGTTGACGCCGAGACCGACCGACAGGGCTCCCTGCGGGTCGAAGTCGACGAGCAGCACACGCCGTCCGTACTCCGCGAGCGCGGCGCCCAGGTTGATGGTCGACGTCGTCTTGCCGACGCCGCCCTTCTGGTTGCACATCGCGATGATCTTCGCGGGACCGTGATCGGTCAGCGGGCCCGGGATCGGGAAGTACGGCAGGGGCCGCCCGGTGGGGCCGATCCGCTCGCGGCGCTGACGCGCGGCGTCAGGGGCGAGGGTGGCCGCATACTCGGGGTCGGGCTCGTACTCGGCATCGGGGTCGTAGAAGTGCCCTTCGGGGACTTCCTCGTAGGCGGCGAAGTGGGTGGACTCTCGGCCACTCTCGTTGCCGGCCATGGCGTTCACGTGTTGGCCGTCCATCATCTTCATCGTGTGGGCTGTCGTCGTGTGCGTCGTGTGCTGTTGTGTCGCGAAGGTTCGGACAGCGACGGAGCCGACAGCCTCGAGCCCGGGCTGTTCCCTTGACGGGACCTGGCCCCGCGCAGGCCTTCCCGGTTGACCACCCCCGGGAGTAAATGTCGACTCATTCACAAGTCGTCTTACCTCCTTGGACGTGACCAGGAAACTTATCGATAGGTCAGCGTGGCACCATGCCGACGGTTGGCGACTCTATGGCGTGTCACCGGTCCGCAGCAACACAATCCGCCGGACCCGGCTCGATGTGTCGGCAACCGAACACCCTTCTGTCAAGGGTGCTCAGGACTCTTGGCGTGACCTGGCCCGGACGTTTCGAGGGTGTGCGAAACGGTTAAAGGGTTACGTTCGAGGCGAGTTGAGCGAGCCTCGCAAAGCGGGCGGATACGCATCCGGCCGGACCTTGCTCGGCAAGGTCCGGCCGCGGGCGCGATATTGACGAGGCGCGTTGACGCGTCAGCCGAGCAACGTGCTCAGTTCGGTGCTCTCCAGGCCGTGGGCCTCGGCGACCGGGCCGTAAACGACCTGGCCGTCATGGGTGTTGAGACCCTTGGCGAGCGCCGGGTCGCGGCGCAGCGCCTCGACCCAGCCGCGGTTCGCGAGCTCCACGATGTACGGCAGCGTCGCGTTGGTGAGCGCGTAGGTGGAGGTGTTGGGCACCGCGCCGGGCATGTTGGCGACGCAGTAGAAGACCGAGTTGTGGACCATGAAGGTCGGCTCGGCGTGAGTGGTCGGACGCGAGTCCTCGAAGCAGCCGCCCTGGTCGATTGCAATGTCGACAAGTACACTTCCGGGCTTCATCTTGGCGACGAGCTCGTTGGTGACCAGCTTCGGAGCCTTGGCGCCCGGGATGAGAACGGCGCCGATGACGAGGTCCGCCTCGACGACGGCCTTCTCCAGCTCGAAGGCGTTGGAGACGATCGTCTTCACCTTGGTGCCGAAGACCTTGTCGGCCTCGCGCAGCTTGTTGATGTCACGGTCGAGCAGGGTGACGTGGAAGCCCATGCCGACGGCGATCTGCGTGGCGTTCCAGCCGGAGACGCCACCGCCGATGACGACAGCCTCGCCGGCCGCCGTGCCCGGGACGCCGCCCGGCAGCACACCGCGGCCGCCGACCGAGCGCATCAGGTGGTACGCGCCGACCTGCGGGGCCAGCCGGCCCGCGACCTCGGACATCGGGGCGAGCAGCGGCAGCGCGCGGGTGGCGGTCTCCACGGTCTCGTACGCGATGGCGGTGGTGCCGGACTCGAGCAGCGCGTCCGTGCACTCGCGGGATGCGGCGAGGTGCAGGTAGGTGAAGAGGGTCTGGTCCTTGCGGAGGCGGTGGTACTCCTCGGCGATGGGCTCCTTGACCTTCAGCAGCAGGTCGGCGGTGGCCCAGACCTCGTCGGCGGTGGGCAGGATCCGCCCGCCGGCGGCGACGAACTCGTCATCCGTGATCGAGGAGCCGAGACCGGCGTTCTGCTCGATGAAGACCTGGTGGCCGTTGCGCACGAGCTCGTGCACACCGGCAGGGGTGATCGCCACCCGGAACTCGTTGTTCTTGACCTCGCGGGGGATGCCGACCTTCACGTCGATCACGGTCCTTGGCTCAGGGGTATAAGGGTGCAATGCCATACATACCCGGATACGCATGGCGCACCGGAAGACACCACGAGAACATGTGGCAGAGCCAGTCTAATGAAGGACTTCGCGCTGTCTAGCCTTACAAAGCATTAATCTTTGGCCGAAGTGCTACGGATTTCGTAGGCAGAATCGTCGGTACCCTCTGTTCCCAGCAGCTTCTCCGCCATGGCGCGGTGCAGCCTCGCGGCTGTCGGGTCGCCGAGCCGGTCGAGGGTGTCGGCCAGCCTGAGCTGCAGAGCTGCCTGCAGCCGTGCGTCCCCGGTCTGCCGCGCCCACTCCACCGCCTCCTGGCAGGTGCGCAAGCACTCCTCGGGCCTGCCCGCGTACTCCTGTACGCGTGCCACCTCGCTCAACGCTCGCGCCCGGGACGGGAGATCGCCGAGCCTGCGGTAGCCGGCCACCGCCGCGCGCCAGTTGCGCAGCGCCTCGCCGTACCGCCCCGCATAGGTGTGCACGGCACCCAGCCGGCCGTACAGCCGGGCCTCGTCGGTCCGCTCGCCGCGCGCCTGCCGCTGGGCAAGCGCCCGCCCGTACCAGTCCGCGGCCCGCTGCCAGTCCCCCAGCTCCTGGTAGGCACCACCTACGGATTCCATCGCGCGGCCCGTCGCGTACGGATCGTTCGCGGCCCGTCCGGCGTCCAGAGCCGCCCGGTAGCGGGCCAGCGCCTCCTCGGTACGACCGGTCTGAGCATCCAGATCGGCAAGATTCAGCAGGGCGGCGGCCCTTTCACGGTGCAGCCCGCGACGCTCGGCCACGCCGAGCACCAGCTGGTGCAGTCCGTAGAGCTCGGCAGCCGCGTCCTCGGTGCCGCGGTGCGCGGCCAGGGCCCGGACCAGGGCCGCGACCAGCCGCCGCGCCAGGGTGTCCAGCTCGCCGTCCTCGACCGCGAGCCGCGCCGAGGCCAGCAGCGCGGGCAGCCTGATCCGCAGCCACTCGGCGGCGGCCGACGCGGTGGAGAACCGCAGCGCGCGCGGCAGACCGGCCAGCTTCATGCGGGCCGGGGAGCCGTCGGGCTCGGTGATCGCCCGGCAGGAGTGCAGCTGCCGTACGGTCCGCTCCAGCATCCGTGCCCGGGCCAGCTGTACCTCGGCCGGCCGGTCGTGCGTCTGCAGCAGGGTGCGCAGCAGCGGCAGGAGAGCGCCCGGCACCTCGTGGTGGTCGCCGGCCGAGCGCACAAATCCCAGGTCGGCGAGGTCGCAGAGGGTCGCTTCGGCGGTCTGCAACGAACAGCCGGCCAGCGCGGAGGCGGTGTGCGCGTCGGCGATCCCGCCGGGCGCGAGGGACAGCAGTCGCAGCATCCCGGCGGCCGACGGCGGCAGGGACTCGTACACCAACCGGAAGGCACGGGCCAGCGGACGGCCGACCTTGGGCTGCTCGCTGTCGTCCGGCAGAGCGCGCAGCCGCTTGGCCACATCGGCGACCGACGCCCGCGGCCGGGCAGCGAGCCAGCCGCCGACCAGGACCAGCGCGGTGGGCAGCCCGCCGCACTCCTCCGCGATGGACTCGGCGGCCTGCGGATCCACGGTGATCCGCACCGATCCGGTGAAGGTGCCGAGCAGCTCGATCGCGGACTTGGCGTCCATGCCGCCGAGCGTGCACGGCCGTACATCCGGAATACCGGTGAGCGGGCCCTCGGCCACGGCCACGGCCAGGCAGTCGGGGTTGTCGGGCAGCAGCGGGTCGACCTGCTCGGCGTCCCCCGCGTCGTCGAGGAGCAACAGCATCCGGCGTTCGGTGAGCGCCTCGCGCACCATCCCGGTCAGCTCGTCCTCGCCGGCGCCGGGCGGCGACGCGATACCGAGGGAGTCGAGCAGTCCGCGGGCCGCCCGCTCCATCGGGACCCGCCGCCCGCCGGGCTCGGACAGCCGGGCCCGGAGTACCCCGTCGGGGTAGTCGGCGGCGACCCTGCGGGCGAGTTCCTCGGCGAGCGCGGTACGCCCGGAGCCGGGGCGCCCGGCGATCAGCAGCACCCGGGCACGCGGGGCCTTGCGTCCGGAGATGGTGTCCAGACCGGCTCGCTCGATATCGGCCCGAAGGGACTTCAGCTCCCGCTGGCGCCCGAAGAATTGGCTTCGGTACGCCTCGGCCGGGCCGCCCACGTCCACCGCCTGATCCGTCACGGGCCACGCTCCCGTCAGTCCGCGCACGAGCCAAGCCCGCAAGGGACTCCGCACGGGCGATCCGAGCGTAGTTCACGCTCTGCAACGAGCGCGGCAGAGCGCGGCGGGGGCATCGCCCGATCGGATCAGCGGATTGTCCGACCGGGACTTCTCCGGCGCGCCCCAGGCGTCGCTCAGGCCTCGAACGGGCGCGCCGGCCACGGCGCCTCGGCCGGCCGCAGCGTGTCGACGCCGTCGCCGTTCAGCACGGCGGTCAGCGACAGCACGCCCACCACGAGGCAGTTGTTGTGCAGGTCTCCGGCGAGCACACCGCGTACGAGATCCTCGAGCGGAACCCGGGCCAGCTCCATGTCGGCCTCCTCCTCGGAGACCTCGAAGCGCTCGCCCTCGGCCTCCGACAGATCGCGGGCGAGGAAAATCCGTACGGCCTCGTCGCAGCCGCCCGGCGTGGTGTAGACGTCGGCCAGCACCCGCCAGTCCTCGGCCTTGACATGCGCTTCCTCGTACAGCTCGCGCTGTGCGGCGTGCAGCGGGTTCTCGCCCGGCACATCGAGCAGACCGGCCGGGATCTCCCAGAGCTTGTGGCGCACGGGGTGCCGGTACTGGCGCAGTACGAGGACGCGGCCGGAGTCGTCGAGCGCGAGGACCGCAACGGAACCGGGGTGCACCTGGTAGTCGCGGCGCGCGACGGTGCCGTCCGGCATGACCACGTCGTCGGTACGGACACTGGTCTTGTTGCCCCTGAACGGCGTCGTGGTCGCGGTGACCGGCCATTCCTCGGGGGTGTCCTTGAGCTCCATGTACGTCCTCCACACCACAAGCAGAAACCGGGGTACGAGTCCCGAAGGACACGTACCCCGGCAACCGTATCGCTTGGAACTACTTGCCCGTCTTGCGCTCCACCGCGGCCTTCACCAGACCGGCGAAGAGCGGGTGCGGACGGGTCGGGCGGGAACGCAGCTCCGGGTGCGCCTGGGTGGCGACCAGGTAGGGGTGCGTCTCGCGCGGGTACTCGACGTACTCGACCAGCTTGTTGTCGGGAGACGTGCCCGAGAAGAGGATGCCCGCCTTCTTCTCCAGCTCCGCGCGGTAGGCGTTGTTCACCTCGTAGCGGTGGCGGTGGCGCTCCTCGATGTACGGCTGGTTGTCATAGACCTCGCGCACGATCGAGCCCTCGGCGAGCTTCGCCGGGTAGAGGCCGAGTCGCATGGTCCCGCCGAGGTCGCCCGCGCCCTCGACGTACGCCAGCTGCTCCTCCATCGTCGAGATGACGGGATGGGCAGTGGCGGCGTCGAACTCGGTGGAGTTGGCGTCGGGGATCTCGGCGAGGTTCCGCGCGGCCTCGATCACGATGCACTGCAGGCCGAGGCAGAGACCGAGCAGCGGGATCTTGTTCTCACGGGCGAACTGGATCGCGCCGACCTTGCCGCTGACACCTCGGTCGCCGAAGCCGCCGGGGATGAGGATCCCGTCGACGTCTCCGAGCTCCTTCTCGGCGCCGGCCGGGGTCTTGCAGTTGTCGGAGGCGACCCACTTGACCTTGACGCGGGCCTTGTTGGCGAAGCCACCGGCGCGTAGCGCCTCGGTCACCGAGAGGTACGCGTCCGGCAGGTCGATGTACTTGCCGACGAGCGCGACGGTGACCTCGTGGTCGGGGTTGTGGACCCGGTCCAGCAGGTCGTCCCACGTGGTCCAGTCGACATCGCGGAACGGCAGGTCCAGCTTGCGCACGACATACGCGTCCAGACCCTCGGTGTGCAGCACCTTCGGGATGTCGTAGATCGACTTGGCATCGATCGCGGCCACGACGGCGGCCTCGTCGACGTCGCACATCAGCGAGATCTTGCGCTTGATCGCGGTCGGTACCTCACGGTCCGCGCGGAGCACGATCGCGTCCGGCTGGATACCGATGTTGCGCAGGGCCGCGACCGAGTGCTGGGTCGGCTTGGTCTTCAGCTCACCGGACGGGCCGATGTACGGCAGCAGGGAGATGTGCACGACGAAGACGTTGTCGCGGCCGACCTCGTGGCGGACCTGGCGGACGGTCTCCAGGAACGGCAGCGACTCGATGTCACCGACCGTGCCGCCGACCTCGGTGATGACGACATCGACGTCGTCGGTGGCCATGCGGCGGATGCGGTGCTTGATCTCGTTGGTGATGTGCGGGATGACCTGCACGGTGTCGCCCAGGTACTCGCCGCGGCGCTCCTTGGCGATGACCGTGGAGTAGACCTGGCCGGTGGTGACGTTGGCCGAGCCGTCGAGGTCCACGTCGAGGAAGCGCTCGTAGTGGCCGATGTCCAGGTCGGTCTCGGCGCCGTCGTTGGTGACGAACACCTCACCGTGCTGGAACGGGTTCATCGTGCCGGGGTCGACGTTCAGGTACGGGTCGAGCTTCTGCATGGTGACCCGCAGGCCCCGTGCCTTGAGCAGCGCGCCCAGGCTGGAGGCCGTGAGGCCCTTGCCGAGGGAGGAGGCGACACCCCCGGTGACGAAGATGTGCTTGGTCGTCATGGATTTGGGCGGCATCGCCAAGAGGGGGCTCCCGTGGTCGCGAGGTGAGGTGCGTACCGGCGCCCCTTCGAGGGGTTCGGGGGGTGCCGTCGCTGCGGTTTCGGGGCCCCTGTTTTGCACAGGGCGGCCACCGGTCCACGGGGTACCAGGGTATCAGCGACAGCGGGTGACCGCTTCCGGCCGCGCCCTCCCCCATGCGCACCCCGTTCATCCGGGGATCACCCTTGGCTCACCCGTTCGGCGGACTCGGGTTGCCGGGAGCGGTACGCAGATCCTTAAGGTGCGACGTATCCTGCTCGGACACTCGCTGCCGAGCCAGGCCGGCAAACGGCACCATCCCCGTCCGTCACCCGGAACATCGTGCTCGTCAACGACCCTTGACCGCAGTAAGCGCCCCGAGGGGCGGACGTGGCCGTTCGACTGGAGATGCACGTGGCCGGGCGCATCGAAGATTACGCACTCATCGGAGACATGCAGACCGCTGCGTTGGTCTGCCGGGACGGCACAGTGGACTGGCTGTGCCTACCCCGCTTCGACTCGCATGCCATCTTCGCCGGGCTGCTCGGCACCGAAGACCACGGTTTCTGGCGGCTCGGCCCGGCGCATGCCGCGGACGCCCAGCCTCCGTCGGCCGCCCGGCGCCGCTACCGCGGGGACTCGCTGATCCTCGAATCGGAGTGGGACACGCCACGCGGCACGGTCCGTGTGACGGACTTCATGCCGCCTCGTGACGGCGCGCCCCAGCTGATCCGGATCGTGGAGGGCGTGAGCGGGCGGGTGCGGATGCGCTCGGCGCTGCGTATGCGTTTCAGTTACGGGCGTGTGGTGCCGTGGGTCCACAAGGTCGACGGGCGCACGGTCGCCGTCGCCGGGCCCGACTCGGTCTGGCTGGACACCTCCGCGGAGACGTACGGCAAGGACCTGACCACGTACTCCGATTTCACCGTGGGTCCCGGTGAGCGGATCGCCTTCACCATCAGCTGGCAGCCCTCGCACCACCACCCGCCCTCGCTGCCCGACCCCGAGGGCTCGCTGGAGGCGACCTCGGACTTCTGGCGGGAGTGGGTCGAGCACTGCACGTACAACGGGCCCTACCGCGAGGCCGTGGTCCGCTCGCTGATCACGCTGAAGGCGCTGACGTACGCGCCGACGGGCGGGATCGTCGCGGCGCCGACGACCTCGCTGCCGGAGGAGATCGGCGGCGAACGGAACTGGGACTACCGCTACACCTGGCTGCGCGACGCCGCGATCACCCTGTCGTCGCTGCTGCGCACCGGCTACCGCGAGGAGGCCCGCGCCTGGCGCGAATGGCTGCTGCGCGCGGTCGCCGGTGACCCGGAGAACCTGCAGATCATGTACGGGATCGCGGGCGAACGGGAGCTGGGCGAGGCCGAGTTGGACTGGCTGCCGGGCTACGAGGACTCGACTCCGGTACGGGTCGGGAACGGCGCCGCGCACCAGCTGCAGCTGGATGTGTACGGCGAGGTCACCGAGGCGCTGCATCTGGCCCATATGACGGGTCTCGCGCGCAACGACTACGCCTCGCTGCTGCAGCTCAAGCTGATCCGCTACCTGGAGAAGCACTGGGACCAGCCGGACGAGGGCATCTGGGAGGTGCGCGGGCCGCGCCGGCACTTCGTGCACTCGAAAGTGATGGCCTGGGTCGCGGTCGACCGCACCATCAAGCTGATCGAGTCCGGCGATGCGGACGGCCCGATCGAGCGGTGGCGCGAGCTGCGCGACGACATCCACCGCGATGTCTGCGAGAAGGGTTACGACAAGGAGCGCAACACCTTCACGCAGTCGTACGGCTCGAAGGAACTGGACGCCTCGCTGCTGCTGATTCCGCAGATGGGCTTTCTGCCGCCGGACGACAAGCGCGTCATCGGCACGATCGAGGCGATCCAGCGGGAGCTGGCCACGGAGGACGGTTTCGTACTGCGCTATCCGACCGCGGGCGAGAATGCCGGCGTCGACGGCCTCAAGGGCGACGAGGGCGCGTTCCTGGCGTGCTCGTTCTGGCTCGCGGACGATCTGGCGATGATCGGTCGGGTGGACGAGGCACGGCGGCTGTTCGAGAAGCTGCTCTCCCTGCGCAACGATCTTGGGCTGCTGGCCGAGGAATGGGATGCGACGCTGCAGCGCCAGGTGGGGAACTTCCCGCAGGCGTTCAGCCATGTGCCGCTGATCGACACGGCGCTGCGGCTGACAGCTTCCGGCGCCTACGGAGGGTAGCGGCCAGGCTGCGCGGCAGGACCGCTCGACTGATCATCTCTCCCTCATCGGGACTACGATGAGAAGGTCCTGTCGCGCCCTCGGAAGGGGGCCACTATGGCGCCCCAAGGCATTGCGGAGGCGGCGCTGGCCGGTCTCCGCCAAGAACTGACCGGCACAGCAGTCGCCCCCGGCGATCCGGGGTACGACGAGGCTCGCGCCATCTTCAACAGCATGATCGACCGGCGACCCGCCGTCGTCGCGCAGTGCGAGACGGAAGCGGATGTGGCCAGGGCGATCCGCTTCGGCCGGGACAACGAGCTGGAGATCGCCGTCCGCGGCGGCGGCCACAGCGTGGCGGGCACGTCGCTGACCGACGGCGGAATCGTGGTCGACCTGCGCCGTATGCACATCGTGGTCGTCGACCCCGTGTCCCGGGCGGCGCGCGTCGGCGGCGGCGCCACCATGAGCCATCTCGACCGGGCCACGCAGCCGCACGCTCTGGCGACCACCGGCGGCCGTGCGTCCACCACCGGCGTGGGTGGCTTCACGCTCGGCGGCGGATCCGGCTGGCTTGAGCGCAAGCACGGCTTGGCCTGTGACAATCTGATCGCCGTCGAGCTGGTGACTGCCGACGGCGAGACCGTCCACGCCAGTGCGGACGAGAACGCGGAGCTGTTCTGGGCGCTGCACGGCGGCGGCGGCAACTTCGGGGTGGCGACCGCGATCACCCTGCAACTGCATGCGCTTCCCGCGATGTCGATGGTCATGCTGCTGTTCCGGCCGGAGGCGGGACCCGAAGTCGTGCGTGCCTACCGTGACTTCATGGAGTCCGCCCCGGACGAGGTCGGCGGTGGCTGCATCTACCTCACCGCGCCGCCCGAGCCATTCGTCCCCGAGGAACTGGTCGGCAAGCTCGTGTGCACGGTCCTGGTCACCTACACGGGCACGGAAGCGGAGGCCCGGCAGGTGACCGCGCCGCTGATGGGGCTCGGACACGCGGCGGAAGTGATCACGGAGCTGCCGTACGCGGAGTTGCAGTGCATGCTCGACGACCCGCCCGGGATGCGTAACTACTGGTCGGCCGAGTACCTCAGCGGGTTCCCGGACGAGGCCGTGGACGCCTACTGCTCGCGTGCCGACACCATGCCCGTGCCCACGGCCACACAGCACGTCCTGTTCCCGGTGGGCGGCGCGGTGGCGAGGAATCCGGCCGACTATCCGCTGCCCTGGCGCACCGCGCCGTGGGCCGTCCATCCCTTCGGGATCTGGGAAGACCCGGCTGACGACGAGCGCGGCATTCACTGGGTCCGCGACGTACGCGCCGCCGTTCGGCCCTGGTCCCAGGGCTCGGTCTATCTGAACTTCATCGGGAACGAGGGGCGGGGGCGGGTCCTCGAGGGCTTCGGCGAGGAGAACTACCTTCGCCTCGCCGCGGTCAAGGCGAAGTACGACCCCAACAACGTGTTCCGGCTCAACCACAACATCAAACCGGCGTTCTGAGACGAGGCGCCCGGCAAACGCCCGCGCGGGCCGACATGTTGTCGGGTTGCCGCGCGGGCGATGCCGGTCGGGACACACCGGGTGATGCGCACGCATGTACGGGCCCGGTAGCGTCCGGAGCCGGGGCGGCCGGCGCCCGTCGGACGGATCGGAAGCGCGAGGCGAGAGTCAGTGGAGACGACCCAAGGTGGAATCACGGTGCAGCGGGCGCTCGAACTGCCCGGGCTGCGCGCCGGGCTTCCGGAGGTCGTCGCAGGCGCGGAGCGGCTGAACCGCACGGTGCGCTGGGTGCATGCGGGTGAGGTGCCCAACATCGCTTCGCTCCTCAAGGGCGGTGAGCTGCTGCTCACCACGGGCCTGGGCCTCGGCACCCGGCCGGCCGAGCAGCGCGCCTTCGTAAGGCAGCTGGCGGACCGAGGGATCGCCGCGCTCGTGGTGGAGCTGGGGCCGCGATTCAGCAGGCTGCCGGCGACGATCGTGGAGACGGCCCGGGCGGCCGGACTGCCGCTGGTGCAGCTGCACCGCGAAGTCCCCTTCGTCTCGGTGACGGAGGAGATCCACACCGAGATCGTGAACGGGCACTACGCCCTGCTGCGGCAGGCCGAGGAAGTGCACCGGCGGTGTACGGAGGTGCTCCTCGACGGCGGCGGAGTGCCCCAAGTGCTGCGTATCCTCGCGGACTTCACCGCGAACCCGGTCTTCCTGGAAACGGCGGACGGGCAGCTGCTGTACGCGGCCGAGTCCGAGTCGGGGCAGGCCGGAGCCGATCCGCTCCAGGTGTGGGACGGGCTGCGCGGCCAGCGGGCGGCGCGGGAGTCCCCTCCCGCCGGCGCGGTCCTCGTGGACGTACCGGGCGGTGGGCACGGGGCGGCTTCGGTACGCGCCCGGCTGGTACTGCTGGCCGTCGGCTCCCCGATGCTTCCGGTGCACCGGATGGCGGCGGAGCGGGCGGCCGGACTGCTGGCGGTCGTACTCATGCAGGCACGCCAGGAGGAGGAGCTGGCGGCGCGCGGCCGCGGCGACTTCCTGACGGACCTTGCGGAGGGCCGCATCACGGCGGAGGACGCGCCGGCGCAGGCGAAGGTGCTGGGCTTCAGACCGGGCGAGGGCCCGCTGCTGCCGGTCGTGATGCGCCTCGCCGCGGAGCTCTTCCCCTCGGGGAACTGGGCGCTGCTGGCACGCGCGGTGCTGGAGGAGCTGGCGTCGGTAGGGGTGCCGGTGCTGCTGGGCGTACGCCCGGTGGAGGGCCGCGTACCGCTGCTGCTCGGCCTGCGCTCCGAGTCGGAACGCACGGCGGTCGCGGACCGGGTCGCCGCGGCGCTGCGGGCGGGTGTGGAACGGGCCGGCCTGGAGCGGGCGGGCGCGCATCCGCCGGTCGTGGTGGTGGGCATGGCGGGCGGCTGGGCGGCGGTGTCGGCGGGGCTGCGCCATGCGGCGGAGACGGCGACGGCGGCGCAAGGCCTCTCGGACCGCCCGTGGTACGACGCACGCCGCCTGGACATCGACCTGCTGCTGTGGCGCCTCCGGGACCACCCGGACCTGGCGGCGTTCGTGGACCGTGCGATCGGCCCCCTGCGCGCCCACGACCGGGCGTCCCGCCCGCCGCTGCTCCCGACGCTGGAGACATACCTGGCCCACGCGGGCCGCAAGGCGGAGACGGCCCGCGAACTCCATCTGAACCGCCAGACGCTGTACAACCGCCTGGCCCGTATCTCGGAACTCCTGGGCACGGACTTGGACGACCCTCAAACGGTGCTGGCATTGAGCCTGGCACTGAGGGCGCGACGGCACGCGGGGTGAGGTGGGCGCCGCGGAGGGTTTGGGGGGCCGTGCGGCGCGTATCCGGCATTCCTGAGGACTCGGGGTGCTGCGCCGCGAAGCCGACGCGCTCGGGAGGAGCGGGGCCGCGCGCCGTGTACGCGGCACTCCACAGAACCTGCGGGCTGCGCCGCGAAGCCGGCGTCTTGGGGTGCGCGGGCGTCAGCCCCGCGTATCCCCATCCCCGCGGCCCCGGGGGCCTCCGCCCTCACCCGGCGGAGCCGCGCTCGGAAAGTACGGGGCGGCGCGGCCTGTACGCGGCACTCCACAGGGCCCGCGGGCTGCGCCGCGAAGCCGACGTCTCGGGGTGCGGGGGCGTCAGCCCCGCGTACCCCAGCCCCCGCGGCCCCGGGGGCCTCCGCCCTCACCCGGCGGACTCGCTCGGGAAGTACGGGGGGACCCGCCATGTGCGGGGCACTCCACAGAGCCCGGAGCCGGCGCCGCGAAGCCGACGCTTCGGGGTACGGGAGCGTCAGCCCCGCCTACCGCCATCCCCCGCGGCCCCGGGGGGCTGCCCCCTCACCCGGCGGAGCCGCGCTCGGAAAGTACGAGGCCGCGCGCCGTGTAACGCGGCACTCCACAGAACCCGCAGCCGGCGCCGCGAAGCCGGCGTCTCGAGGTACGGGGCGTCAGCCCCGCGTACCCCCGTCCCCCCGGCCCCGGGGGCAGCCCCCTCACCCGGCGGACGCGCACATCGGATACAGCGGGCAGCGGCGGGCAGCAGGAACCCCCCGCCCGTGCCTCAGCTCCACCCCGCCACGACCTCGTCGTACACGCTCAACACCAGCGCAATCGTCTCGTCCTCCGTCGGCCACGTCGCCGCCTGCGCCCGTCCCGCCGCCGCCAGCTCCTCCCGAAGCCCCGGGTCACCCAGCAGCCGCGCCACCGCCCCGCCCAGCGCCGCCGCGTCGCCGTACGGAACGAGTTCCGCCGCCTCGCCCACCAGTTCCGGGACGCCGCCCACCGCCGTCGCGACCAGCGGGACGCCCAGCCGCAGTGCCTCCTGCGCGAGCAGCGAGCGGGCCTCCCAGCGGCTCGGCAGTACCGCCACATCCGCCGCCGCGAGCAGCTCACCGATGTCGTCCCGGCGCCCCATCAGCCTCACCGGCAGCCCTTCCGCCTCGATACGGCGCTGGAGCGCACCCCGCTGCCGTCCCTCCCCCGCGATCACGACCAGCGGCACAGGGTCCAGGCCGCGCCACAGCCGGGCCGCGTCCAGCAGCGTTCCGTACCCCCGGTGCGGCACCAGGCTCCCGACGGCCATCACCAAGGGGCGTTCGACAGCGCCCAGTTCGGCGCGTGCCTTGCTCTCCGCGCCACCCGGCCGGCCGCGCGGCGCGGGCACGGCGACCGGCGCGAGGCGGGCGTCACGTGCGCCCCGCTTGCGGGCCCGGTCGACCAGCTCGGAGCACGTACCGAGCACAACCGCCGCCGCCCGCGCGGCCCTTCGCTCCAGCAGGCGCAGCACCTGGCCACGCGCGCCGTCGTCGTGCGCCCGCGTGTGCCAGGTGACGACCAGAGGCACGCGCTGCCCGCTCAGCGCCAGCGTGGCGCGTACGGCGGCGTGCAGCCCGTGCGCGTGCACGACATCCGCTCCCGCGCACGCCGCGCGCAGCGCGCCGACCGCCGCCGGGTCACCGCGCCGCGGTACGGGCGCGAAGTGGGCCCCGGCGCCGGGAAAGTCGTAGACGTGCTCCAGTTCAGCGGGAGCGCACACCGTCACCCGCACGCCCCGCGCCACCAGCCCCGCGGCCAGCGACCTGACGTGCGCGCTGCTGCCCGCGCTGCCGCCGCCCAGCACTTGGACCGTACGCAGCTGTGTCACTCGGCCAAGGATGCCAGCCCGTACGCACGTTCCGGCACCGTCGAGGCGTCGTGCCCGTGTCCCGAACCGGACTCCGTACGCCGGATCACCCACACGGGTGATCCGGCGGGCCGGCTGACGGCGTCTCCGTGCGCGGCCGCGGCGACGAGGCCGGCGGGCTGAACGGCAAGCCGGCGCGGCGACAGGGCCGCGGGGCACGGGGTTCTGCCCGCCCCGCGGGCTACCCGTCCGCCCGGGCCGTCCCCAGAAACTCCTCCGCCGCGGGCTACCCGTCCGCCCGGGCCGTCCCCAGAAACTCCTCCGCCGCGGGCTACCCGTCCGCCCGGGCCGTCGCCAGGAGCTCCTCCGCGTGCGCACGGGCCGTCTCCGAGTCCTCCTGGCCCGCCAGCATCCGCGACAGTTCGCGCACCCTGTCCTCGCCCTCCAGGACTGTCACACCGCTTCGCGTCACCGTGCCGTCGTTCGTCTTCTCGACGAGCAGCTGCCGGTCGGCGAACGCCGCCACCTGCGGCAGATGCGTCACGACCACCACCTGCGCCGACTTGGCGAGCTTCGCCAGCCGCCGGCCGATCTCCACCGCCGCCTTGCCGCCCACGCCCGCGTCGACCTCGTCGAAGAGATACGTCGGCACCGGATCGGTCCCCGCGAAGACGACCTCGACCGCCAGCATCACCCGCGACAGCTCACCGCCCGACGCCCCCTTGGCGATCGGCCGCGGCGGCGCGCCCGGGTGCGGGGCCAGCAGCAGTTCGACCTCGTCGACGCCGGACGGCCCGTACACCACCGCGCGGCCGCCGACCTCGACGCCGGAGGCCTCGTCGACGGACTCGGTCTGCCTGATGTCGAAGGACACCCGCGCGTGCGGCATCGCGAGTGAGGCCAGCTCCGCGGTGACCGCCTCGGCGAACCGCGCCGCCGCCTCCGTACGCGCGTCGGTCAACGCCTGTGCCAGACCGGACAGTTCGCTCCGCAGCGCGTCCCGCTCCGCCGCCAGCTCGCCGATCCGGTCGTCGTCGCCGTCCAGCTCGGTGAGCCGACCCGCGCTCTCCTCCGCCCACGCCAGCACGGCGGCAATGCCTTCACCGGTCGCGGCGTACTTGCGCGTCAGCCCGGTCAGCGCCGCCCGCCGTTCCTCCACCGCGGCCAGCCGCAGTGGATCGGCGTCCAGATTGTCCGCGTACCCGGCCAGCTCTCCCGCCACGTCACCGAGCAGGATGGAGATCTCGCCCATCCGGTCGGCGAGCCCGGCCAGCGCGGGGTCGTGCGAGCGTACGGCGTCCAGGGCCCGTCCTGCGCCCGCGACCAGCGTCGTCGCGTCGACGCCCTCCGGGTCCTCGGGATGGCCCGCCAGCGCGCCGTGCGCGAGCGACGCGGCGGACGCCAGCGCCTCGGCGTGGCCCAGCCGCTCCGCCTCCGCGGCGAGTTCGACGTCCTCGCCGGCCCGCGGCTCGACGCCCGCGATCTCGTTCAGCCCGAAGCGCAGCAGATCGGCTTCCTGCGCGCGCTCACGGGCGCGCGTGGTCAGCTCGTCCAGTTCGACGGAGACGGCCCGCAGCCGCCGGTACGCGGCCGCGTACTTGGCGTGCGGCCCGGTGACCGCACCGCCCGCGTACCGGTCGAGCGCCTCCCGCTGCCGCGCGGGCCGCAGCAGCCCCTGCTGGTCGGTCTGGCCGTGCACGGCGACGAGTTCGTCGGCCAGCTCGCCCAGCACGCCCACCGGCACGGACCGCCCACCGACGTGGGCGCGGGAGCGCCCCTCCGCGGAGACGGTCCGGCTGATCAGCAGCATGCCGTCCTCGAGCTCGGCCCCGGCCTCCTCGGCCCGTACCGCGGCGGGGCCGTCGGCGGACACACTGATCCGCCCCTCCACCACCGCCGCCTTGGCGCCGATCCGCACCAGGGCGGGGTCGGCGCGCCCGCCGAGCAGCAGCCCCAGGCTGGTGACGACCATGGTCTTGCCCGCGCCCGTCTCGCCGGTCACCGCAGTGAAACCGGGTGACAGCTCGACGACCGCGTCGTCGATGACACCGAGCGACCGTATCCGCATCTCCTCCAACACGGACACGACCTTACGAGGTCCGGGGCCCGCTGTGCGACGGACCCCGGCCTCCGATTCACTCTCCAGGGCAGCGGAGAGTCACCGCAGCCCCTTTGTCCGCCGCAGCAGTCGGACATAAGGGCCCCATCGCGACCTGCGTACGCCCTCCGCCCGGTCCAGGCTGTCCTCGGTCACGGCGTCGTGCTGCCGACGCCGGAAGAGCGGCCACGTCAGCCGGGCGGGGCCGCGTACGCGCATCGCGAGCGGATGGTTCAGCACGGCACCGCCCCCGCCTCCTCCACGACGTACTCGTGGAAGCCGTGGAAGCCGCGCGGCCCGGTGAGCGGAAGCGGACCCACCGGCCGGGCGCGTACTCGACGCCCGTGTGGCGCACCGGACCGTGCCCGCCCTTCGCGCCCACCCCGAGCGGCCGGTCGAGCGCATCCGCAGCCACGGCTCGTACGGCCGGAGCCCGTCGTCCGGCGCGGAGAGCGAGTCCGGCAGCGCGCCTGCCTCTCCCACGGATGGGCCAGGACAGCCCGGCGGCCCTAGTGCGGCGCGCCGCGCCAACCGGACACCGGCAGCGCGAACTTGGCCACCAGTCGGTCCGTGAAGGACGCGTGGTGCAGTCGCGCCAGCCGTACGGGAACGGCCCCGCGCCGTACCTCCACCCGTGCGCCCGGCGGCAGTTCGGCCGTCCTGCGCCCGTCGCACCACAGCACCCCCTGCGGTGTGTGCGGCTGCACCTCCACCGCGAGTACCGACGTCGGCGAGGTCACCAGCGGCTTGGCGAACAGGGCGTGCGCGCCGATCGGCACCATCAGCAGCGCCTCCACCTCCGGCCAGACCACCGGGCCGCCGGCGGAGAACGCATACGCGGTCGAGCCGGTCGGCGTCGCGCAGACGATGCCGTCGCAGCCGAAGCCGGTCACCGGCCGCCCGTCGATCTCGAGGATGACCTCGAGCATCCGCTCGGGCGAGACCTTCTGCACCGCCGCCTCGTTCAGCGCCCAGTCCTGGTGCACGACATCGCCGTTGCTGTGCACGACGACATCGATGGTCATGCGCTCCTCGACCTCGTACTCGCGGGTGACGACGCGGTCGACGACCTTGTCGAGGTCGTCGCGCTCGGCCTCCGCCAGGAAGCCGACCCGCCCCAGGTTGACGCCGAGCATCGGCACCCCGGAGGCGCGGGCGAATTCGGCGCCGCGCAGCAGGGTCCCGTCCCCGCCGAGCACGATCAGCAGTTCACAGCCGTCGAGTACGTCGGGAGTCGCCTCGCGGACCGTCTCGACGGACGGCGGCAGCGGCAGGTCGGCCGCTTCCGCCTCCAGTACGCGTACGCCGAGACCGTTGCGCAGCAGCCCCTGTACGACGAGTTCGGCACTGCGGATCGCCGCAGGTCTGCCGGTGTGTGCGAGCAGGAAAACGGTACGTGCTGGTGTCGCTGCCGGTGTCGTTGTCAACGAGGTCCCTCCGCCACTGCACGGTCGACGTCCGCCGGGTCGAGCTCGGGCGCTCCGGCCCGGAGCCACAGAAAATACTCGACGTTTCCGGAGGGGCCCGGCAGCGGGCTGGCCGTGATGCCCAGCACGCCGAGACCGAGCTCCCCCGCCTTGCGCGCCACATTCCGTACCGCGTCCGCGCGCAGCTCCGGGTCACGGACGACCCCGCCGCTGCCGAGGCGTTCCTTGCCCACCTCGAACTGCGGCTTGACCATCAGCACCAGATCCGCGCCGGACGCCGTACACCGGACGAGCGCGGGCAGGACGAGGCCGAGCGGAATGAAGGAAAGGTCCCCCACCACCAGGTCCACCGCCTCACCGTCGATCGTCTCCAGCGTCAGCTCGCGCACATTCGTACGGTCCTTGACCGTCACGCGTTCATCACTCTGAAGAGACCAGGCGAGTTGTCCGTATCCGACGTCGACGGCGACGACATGGGCGACGCCCGCCCGCAGCAGTACGTCCGTGAAGCCGCCGGTGGACGCGCCCGCGTCCAGTGCCCGCCTGCCCTCGACCTTCAGCCCGAGCGGCACGAAGGCCGCCAGCGCGCCGGCGAGCTTGTGTCCGCCGCGCGAGACGTAGTCGGGGTCGCTGTCGTCTGCGGTGACGACGACGGCGGCGCTGGTCTCGACCTGGGTCGCGGGTTTGGTCGCGGTGTTGCCGCCGACCGTCACCCGTCCCGCGGCGATCAGCTGGCTCGCGTGCTCGCGCGAGCGTGCGAGGTTGCGGCGTACCAGCTCGGCGTCGAGACGGCGGCGGGCCACTCCTGCCACGTTCGGTTCAGCTCCTGTTGTCGTACGACGGTGATGGCGAGGGCCCCTGAGGCGCAGGTGCCGGGCGTGCGTCGAGCGCGGTCAGCGCGTCGCGCAGCCCCCGGTGTACATCCTCGTACACCTCGAGGTGTCCGTCCGCCGGGAGGTGGTCGGCGTCGGCCAGCCGCTCCAGCCGGTCGTCGACATCGGCGTTGCCGGTCGGCACGCGCTGCACGCCGACGGGCGCGGGCGCGGCAGGGTCGTAGGCCTGACGGGCAGCCGCCCCGGGCCCCACCGGCTCCCGGCTCTCCCGGTCCGTGTTCTCGGACGCTGGGTTCTCGGACGCTGGGTTCTCCGGCTCCGGGCTCACTGGTCCCTCCTGAAACCCCTGCTCCTGGATCTCAGGGCCCGGCATCGAGTCGCTCATGCCCAGACGCTACCGCGAAGCCCTGAGGTACCGTCGATCACGATGGCGACGACGGAAGAGTGCCGCAGCGCACTCGACAAACTCTCGGACAACCTGGCACAGGCGGACGGTGATGTACGCAGCGCTGCCGCGCTCGACCGTTCCCTCAGCTGCCACATCAAGGACCTGGACATCACCTTCACCGGCCGCCTCGTGGACGGCCGGATCGATGTGGTCGACACGCTCCAGGGACCGCCGCCCGACAGGGCTCAGATCCGTCTCGCGATGAGCGGCGACGATCTGGTGGCCATGGTGAACGGTGAGCTGAACTTCGCGAAGGCCTGGGCCTCCGGCCGGGTCAGGCTCGAGGCCGGCTTCCGCGATCTGCTGCGCCTGAGGACGCTGCTGTAGCGGTCACTGCACTGCCGTGACGGCCGGGACGCTGCCGTGGCGGCCGGTGCACTGCCGCGGCGGCCGGGCAGCTGCTTCAGCGGTCAGGACACCACCGTGGCGCTACGCCTCCGGGATGCCGGCACCACCAGCGGCGTCCCGGACTCCGGGTCGTCGATGACCTGGCTCTTCACCCCGAAGACCTGCTCCACCAGCTCGGCGGTGACCACATCCGCGGGCGCGCCCTCGGCGACGATCTTCCCTTCGCGCAGCGCGATGAGGTGTGTGGCGTAACGGGCGGCCTGATTGAGGTCATGCAGTACGGCGACAAGCGTCCGCCCCTGCGTCTCGTGCAGCTCCGCGCACAGGTCGAGCACCTCGAGCTGGTGCTGGATGTCGAGGAATGTCGTGGGCTCGTCGAGCAGCAGCAGTGGGGTCTGCTGGGCCAGTGCCATCGCGATCCATACGCGCTGCCGCTGCCCACCGGACAATTCATCGACATAGCGCTCCGCCAGTTCGCCGACTCCGGTCGCGGCCATCGATTCCTCGACAATCCGCTCGTCCTCCGGCGACCACTGACGCAGCAGCCCCTGGTGCGGATAGCGGCCGCGTGCGACGAGGTCGGCGACCGTGATCCCGTCCGGTGCGATCGTCGACTGCGGCAGCAGGCCCAGCGTCCTGGCGACCTTCTTGGCCGGCAGCGAGTGGATGGTCTGTCCGTCCAGCAGGACCCGTCCCTCGGACGGCTTCAGCATCCGGGACAGGGCACGCAGCAGTGTCGACTTTCCGCAGGCATTGGGGCCGACGATCACTGTGAAGGAGTTGTCGGGGATCTCCACCGAGAGGTTCTCGGCGATGACCCGCTGGTCGTAGCCGAGGGTGACCGATTCCGCGGTGAGGCGCTGCATTGTCGTCGTACTCCTGGATTCCGATGGTTCGTCTGCCACGGGCTTCACCGTGCTCATATGCGTCCTGCCTTGCGTTCGGTGACCAGCAGCCAGAGCAGATAGCAGCCGCCGAGCACTCCGGTCACCACACCGACCGGCAACTGCCGCTCGCCGAAGGCGTTGGTGGCGATCCAGTCGGCGACCAGCAGCAGCGCGGCGCCCATCACCGCGGCGGCGGCCAGGTTCGGGCCGGGCGAGCGGGTCAGCCGACGGGCGAGCTGCGGTGCGCTCAGCGCGACGAAGGTGATCGGCCCCGCCGCCGCGGTCGCGACCGAGACCAGCAGGACGCCGGCGCTCAACAGCACCACACGGGTGCGTTCGACCGGCGCGCCCAGCGCGTACGCCGCGTCGTCGCCCATCTCCAGCATCCGCAGCGGCCGCCCGTACCCGGACACCAGCGGCACGAGAACGGCGCACACGCCCAGCAGTGGCCAGACCTGCGCCCAGTCGCGGCCGTCGAGCGAGCCGGTCATCCAGAGCGTGGCCTGGATGGCGTCGACCAGGCTGGCCTTGGTGAGCAGATACTGGTTGGCGGCGGTGAGCACGGCGGCGATGCCGATACCGACGAGGACCAGCCGGTAGCCGTGCACCCCGCGCTTCCAGGCCAGTACATGGACGCCGACGCCGGTCGCCACTCCGCCGACGAGCGCGCCGCCCGCCACCGCGACGGCCCCGCCGTGGAAGAGCACGATGACGCTGAGCGCGCCGACGGTCGCGCCCTGCCCGAAGCCGATGACGTCCGGACTGCCCAGCGGATTACGGGTGATGGACTGGAAGATCGCGCCGCTGAGGGCGAGCGAGGCGCCGACGAGCACTCCGACCAGCACTCGCGGCAGCCGCAGATCCTGAACGATGAACTCCTGCGCCGGCGTGCCGTTCCCGAGCAGCGTGGCGATCACCTCGCCGGGTGAGATCGGGAAGTCGCCGCTGCCGATGAGTACGACTCCGGTGGCCGCGGTGGCCGCGGCGAGCAGCAGCACGACGACGGCCGCGCGCGGATCGACCCGGACGGAGAGCCCGCCGGGGGTGCGTATGGCTTTCACTGGGATTTCCCTCGCATGACGTTCCGGGCAGGTCGTCGGAGCTGTCTGTCCTGCCGGGGGTCCGGAGGTTGTCCCCCGGGAAGACACAGCACGGCCTTCACAGCTGGGCCATCCTCTTGCGGCGTACGAGATGGATGAAGACGGGCCCGCCGATCAGCGCGGTGACGATGCCGACCTGCAGCTCGGCGGGGCGGGTGATGACCCGGCCGACGACATCGGCGCCCAGCAGCAGGACGGGCGAGAGGACCGTCGCGTACGGCAGGATCCACCGCATGTCCGGACCTGTGATGGCGCGGACGAGATGCGGGATCATCAGCCCGATGAAGACGATCGGCCCGCAGGCGGCGGTCGCCGACCCGCACAGCAGAGTGACGGCGAGCATCGAGAGGATGCGGGTGCGGTTCAGATGCGCGCCCAGCGCGCGGGCGGTGTCGTCACCCATCTCCATCGCGTTCAGCGGCCGTGCGAGCAGCAGCGCGAGCAACACGCCGATGCCGATGAAAGGCGCCACCTTGCCGATGGTCTCCATATCGGCCGAGGCCAGCGAGCCGACCGTCCAGAACCGGAGCCGGTCGAGCGCGGCCGCGTCCAGCAGCTGTACGGCGTGGATATAGCCGACGAGCGCGGCGCTGACGGCGGTTCCGGCGAGCGCGAGGCGTACCGGTGTCGCGCCCCGGCTGCCGCCGAGGATGTACACGAGCGCGGAGACGACGCCCGCGCCCAGGAACGCGAACCACACATAGCCGGTGAGCGAGGTGACGCCGAGGAAGCTGATGGCGGAGACGACGGCGGCCGAGGCGCCGGCGTTCACGCCCAACAGTCCCGGTTCCGCGAGCGGGTTGCGGGTCAGCGCCTGCATCACCGCGCCGGCGAGTCCGAGAGCCGCGCCGACGATCAGGCCGAGCAGGGTCCGCGGTACACGAACATCGTGGACGATCACGTCGTTGCCGGCGCCCGAGTTGTGGAACAGGCCGTGCCACACGTCGGACAGCGGCATCGACTTGGCACCTGTCGCGATGCTCGCGAGGCAGACCAGCAGCAGGATGCCGACTGACACGAGCAACCCGGTGGCGCGCAGCGCGTGCCGCCTCCGGGATGCGGGTGCGGATTGCGGCTCCGCGCTCTGTTTGGGGGGACTGTCGACCAACACGAGGTTAGGTTAGCCTACCCTCGCCACGGCGAGGGGGCTCCCCTTCCGTGAATGGCGCCGGCCGGACCAGCCTCCCCTGCCGCCGACTCCGGCGCGAAGAAAGGGAGTCGGCGCTTCAAGGACGACCGCGGAAGGAAGAGACGCATCGTATGGACCGAAGTCCCTCCGCCCCACCCGCGGGGCACGGCCCTACAGTCCCAGCCGGGACAGCACCTTGTCCGCGTCCAGCTCGCACACGCCGTCCCCGGCGTCGGTCCAGGCCGCAGCACACAGCGCCCGCAGCCCGTCCAACGGCTCGCCGTCCCCGTCGAGCGCCAGCTCGTCCTCCCGTACGGACGCGGTCCACCCGCCGCATGTGAACCCGCCCTCCGCCTCACCGACTTCGGGCTGCCCGGTCAGCATCCCGCGCAGATCGGCGTCCACATAGGTCGGCCGGTGCTCGGGCCGCGCGGCCAGCAGCTGCGCGCCGTCCGTCACCCCGGTCAGTACGAGCAGCGAGTCCACGCCGCCGTTGAACGCACCCTCGATGTCCGTATCCAGCCGGTCCCCGACCACCAGCGGCCTACGCGCACCCGTCCGCAGGATCGTCTCCTTGTGCATCGGCGGCAGCGGCTTGCCCGCCACCTGCGGCTCCGCACCCGTCGCGATCCGTACGACCTCCACGGCCGCACCATTGCCCGGCGCGATCCCGCGCGCACTCGGAATCGTCAGATCCGTGTTGGAAGCGAACCACGGCACGCCCCGCGCGATCGCGTAACAGGCCTCGGCGAACCGCCCCCAGGCCAGGTCAGGACCGCCGTACCCCTGCACCACCGCCGCCGGATCGTCGTCGGCGGACTCCACCGGCTCGAGCCCGCGCTCGCGCAGCGCGACCCGCAGCCCCTCCCCGCCGACCACCAGCACCCGGGAACCGGCCGGCACCTGCTCGGAGATCAACCGGGCCACGGCCTGTGCGGAGTTGATGACATCCGCCGCGTCGGTGGGCACGCCCAGCTCGGTGATGTGCGCGGCCACGGCCTCGGGCGGCCGCAGCGCATTGTTGGTCACATAGGCGAGATGCATCCCGCCGTCCCGCGCCGTCAGCAGCGAATCCACGGCGTGCGCAATCGCCTCACCGCCCGCGTACACCACTCCGTCGAGGTCGAGCAGCGCCGTGTCGTACACCTCGCTCAGCGCCGTCGCACTACCGCTCGGCCGGTTCCTGCTCTGCTGGCTCATTCGTTTCCGCTCCTCGCTCAGTGTCGCTCCCCGATCATCGCTCATCCGCGCGACCCACATACGATGCACAAATGAACACCGAAGGTCCCGCGGCCAATGACGGTCTGCACCTGATCCCGTTCCGTGGACTGCGCTATGTCCCTGAGCGGGTCGGCAGTCTCGCCGCCGTGACCTCACCGCCGTACGACGTCGTCGTCAGGCCCGACGGCCTGCTCCATCTGGAGTCGGCGGATCCGCACAACATCGTCCGGCTTATCCTCCCGCAGGCGAACACCGCTGGCGCCCGCAACCAGCAGGCCGCCGACACCCTCGACCGCTGGCTCTCCGAGGGCATCCTGGCCCCGGACCCCGAGCCCGCGTTCTACGTGTACGAGCAGCGCAGGGACGACATCCTCCAGCGGGGCATCATCGGGGCGCTCGCACTGTCCGAACCGTCCGAGGGCGTCGTCCTCCCGCACGAGGACGTGATGCCGGACGTCGTCGCGGACCGCGCGGCTCTGATGCGTACGACCGCCGCCAATCTGGAACCGCTGCTCTTCACCTACCGCAGCACGGGCGGTGCGACCGGCGCGACCGCCGTTATCGACCGCACCATCCTGCGTACCCCGCTGCTGGCCACCACCACGGAGGACGGCTTCAAGCACCGGCTGTGGTCCGTGACGGACCCCGACGACCTGTCCGAGGTCCGCGCCGATCTCTCCGACCACCAGGCGCTGATCGCCGACGGCCACCACCGCTGGGCGACCTATCTGCGGCTGCGCGCCGAACACCCTTCCCCGAGCCCGTGGAACTACGGCCTGGTCCTGCTGATCGACACGGCCCGCTATCCCCTCAGGGTGCGCGCCATCCACCGCCTGTTGCACCGCCTCCCTGTCTCCGAGGCGCTGACCGCTCTGACCGGCTCGTTCCGCATCCAGCAACTCGACGGCCCGCTTCCACAGGCGCTCGAGACTCTCGCGAACGCGGCCGCCGAGGGCAACGCCTTCCTCCTCGCGGGCGACGGCGGATTCCACCTCGTCGACCGCCCGGACGTCGAGCTGCTGTCCCGTACGGTCCGGCGCGACCGCCCCGAGGCCTGGCGCACACTCGACGCCACGGTCCTCCACTCCACGCTCCTGGACCACATCTGGCGGATCCCGGACACCCCGGAGCACATCGCCTACATCCATGACACGGAGGCGGCCGTCGAGCAGGCGGAACGCAAGGGCGGCACCGCGGTGGTGATGCATCCGGTGCGGGAAGAGGTCGTGCGGAATCTCGCTCGCGAGGGGGTCACGATGCCCCGCAAGTCCACGTCGTTCGGCCCGAAGCCGGCGACGGGCCTGGTCCTCAGAAGCCTCGCACTGGACTGACGAACCGACGGACTGACGACGAGAACTGACGACGAGATACGGACATACGAAAGGGCGGCACCCATGCCGGGTGCCGCCCTTTCGTCTGCGTGTACTTACCTACTCGGCCTTGTCACCCTCGACATCGCCGTCGGCGTCGCTGTCGGCCTCGCCGTCGACGTCACTTTCGGCCTCGTCGGCGGCGGCGGCCGGCTCCGTGGACGCGTCGGGCGCCTCGTCCTCGCCCATGGCGTCGACGAACTCCACACCGTCTATCTCGGCGAGCCGGTCCGAGGCGTCGGTCGCCCCGTCCTTGTCCGCCTCGAGCGCCTTGGCGAACCACTCACGCGCCTCGCCGTCGCGCCCGGCGGCCAGCAGCGCGTCGGCGTACGCGTAACGCAGCCGCGCGGTCCAGGGCTGTACGGAGTTGGACGCCAGCTCGGGGCTCTGCAGGGTCACGATGGCAGCGTCGATCTGCCCCATGTCCCGTCGCGCTCCGGCCGCGACCAGCCGCATTTCGACCTGGCCGGCCTTGTCGAGCTTCTGCACCTCGGGCTCACCGGCCATCGCCATCGCCCGTTCGGGCCGCCCGAGCCCCCGCTCGCAGTCCGCCATGACGGGCCACAGCTCGACGCTCCCGGTCATCCGCTTGGCCGCACGGAACTCGGCAAGCGCCTCCGAGTACTTCTGCGTCGCGTACGCGGCGAAACCCGCGGCCTCGCGCACGGCGGCCACACGAGAAGCGAGCCGCAGCGCCACCTTGGAGTAGGCGTACGCCTGCTCGGGGTCCTCGTCGATCAGATTGGCGACCATGACGAGGTTCTTGGCCACGTCCTCGGCGAGGCCCTTCGGCAGGCTCTGAAGCTCCTGCCGTACGTCCTTGTCGATCTCGTCGCCCGTGACGTCCTCGGGAATCGGCAGCCGCTTGATCGGCTCCCGGTCACCGCGGTCGCGGTCGTCGCGCCGCCCGTAGCCACCACGGTCGTCACGAGACCCGCGGTACCCGCCACGGTCGTCACGTCGGTCGTCGCGCTGCCCGCGGTACCCACCGCGGTCGCGGTCGTCACCACGGGGGCCACTCGGCCGGTCGTCGCGGCGCCCGTAACCACCGCCACCACCGCTGGGGCGACCGCCACGGTCGTCGTCGCGACGCGGACCGCTCGGCCGGTCCTCGCGGCGCCCGTAGCCGCCACCACCGCTGGGGCGACCGCCACGGTCGTCGTCGCGACGGCCGTAACCACCGCCGCCGCCACTGCCACTGCCACTGCCACTGGGACGCGACCCGTAGCCGCCGCCACTGCTGGGACGACCACCACGGTCATCATCGCGACGCGGCGCACCGTAGCCACCACGGTCATCGTCACGACGCGGCCCACGATCCCGGTCGCGGTCCCGGTCATCACGCCGGAAGGCACCGCCACGCTCGTCGTCACGGCGGGGGCCACTCGGCCGGTCATCGCGACGGCCGTAGCCACCGCCACCGCCGCTGGGGCGACCGCCACGGTCGTCGTCACGGCGTGCGCCGTACCCGCCACCACCGCTGGGGCGCGACCCGTAGCCGCCGCCACTGCTGGGACGACCACCACGGTCATCGTCACGACGCGGACCACTCGGCCGGTCATCACGACGCCCGTAACCACCGCCACCGCCGCCGGGGCGACCGCCACGGTCGTCGTCACGGCGTGCGCCGTACCCGCCACCGCTGCTCGGGCGTCCACCGCGCTCATCGTCGCGACGCGGGCCACTCGGCCGGTCATCACGACGGCCATAGCCACCGCCGCCGCTGGGGCGCGACCCGTAGCCGCCGCCACTGCTGGGACGACCACCACGGTCATCGTCGCGACGCGGACCACTCGGCCGGTCATCACGACGGCCGTAGCCACCGCCGCCGCCGCTGGGGCGACCGCCACGGTCATCATCGCGACGCGGACCACTCGGCCGGTCATCGCGACGGCCGTAGCCACCGCCACCACCGCTGGGGCGACCGCCACGGTCGTCGTCACGGCGTGCGCCGTACCCGCCACCGCTGCTCGGGCGCGACCCGTAGCCGCCACCACTGCTGGGACGACCACCACGGTCATCATCACGACGCGGACCACTCGGCCGGTCATCACGCCGGCCGTAACCACCGCCGCCGCCACCACTGCTGGGACGACCACCACGGTCATCATCACGACGCGGCCCACGGTAGCCACCACGGTCATCGTCACGGCGCGGCCCACGATCCCGGTCGTCACGGCCGCCGCGGAAACCGCCCCGGTCGCCACCGTCCCTACGACGCGGCTCGCGCTCCGGACGGTCGTCGGGAGAGTTGGTGGACATCGGCGTGACTCCTGTCTTCGGGTACTGCAGTCATTCTCGCGCAGCCGGCCATCGGACGCGCTTCGAAAAATAGGCAAAACAAAAAAGGACCCGTAGCCCAGCGTGAACGCTGGACCACGGGTCCTTGAAAGATTGTTCGGCGGCGTCCTACTCTCCCACAGGGTCCCCCCTGCAGTACCATCGGCGCTGAAAGGCTTAGCTTCCGGGTTCGGAATGTAACCGGGCGTTTCCCTAACGCT